>JABJNB010000008.1 GCA_018659145.1 Rickettsiales bacterium
GTTACGATGAATCCAATGGGAAATCCGTTATCATCAGCTGCAGCAAATCTTGTAGTTGTACCAGCGCAGAGGGAAAACTCTCAAGATACGAAAATGGCAGCATTATTAGCTAGGGTTGAAGCGCAGGAGGCTAAAGATAGGGAGCGCGAAGTAAGAGAACAGGCTAGAGAACAAGAAATAGAAAAACTCAAAGCTGAAACTGCAGCGCAAAAAAAACAAATTAAGGCTCAAGAGTCCCAATTAGCCAAAAAGCAAGATAGAACTGCTGACATAGAAGTTGGCAGTGGTAATCAAGCATTAGTAATGGCTTCACAATCTGCTGAAGCAGATAGCCAATCTCAGAATATGGCTATGACAGATGCCAGAGAACAAAATGCACAAATATATCAACTTACTACTACTGTAGGGATACTTCAAGAGGAAGTAAGCTTTGTGAAGCAACATCAAGAAACTCCTCAACCACCAAAAGGATCATACAGAAAGCCCGCTGATCCAACCCCTCAATGCACTGATCCGAAGTCTAAATGTATGGTTATGTAGAGTGGCTTCACACTTTAATAAGAAATTAATAGATCCAAATATGTTGCTCATGTTCCAGCTAAGTGTTTGATCTGGTCTTCGTTTGTAAATTGTGTCTTTTCATAAAGATATATAATTTCAGAATTGTTTCATTTGTATAGTATCAGAAAGTATACTTTCCGATACTATCGAATAATATGTCTCTTTTAATGTCTCAATAGTTGATTATTAATTTCTTTTAGATAATATGAGACATCATTGATTGCTAATCAATGAGTTTTTAGTAACAATTAATTTGTTTTTTTGAATGCCCGAAATAAGTCGTTTTTTAGGAATTGTGATTTGTATGTATTATGATGAACATAACCCTCCACATTTTCATGCCAAATATGGTAAATATGAAATTACTATTGAAATTAATTCTGGAGTAATAACTGGTAAATTTCCAAGAAGAGCTATGAAAGCAGTTCTTGATTGGTATAGTTTACATAAAGACGAATTAATAAAAGATTGGGAATTGGCAGTAAGTGATCAGCCTTTAAATAAAATAGAACCTTTAGAATAAATTATGTTTAAGCATGTAGTAGACGCAAAATATATTAAAAATTATAAAGTTTGGATTGCCTTCAATGACGGAGTAGAGGGTGAAATTAATCTATCAGAAAAAATAAACAAAAGAAGTGGTGTTTTTGAGCCTTTAAAAGACATTAGTTATTTTAAGAATTTTAGAATTATTAACGATACTTTATCATGGGGAAATGGTGCTGATTTAGCTCCTGAGTCTCTCTATGAATTAGTTAATAAACAAAATAACTAGCCATGTCTAAAGTAGGATATGCTCGAGTAAGCTCAGTAGGTCAAAGCCTAGATATTCAGCTCGATAAATTAAGTCATTGCAATAAAATCTTCCAAGAAAAGAAAAGTGGTACAAGTGACAATAGACCAAGGCTTAAGGATTGCCTAGAATATGTTAGAGAAGATGATACAATAGTTGTTACCCGCCTTGATCGCCTCGCCAGATCAACACTTCATCTTTGCCAAATAGCAGAAGAATTAAAAAGAAAGAAAGTCGCTATTCAAGTCATAGATCAAAATATAGATACTAATGATGCAACTGGAAGATTACTCTTCAATATGCTTGGTGCTATTTCTCAGTTTGAAACAGAAATTAGAGCTGAAAGACAAATGGATGGTATCAAGAAAGCTCTAGCAAATGGAGTTAGTTTTGGAAAAAAGAAAAAATTAAATAAAGAGCAAATAGTCGAACTAAAACAAAAAAGAGAGCAGGGAATTAAGATTAAAGATTTAATGACAAAATATGCTCTTTCCAAAGCTAGTATTTATAGATATTTAAATCTGAACTAAAGAGAGTCCAAGCTATTAAACTAATTCTTTTTAAGACCTCAATTTGCTTATCTTGTTTTAATTTTGATTTAGGGGTGGTTACTCCCAGATAAATGGTTTTTTTATCTAGGAGTGATGAGTTTTTAGAGAAGATCCCCTGAATATTTATTTAAGACAGTCCCATAATAAAAATTACTTTGACCTTTTTTATGTTATGGCTAATGTCTGTTTTAGGGACTTTGTAATCCTACAACAAGCGTTTAGCATAGCGTCAAAATGCAATTTATTTCATTTTGATAGTATTATGCTGGGAAGCCTTATGTGGTAACATATAGGGGGGTCTTCACTTGTTGTGACTTACAAACTTCCCAGCGCCACTTTGTAATGGTGCGAAATTTTGTAAACTAACAACAAGGTAATTATTATGACTAAACACACTGATCTTAAGAAAGAGCTAGATTATTTTAAAGCTAAAATGCAAGAAGTTAACCAATCTCTTGATAGCATTGAATCTGTATTAAAAATAGAGCAAAATAATGTCTATAACCTCAGGCATTCTTTTGCTGATATGATAAAGCTTATTAATGGTGAATTAATCCAATCCTTTGACAATAATACTCAATTACTAGTAAGTTTGTCAAAAGATAAGGTGTAGTTTTTGTTGTATTTTCAGAAGTAATTAGGGGCACGTCTCAAATCTAAGATTAATTTGAGATATTGATAAAAGAGCAATCTTATTGCTCATATTATCCCAAGAATTTTCTTAATATTTGGCTATTTTACGGATTTATCATAATTTTCGTGCAGCAATCCTTGGTTAAGCAAATTGATGTGAGTATAGAATTGCTAATAAATAAAGTGACTTTTATTTACTTTTGAAATACTGGAATAAATAGATCGTTAGTAAGCGTCCGGTGAATCCGGTCTAGTAAGTCAAATTTAGCAATATACTCTTAAGTATAAATTAAAAAAGAGTATCAGCATGAGTTCCATATTAAGATCGAGTACGAAGATATCAGCAGCTATAAAATCCAAAGTCTTGCAAGATATACTAGCTCCAAATTGCAAATTCAGGGCTATAGCAA
>JABJNB010000069.1 GCA_018659145.1 Rickettsiales bacterium
AGCAAAATATGCAATAAAAAACGTCTAATCGAATTGATGTGTGACTTTGTACTCTTCGATGGTGGCATAAAAAAGCTGCCACGTGTACATCAATATTTCGGTATCAAAGCTGCTCAGGAGCATGTGCGCCGCCGTGAGGGTGGTATTATCTGGCATACACAAGGCAGCGGTAAAAGTATTGCTATGGTACTGCTTGCAAAGTGGATACCGGAAAACAACTCCAATGCTAGGGTGTTGATAGTCACTGATCGTAGCGAACTAGACAAACAGATTGAGCGTGTATTTAATGCCGCTGGCGAGGCTATGTACCGCACTAGTAGCGCCCGTGATTTAATGAGCAAACTGGGACAAACAACGCCAAGACTTTTATGCTCGTTGGTTCATAAATTTGGCCGTAAAGATGTGGGTGATTTTAACGCCTTCATTAAAGAGCTTAAAAGCCAACCTAGCCATGCCGTGGGTGAATTATTTGTATTTGTTGATGAGTGCCATAGAACGCAAAGCGACAAACTACACAAAGTTATGAAGGCTATGATGCCAAATGCTTTGTTTATCGGATTCACAGGAACGCCATTGCTCAAAAAAGACAAAACTTCAAGCCTTGAGGTGTTTGGTAAATATATCCACACCTATAAATTTAATGAAGCCGTTGAAGATGGTGTGGTGTTGGATTTGGTATATGAGGCACGTGACATTGACCAGAAATTAAGCTCACCAGAGCGAGTTGATGAATGGTTTAAGGCTAAAACTAAAGGCTTGAATGAATTCCAGCAAGCTGAGCTAAAAAAGAAATGGGGCACTATGCAAAATGTGCTTAGTTCTCGTTCCCGTATGAGCAAGGTAGTTACCGACATAATTTATGATTTTAATGTTAAGCCAAGGCTTAACTCACATGCTGGAAATGCTATATTGGTGGCTTCAAGTATTTATGAAGCTTGCCGTTATTATGACCTTTTTCAAAATACAGAATTAAAAGGCAAATGCGCTGTTGTTACGTCTTATAACCCACAAACCAAGGATATAACTACAGAAGATACTGGCGCCAACACTGAAACGGATAAAGAATATATTTTCAAGACCTATACGGACTTGCTAAAAGGAGTGACTGCTAAGGCTGGAAAAAGCAAAACTGAAACCTATGAAGATGATGTAAAAAACCTATTCATTGATGAACCTGCCAATATGAAGCTGTTGGTAGTGGTAGATAAGCTTCTTACTGGTTTTGATGCACCAAGTTGCACATATCTTTATATTGATAAGTCTATGCAAGACCACGGACTATTTCAGGCCATTTGCAGGGTAAACCGCTTGGATGGTGATGGTAAAGACTTTGGTTTTATTGTGGACTACAAAGACTTATTTAAAAAAGTGGAAAATGCCGTTGCTGTATATACAAATGAACTAGATTATGATGGGTTTGAAGCAAAAGACTGCGATATTCTTTTAAAAGACCGTTTGAAGTTAGGTCGGGAGCGTCTTGATAATGCGCTTGAGGCCGTTGAGTTGCTGTGTGAACCAGTGGAGCCACCCAAAGCAGATATTGACTATATCCGCTATTTTTGTGGTAATACTGAAATACCAGAAGAACTTAAAGCCCGTGAAGTTCAGCGCAATACGCTTTATAAAGTTACCGTCTCATTTATACGTGCCTATGCAAATATTGCAGATGAAATGGAAGTTGCTGGTTATAATATTAGCCAAATAGATCATATTAAATCACGAATGGATCATTACATCAAATTACGCGAGATTATCCGTATGGCGAGTGGTGAAGTGATTGACTTAAAAGCATATGAAGCTGATATGCGTCACCTGATTGACAACTATATTCAAGCCAATGATTCAGTTATTATATCACCTTTCGGGGACATGCCTTTAATTGATGTAATTGTGAAGAGCGGAATTGCTGAAGCTATTAATAATCTTCCAAGCGGTATAAAAGGAAGTAAGGATGCTATAGCTGAGACTATTGAAAATAATGTTAGAAGCAAAATTATTAAAGACCACCTCCTTGATCCTGCATATTTTGATGAAATGTCTATGTTGCTTGATGAAATAATTAAGCAGCGTAAAGTTGGGGCAGTAAAATATGAAGAATATTTATTGAAGGTAGCTGAATTAGCCAAGAAGGTTACAACTGGGCAATCTGATAGCATACCTTCTGAGCTTAATACCAGTGCCAAGAGAGCTTTGTATAATAACCTTGATAAAGATGAGGACTTGGCTCTTAAAGTTGATGCCGCTGTTTTGTCGAGTAGAAGTGATGATTGGAGAGGTAATCAAGCAAGAGAAAATATTATCAAGCATGCTATCTATCAAATATTAAACGATTTTGAAAAAGTTGAAGATATATTTTCTATTATAAAACAGCAACGAGATTATTAATGATAACACAGTTGGAGCTTGGTAAATTAAATATAGACGTTACTCAGAAGGATATTAAGAATATCCATCTAAGCGTTTATCCACCTAATGGTAAGGTTAGAGTTTCCGCTCCCCTAACAATGCCTATTGATATAATTAGAGTGTTTTTAATATCAAAATTAGGGTGGATTAAAAAGCAGCAACAAAAACTTATTGGTCAAGATAGAGAGGCGCCTAGAGAGTATTTAAATAGGGAGAGCCACTACTTTAATGGAGAGCGTTATTTATTAAAAGTGTTGGAGCATAATAAGCCGCCAAAAATAACTCTAAACCATAAAACAATTTCACTTTTTATCCGTCCAGAAACGAGTGAAGAGAAAAGAAAAAAAATATTTGATGAATGGTATCGATGTCAGCTAAAGAGCAAAGTTCCAGCTTTGATAGAGAAGTATGAGAAAATAATGGGTGTTAAGGTTTTAAATTTTGGTGTAAGAAAAATGAAAACCAAGTGGGGAAGCTGTAACCCTGTTAATAAAAAGATTTGGTTAAATCTGGAGTTGGCCAAGAAACCGCCTGAATGTCTAGAGTATATTGTTGTTCATGAATTAACTCACCTTCTGGAACCAACGCATAATGAGAATTTTGTTTCTCTGATAGGAAAATTTATGCCTAATTGGAAAGTCTATAAAGATGAGTTGAATAGGCTTCCAGTAAGGCATGAAAACTGGAGCTACTAGATTTACCATATTGTATATAAAGCCCTTATACAAAGAATTACTTGCCTAATTAAATACAAAATTGTTAACAGAGCCTAAAGAAAAATCCGTTGATAAATCAGGTAAACCATACATTACATTAGCTCAGATAAACAAACCAATATAAATAATAGTAAGATTCTTCATAAGGAAGAGAGTTAGTCTTTTGTTGGCTTGATATCCACAATATTAGTAACGTCATGAAGGTCATAGACATCTAAATACCTATCGATAAGATCGGAAAAGAATCTAGCTAATTGATTAACTGACCTGATTATTTCAATATATTTATCTTTTTCAACAACCATATGTAAGGTAAATAGGTGAGTTTTAAGAGTATCCAGCTCGCTTAATATAAGCCGAAAGAGTTCTAAATCTTGTAGCTCATCTGTATTTTTATCCATAATAACCAACCATTGTTCGGTTAAGAGGTACCACCTAACAAAATGGAAGTAAAGATATATCCAATCATTGTTCGGATATACATTGTTTATTTAGCAATATAAAGTTTAAGGCCTATTATTTATGATGATATATGGCAAAGCCCAGAAAGACTAATCGAGAACATATTATTAAAATTACTGCTGAATTAATTAATGAGCAGGGCAAAGATAATATTGGTACTAGAGACATAGCAGACAAATGTAATATTGGTACGGCGACTCTGTATGATTATTTTGAATCGCTTGATGCCTTACATATTTCTGTAATACAATACGTTGCCAAAGATTTATTATCGGTTGTAAAAGAAGATCTTTTGGCGAGTAGTTTAATCAAAACATTGGTTCAATATTCACAAAAAAATAAGAATTTATGGAAACTATTATTTGAATTTTACCCCAAAAAAGAAGATGTGAATATCACTAATCCTGAGAAAAAAGAACTTCTTGAATTTGTGATATCTAGATTTATAGACTATTATAAATTAAAAAACACAGAAGAGAATTCAGTATTAATTAGCTCGTTAATTATAGGGGTTATTAGCCTTGACTTGAATAATAATTTGTCCTTGATTGCTAAAAAGAAACCAGAGGAATTGCTTCTGGATGTTATTAATAAGTACTTAAAATAATTCATATTTTGTTAATATTATTAATGTCTTGCGCAAACAAGAAAGTTCACTCTGAAGGCAATAAACGAGTTAGCTCCTTGGAACAAATAGGATTCCCTCTTTCTCTCGATATTGTACATGAATTATGGCATAAGAATTATGAATATTTGATAGACATCCATATGCCAATGAGAAGTATCCTGTAAACCATTGCCTAGGTGCATGGTGCTAAGAATAAATTAAACAAAGAGCGTATTCTCTTGCTAAATCAGATAGGATTCCCTCTCTCTCTAATAAGCAAGAAAGGTGTAGGAGTTTACAAAGCAATACTGAATAATAGAGATATAAAATATCTAATATATTGCATGAAGAATGTAGCCTATTATAATAGGTTACAACAACTGTTTAGTTTTTGAATAAATATATTATGGATCTTGCCAACAAACAGGAAAAAACAAGTACCAAAAAGATGCTAGAAAACAAATCGGCAATGTGTAACATATTCTCCAAAATTGCGCTAATATCCTGCCTCATACCTATATGGGTTCTCTTGGGATTTGATTCTCAGAGACCTATTCTTCCATTGTTTATTATTTTACTCGTTATTGGCATGATTTATCTAGCCATCCATATATTTACCGATATAAAATTCCAAAATGGCTCTATTAGGGCTTATACACTTACGTTCGTGTGCTATGTATGGATAATATGTTTCTTATATATTTAAGAATTTCTTAGGTAAAGCAATCAAAGAGTTATTTGATGGCCTTGGCTACATAGGGTTATTATAAAAAACCAAACTCCTAACAAAAGCTATATCATGCTGTGAGTTCATTATCCAGTAATGTAGACTAATATTAATATATG
>JABJNB010000009.1 GCA_018659145.1 Rickettsiales bacterium
CATGCGATATTCCGTATTAATAATGAATTTAATATTTTTTACACAAAGAATCGTAGGGGCGGGGTTTTTTCGCCCGGAAACAAGTTCAGAACCCGATGGTTGACGGGTGGGAGGAACACTTCCCTTATATGTGATATCAAAAGTTTATCGATTATGTACCATTGCTTTAAACTTATTTTCTTGATCAAACCTTGAGCACATTTCGGTATATTTGCCAGTTGGATCAAATTTAAGCTGAGGTTGTTCTTTTTCTTTATAATCTTCATAAGGATCATGATAGCTTAACCATTCTTGCACTTCTTGTATTCTTTGTTGTGGATCCATTTTATGTACTGCAGTTGCATTTACAAAACCTGCGGAGGTTAATGTATGCGGTGATGGAGCTGGTCCATTTTTTAGCATGTTCTCAATAAAGTCTGTACCTACCGAGATAGCCTCCGCGACTTTATCTTGTAGAGCTTTACCTGATAAACCCTCTTCTCTGAATTGTTCTTCCAGCCTAGGTCCGACTTCTCCAACTTTGTCCATCTCAATATATTCTCTTCCTCCTGCAGCCTGTACTAAAGATCTTTGATTGTAAGGCTGGGTATCATCTAATAACATGTCATGAAGCAATGATGGCTCTGCTTGATGTCTTGCTACCAGAACAATATGACAAACTTCTTGTTTGCTCCTAGAAGCTGATACTAGTCTGTCTTTTAAATCTTGGGAGAGATCTTTAAATGTATCCTGCTTGAGAACATGTTCCATATGCATCTCGCATAATAGCTCTTTAATCTCTGGAGAAAATGGCCGTGAGTAAGCATCATCATCACTTACACCATCTCTAAAAGTATCAATATAATCAGCTGGTATATTTGCATATAATTTTTTAAGAGGAATGCTTTTTAAAGCTGTATCATATAATTCTCTTAATTCATCTTGGTCGAGACTATATACAGCTTTACCTTTGGATGCTGCAAATTTTTTGATATCATCAATTGTATTACTGATCTGAATATTTGTCATGGTTTCAACTATAGCATGGCCCGGTGTTACAGAATTGGTAGAGATATTATCTCGATTATTTCGGTAATAAAATTTAAAAATTTGTCCCGCTTGTTGAAGATTAATATTAAGTGATGTGCAGATACCAGATCTTTGTATTGCTGCTACAGAAAAAGATTCTCCTCCATCTGGCATACCCATAAAGAGTTTGTCATGATCAGACCAAAATCCGCTTACATTAACACCTGCAAGGCTGGGCTCTACTATATGGCCTTGGATATGATTAATTTCATCAAATCGTTCTAACTCTTCACCTCTAGGCCTAGCTTCTATGCCATGTGCATTATATAGTTCATGTGTAATATCTGCTACAGTTGGAAAAAGAGTATTTTGATATTTTAGTCCTGGAACGGTATCTGCATTAACAGCTTTAATACCATGCTCTATACCTATAGCAATAAATTCAGCGCATGCTTTGGCAATCATACCATTACAATTACCATGAGCGTGCAGCGAGACTTCATCAACACCATGTTCTAGAGCAAGCGGAAATATTATATGTGCCATCTCTCTAGCCTCTTCTATTGTTAATCCTGTAACCATACGTTTTACGGATAATTTGCCTTCAGGGATATCTTTTAATATTAGTATGGCTTCTCTAACTTTGCGAATAAAGAAAGGCATATGCTCAGATCCTGGAGTATGAGGAATGGCTAGTTCAAGCTTATAGTTATTTCTGACAATTATATCTATAGCTTGTTCTAGCTCTCGAAATTTGTTATTAAAGTGAAATAATTTGAAAATAACATTAACACCATGCCTATCTACATATCTATACCATCTCTGTAAGTCATCTTTATGCATAGGTTTTAGACGATTACCAGTATGCCTAGTTAGGTATCTTATAGGCCCGCTTCTTGTATCAATTGCAACTTGAGATAGACCTTCGGACGCTGGTCTTTCTGCAATTTCCATACTGGCATTAGAAGTTTGGCCGCCATCTTCTATATAACTGGGTTTTTTAAAGCCACTATGTACATGATGCGTGTAACGCCCGTAAGGATCAAAGAATGCTGTATCAGCATTTCTTCGTCCTGATTGACCGCGATCACGTATAACTAAAGGAAATCCAATAGTGGTTAGAGTTCCTAGAGGGTTAGAGACCTGGGTTGTGTAGTTTTGCTTGTTGAATAATCCTTGTGATGAACTTCGAACTATTTGTCTTAGTTGTCTCATTTTATGTCCTTTAAATAATTGCGTGTTGTTCGTTAAAAGATGGAAGTTAAATAACAAGCTATATTTGAAAAGATGGAGAATTAGTAACGAAAACATACCTTAATGCGTGTATTTTGTTCTAAACTGTTGGTTTTGAGCAATGAATTTTCTTGATTTATGCCTGGTCTATTATTGTATCAGAAGGTAAAAAATCTGTGACTAGAGCACATTAATTATTGGTGATGTTGAATTAAATATAATGATACGCAAAAATTTCGTCTCTACGTAATTTCGTAGGGGCATGCTCCTCTCGCCCTTGGGAGACCAGTTCGATGTTTCTAGGCGGAGGACCACGCCCCACGATGCATTTTTATTGTGCGCTGAACCCTTGTTATACAAGGGTATTTATCGCATAATTCTGCTTTTACTCTAGGTAGTAGCGGAAAAAACCCCGCTCCTACAAATTTAAGCCTTAGATTCTTTTAAGCTTTCAGCTTTCTCAGCTAGTTTGTTTAATTCTGTTTGTGAGCAAATACCAAGTAGTACAGGGTCACGCGGTTGAATTTGTTGGATATTTGAATGAGTTCTAGAACGAATTGCTTCGATAGTCAGTTTTGTTGTACCAATTAATTTAGCAATTTTATTATCAGGAATATCAGGGTAATTTTTAATTACCCAAGCAACAGCATCAGGTTTATCCCGACGTTTTGCTATAGGAATGTATTTTTTAGTTTTAGAAGTAATTAATTTATCTTCAATATCTGGCTGAATGAATTCAAGAGCTTTCTCTGGATCATTTTCGCATTCAGCTAGGTTGCCTGCGGAAATCTGTCCTAATAGAATAGGATTCCTACCTTTGATATTAGCAGCTATCTCTCCATCTGCAATACTTTGAATTTCCATTTCATGCATAGCGCAGAAATGCGAGATTTGTTTAAATGTAAGTGCTGTATTTTGAACTAACCACACTGCAGTTGCGAGTGGCATTAATGGTAATGACATATTATTAACCTAAAATTTGCTAAGTTATATAGTACAAAATATTAAAATTTGTCAATTTAATGTTTAAATAAAATTGTTTTAGGTTGTCCAGACTGTGTAGGGTGAGTCTGTGTATATCTATCTTGCTATAATGTAAATCTTCCTGCTTCGGGCGTTCACGCCAGATCCGTATGGATATATGTAAAATCTATAATTGTTATTCTGGCCTTAGGAACTTGGCTCTCCTGCCCATGGCAAAACTCGAATTCGATGTTTCTAGGCAGGGGATAATAGGTTGTGCCGCAATAGAATTGGGCAAGAGTTTTTTATAATAATATATGTCTTTAGCGGTAAAGGCTTTCTAATTATATTGTTACATAACCTGTAAACCCAGCCTCTATAAAAAGTATAAATCATATTTTAGGGTAAGTATTATTTAAATTGATTGAGAGTTGGGAGAATCTAATATAATTAATCTATAAATTAATCTTTAGTCTAATCTGTTGTACTCTTGTCTTTTGTCCAAATTTAGAAAATTCTTTATATATTGTCTCTGTTTATTTTCTATCTCAAGCATATCATATAGTGCAACTTTAAATATTATTAGTACTCCTGAAACTTCTGTGGTGATATCTGAAATTTTGGTTGAGTATGCAAAATTAGGCGAGAATTCAATTAATGCCTCATTCTCACAATCAACAGATTTGTTAGATCAGATTCAGGAAGGTCTAGCGGTTGATATGGTTATAACTTCCCACAATGACTGGATTATGCAATTAAAGCAGAAAGGCTTAATTGATATTACATCAATAACTAATTTATTTGTTGATCGATTAGTTATTGTTGCAAATCTTAATCAAGATAAATTTAATAAATTGGATGTTGAAGAGTTAGAATATCATATCAAGCATAATAAGAATTTTACCTTTATCATTCCCAAAGAAGAAGAAATCTATACACGCAAATATGTTGATTTATTTTTAGCTAAATTAAATATGCCAAGTTGGGTTGCAAAATATCGCATCAAAACAGTATCCAATATTAGTAGTTACCTGATGGATAACCCGAATGATCTAGCTATTTTGTTTTATTCGCAAGCTTATGATGATGAGAATATTAAGATAGTTACTAAACTTGATTATACCTTATATGAAGAAATAGTGTTTCAGGCGGCTTTGGTGGCCTCTGAGAATCATCAGCAAGCTGAGGCATTTTTGGCATTTCTAAAAGACACAAAATCTAAAAATATTTTTACCAAGAATGGCTTCACATACTGAATTGCTTACATTTTTACTATTTGTTATAGTTGGTATTCTAGCTACATTTTATACAGCTAGAATTGTAAGGTTTGTTTTCTATTTTCTAAGATATATAATATTAGCTACAAAACATAGACCAGATTTTTCAGGTAATCGTGATCCTAAAAAACACAAGAAACCACCTAAGTTTGGAACAGATGACTTTAAGTTAAGAAATCGCAAATCTGAGTTGGCTTTGGCATCAGAAAATATTAATAAAAACACGGAGATGCAAGTTAGTGAGGAAACCACTATTGTTGGCATAGCAGAGCCTATTGGTAGGTGGACTAAATATGTAACAAGTCAGAAAATATCATGGCTTCAGGCTATGGTTGGCTCCAAGATGGAGAGTGATAGCTTTTGGCAAAATATGGTTAAAGCTCAGCAAAAAGCTTCATCCAAACATAAAGGTCGAACCGGTCCTGGAATGTGATGTATATCATAGGGGGGTGGGTTTTTCTGCCCTTTTGATTAAATATCTTCTCCGTTTCTGGGCGCAAGGACCACCCGTCCATTGATCAAGCATCTTCTCTGTTTCTGGGCGCAAGGACCACCCGTCCATTGATCAAGCATCTTCTCTGTTTCTGGGCGCAAGGACCCCGCCCCTACTATAATTTTTTGAAAAAAATCTAGCAAAAAACTTGCAATTTGAAGCAAAGAGTATAGCTAAGGCTCGAGTCAATGATCCGGCTTTGAATTTGTTGGAATTGAGAAGAGTTTATAAAAGTTATTATTGGTAATTAACTAGGTAAAATTATAAAAACTATGTCTGTTTTAGTAAACTCATAAAGATGCTTGTATTATTCTTACTTACAATTACTTCCTTTGTTTTTATATATTTTAAAAGATATGTAATTAAACAAGCTGGTTCAGTTAAAAATCTAAAATACCTACCTTCATATTATGGGTTCTGTGCTGTTAGTTGGATTATAATCATCAACTTAAGCTTACTTGTAGGCTCTAGCCTGCTAGATAACACTTCTCAATCCTCAATTTTTCTTCTAATATTTATAACCTCTATCAGCGTTGTATTATTGTTGCAAAAGATTATGAATATAGATTTTAATGCTAGAAGTCATTTTGAAAAAATTCTATCCGTTGTTTTTAAATTTGCTTCACTGATTTCTATTACAATTACAGTGTTGATTGTTCTATCAATGGTGTTCCAGGCTGGACAATTCTTTGAATCAGTACCATTTTGGGATTTTATGCTTGGAACCAAGTGGAGCCCTCAATCTGCTGTGATACCAGGACAGTTTGATGAGCAAGGTAGCTTTGGGATTATTCCAATCATTTCAGGAACATTGTTAATAACAGCTATTGCAATGCTAATATCTGCACCTATTGGACTTATATCAGCAATTTATCTTTCTGAATATGCGACGCATTCTTTTAGAAAATATGCAAAGCCATTGTTAGAAATATTAGCTGGAATTCCAACTGTAGTTTATGGTTATTTTGCGGCATTTACTTTTGCTCCAGCAATTAAGAATTTCTTTGCTATGTTTAATGTGGACGCCTCATCAGAAAGCGCGCTAGCCGCAGGTAGCGTGATGGGTATAATGATTATACCTTTTATTTTATCATTATCTGATGATGTAATAAGAGCAGTACCAGAATCTTTACGTACGGCGTCATATGGTCTTGGGGCTACAAAATCAGAGACAATAAAAAAAGTTGTTATTCCAGCTGCTCTTCCAGGTATTATAGGTGCTTTCATACTTGGTGTATCTAGAGCTATTGGAGAGACTATGATTGTAGTAATGGCTGCAGGCCTAACAGCCAATTTGACGATTAATCCACTTGAGTCAGTGACAACAGCTACAGCTCAGATAGTAACGTTATTAGTTGGTGATCAGGAATTTGATTCAGTTAAAACTCTTTCGGCTTTTGCATTAGGTATGACATTATTTGTATTAACCTTAATACTCAATGTTATAGCTTTGCTAACTGCAAAAAAATATAGGGAAAGATATGAGTAAGAATCTTACTTTTGATGTTGTTTATAAAACAGATAAATATCAAAAAAAATTAAAGAAGCGTTATAAATCAGAGCAAAGATTTAGAAAGACGGGTATTATATCTATTTTATTCTCATTTGTCTTTTTAGTATTCTTGCTAGTAGCTATAACATCAAAAGCTTATACAGCTTTTTATGTTACCAAGATAAAACTCCCTATTCTATTTGATAGTAAGTATATTGAAGTTGTGGAGCTAGAAGATGGTCAAGTTCAAGTTATTAAGGTAAAGGCCAGAAAATTAATCCAAAACAGTTTGAAAGCAAATTTCAAAGGTGCTCGCTCTCGTAGAGATAAGGCTGAATTATATTTCTTTATTTCGGAGAATACTAAAACCCAGGTTACTAATTATATAACGAATCATCCAAGTAATATTGATAAAACTGCCGAGGTGTGGGTCAAGGCTTCGTCAAAGATTGATCAATATTTTAAGGGTAATATAGAAGAAGATAGTGGTTCTATATCAGAATTAGAACTTGAATGGATTAATCAACTCCGGGCAAGTAATTCGGTTGAAAACTTTTTTAATACTTCTTTCTTTGTCGCTGGAGATTCTACTCGACCTGAGGAAGCTGGAATATTTACAGCATTTATAGGATCTATTTTCACTATGATAGTCTTTATGATAATGTCATTTCCACTGGGTGTTTTGAGTGCTATCTATCTTGAAGAATTTGCACCCAAAAACAAATTAACAGATATTATTGAAATCAATATTAATAATTTAGCAGGAATACCTTCAGTTATTTTTGGTTTATTGGGCTTGGCGGTATTTATTAATTTCTTTGATATGCCAAGGTCATCAGCGTTGGTCGGAGGGCTAACATTATCATTACTTGTTCTACCAACCATTATTATTGCTTCAAGAAATAGCATTAGATCTATACCTAAGTCGATTAAAGACGCAGCGTTAGCTCTGGGAGCATCACCCTACCAAGTGGTCTTCCATTATGTTTTTCCTTTAGCACTTCCTGGAATCTTAACCGGAACTATATTAGCTATTGCCAGAGCTCTTGGTGAAACAGCGCCATTGCTGATGGTTGGTATGGTAGCTTTTATTATGAGTTCACCGACAGAGATAACTAGCCCAACCACTGTACTTCCAGTCCAAGTCTTTCTTTGGGCTGATAAACCAGAAATAGGATTTGTTGAAAAAACTTCTGCAGCAATTTTATTTCTAATAGTATTTTTATTTTTGATTAATCTCTTAGCCATTATCTTGCGTCAGAAATTTTCTAAACGTTGGTAACTTTCCTTTGACATGTATGAAATCTGCCTCTATAATACGCGCAATTGTTGTTAACTTTGAGGTTTTGTGCTATGTTTCACCCTATAGATGTTTATGTTGGTAAGAGAGTTCGCTTTAAAAGAAAGGTCATGGGTTTGACACAATCTGACCTAGCTCAGAAGGTTGATATCACATTTCAACAAATTCAAAAATACGAAAAAGGTGAGAACAGAGTAAGTGCAAGTATGCTTTACCAAATTGCTCAATCTTTAAATACTTCAGTAAGTTTTTTCTTTGAAGGTTATTCAGAAGATAGTATCGCTGAGAGTGGTATCAAGGATGATAAAGTCTCAATCGATCTAATTAACTCTTTTGCTAACATTAAAAATCCTGAACTTAAGAAAAGATTATTAATGTTAATTACTTCAGTATCAGAAACTGAGCAATTCTAATGTAACGTAGAGACGCAAAATCTTGCGTCTCGCTTTATTATTATCTAGCAATAAAGATACTACGTCATTTAGCCGTAGATCTTACAGGATTTGCGATTAAATTTACGGATATTGTTTTTTGCTCTAAGCCAAGACGAATAATGATCATCTCTACATAATATTCAAATTTAATCAATCAATGTAGGTACGCAAAATCTTGTGTCTGGGTTCATATTATCTACCAATAAATATGCTTACGTCGCTTAGCCGTAGAGTTTACAGGGTTACGATTAAATTATGCAGATTGTTTTTGCTCCGAGCTGAGACGCATAATTATGCGTCTCTATAATAAATTATTATATTATTCAGCAATATTACCGTAATAGAACTTACAATAGGCTTCAGAATCTTTAAGTAATTCATCATGAGTACCACTAGCTATAATACTACCCTGTGACATCATATAGATAATATCAGCATTTTTGATAGTATCTAGGCGATGAGCAATGACTATAGCGGTTTTATCTTTGAGTAATATGGTCATAGCATCTTTTATCTTACTCTCAGATACTGGGTCTAATGCCGAGGTTGCTTCATCTAGTAAGATAATTTTTGCATCTTTTAGTAAGGCCCTAGCGATAACAATTCTTTGCTTCTGTCCGCCTGATAACCTTGAGCCTCTTTGACCAATATGAGTATCGTAACCTTCTTTTAGATTTTCAATAAATTTATGTGCATGCGCATATTTTGCGGCTTGAATGATTTCTGAATCAGTTACATTCTTATCAGAGCCATAGGCTATATTAGTTCTAATTGTATCATCAAATAAAAACACATCCTGAGAGACATAGGCAATTTTTGAACGTAGATTTTTAAAGCTATATTCTTTTATATTATGTCCATCTAGGATGATATCTCCTGAGTTTACATCATAAAATCTAAGTAACAAACTCATGATTGTAGATTTTCCACTACCAGATGATCCAACTAAAGCAATAGTTTTGCCGGCGGGAACTTTTATTGAGAAATTTTTAACAGCCATCTCAGATTCGTTATATGAGAATGAAATATTATTAAATTCAATATCACCCTTCTCAATGGCTAATACCGATTCTACTTTCTCAATAATATTAGATTCTTTATCCAAAGTATCAAAGATCCTTTCCGCGGCAGCTAAGCCCATCTGCAATAAGTTATTAAATTTTGTTAAACTCTTTAGAGGCCGATAGGCTGAGATAACAGATGCCATAAATAGCATAAAGGTACCCTTAGAAATACTCCCATTAATGACTTCCATACCACCAAATCCGACAACAAGAGCTAGAGCAATACCACCAATTAGTTCTGTTATAGGTGAGGACAAACTGTCCGTTCTGATTTCTTTTTTGTATAGCTTGAATAATCTTGGCATTAATTTCTTAATATGCCCCATCTCAATTGCTTCCGCATTATATGCTTTAACAACATTAATACCTTGGAAAGTCTCATCTAATTGTTTGGTAAATTGGCCTAATTCTTTTTGGGTATTGGTAGATATCTTGCGCATCTTTCTGCCTAATATATAAACAGGGTAAATTGCTAAAGGAAAAACAAAGAAAGTAATAACTGCTAATTTAGGAATGTAGTAGAAAATTAATCCTAATAAAAATATTAAGGTTAAACTTTCTTTAACAAGATTAGTTAAAACGCCAGAGATGCTATTTTTTAGGATGTTAATATCATTGATAAAGTGCGATATAATCGATCCTGTGGATACACTTCTCATGGCCGATAGATCAGAGAACAGAACTTTTTTAAACATTCTTTTCTGCACATCAATTAAGATTGAGACTTCAACAACACGTTTCAGCGTATCAGCCATATAAGTTGAGAACCCTTTAAGCAGCGCAACGCCAATAATAAAGAATGGTAATACTTTGAGCATATGCAGGTTATGATCTGTAAAAATATCATCTAATATAGGCTTCATAATATAAGCATTAACCGCTGTTAATACGGCAATGATAATCATAAAAAAGATGGATAGCAAAACCGTCTTATAGTAAGGGCTTATGAACTCTTTTAATATTCGCCTAATTAGCATATTTTACCTTTATGATAATTCACTGGGTCCATATGACGAACCTCTATACTAAGAGCTTCCGGATCAACAGCAAAGCTCAGTGGAAAACTTTGCTTTATTAAATTTGCAATATGCCGAACCTTTTCGTTAACGCTATCCAAGTTCTCGCGTTTTAAAATCATAAATTCGACATGGATAAAGAAATCTTTTGCAGGTAAATATGAAACCTCTGGATTCATTAAGTAGCATTTAAGGGATTTAACATTACAAAAATCATTTTCAGCAACCTTGCCTGAGATATCAATGAATAATTTTTGATAATCAATATCCTTATCTTTGATACTATCACTATGTTTGATAATTATATGAGGCATATTATTTAATTAAATTATTTTCTAACTTGTCCATTTCCAACTACTTGGTATTTATAAGTAACTAATTGCTCCAAACCAACAGGGCCTCTTGCATGTAGCTTACCAGTTGCAATACCAATTTCAGCACCAAGGCCGAATTCGCCACCATCAGCAAATTGGGTTGAGCTATTAACCATCACAATTGCCGAATCAATTTTTTGTAGAAACCCATTAATAGCGGACTCATCCGTAGCAATTATACAATCGGTATGAGCGGATCCATATTTATTGATATGAGTAAAAGCTTCTTCTGTGCTTTTAACAACTTTTACCGATATTATTTTATCTAAATATTCCATCCCATAATCAGCATCATCCGCTGGTTTGGCATAATCTAAATATTTGCATATTTGCTCATCCCCTCTTATTTCACATCCGGCCTCATGTAGGTCAGCAAAAATATTAATAACGTCTGGTAGTAATGCTTCATCAATTAAAACTGATTCAGCTGCTCCGCAAATACCTGTACGCCGTAATTTAGCGTTAAATAAGACAGATTTTGCTATTGCTAAGTCAGCTGACCTATGAATGTATATATGACAATTACCATCTAGATGCTTAAAAACAGGTATTTTGCTTGTACTCACAACCTTCTTAATAAGATTCTTACCCCCTCTTGGCACAACAACATCAATATATTGGTCCATAGATAGTAGTTGATCAACCATCTCTCTTGAACTATTGGGAACGATACTAATGGCATCTTTTGCTAAACCACCCTGCTCTACAGCTTGCTGTAATAATTCAAAAATTACTTTTGATGTGTCAAAACTTTCAGATCCTGGTTTTAATATTACACTATTACCAGATTTTAGGCATAATGCAAAAGCATCAGCTGTTACATTAGGCCTTGATTCATAAATAACTGCGAGCAGCCCAAGCGGCACTGTAATTCTTTTTATATTTAGGCCATTTGGTCTAGTGGTTTGCCAAATTACTTTGCCAACAGGGTCGGGTAATTGGCTTATAGCTAAAATAGCATCAGATATGGCTTTAATTCTGGCGGGATTTAAGCTTAATCTATCTATCATCGCGCTTGTTAGACCCTTAGTCATCGCCTTCGCAATATCCTGCTTATTTACCGCTATTATCTTATCTTGATGTTTCGTGATTAAATTGGCAGCGATTTGTAAAATATTATTTTTTTGCTCGCTCCCAGCGCTGGCTACGTCATATCCAGCGCTATGTGCGCTTTGGCATATTTGAGTTAGTGTTTTTGTCATATTATTGATAATTGTTATTATTAGTAAATATTTGTTTCATAATTATTATTCTCTGAATCCGTTTTGGAATCAAGATTCTCTTGAGACTCTATATTAAAGTTATTTTGCTGGTTGTTTTGAAAATTTAAATAATTCTCACTTTTGAAACTCTCAAAGATAATATCTTTTTGCAGCGTCTGCTGTGAAGGCTTTTGACCACTAAACCTATCAATTTTAGCAAATTTAATATTTGCAGGAATTCTGAAAGCTTGAGCATTCTCATCATTGAGTATTTTGCTCATGGCGCTTATAAAAATTGGTACTGCCACAGAGGATCCAGTCTCATGCTGACCTAAAGATATCGGAGTATCGTAACCAACCCAAACACCAACAACTATATCTGATGAGAAGCCAACAAACCATGCATCAAAACTCTCGTTTGTTGTACCGGTTTTGCCACCCAAAGGTTTGTTTAGTGATTTAGCTCTCCAGCCCGTACCTCTTTGCACCACTCCTTCAAGTAGTGAAATCGTTTGATAAGCAGATCTCTCATCTATAATTTGCTCTTTTTCTTGTGCGAATTCAGGTAATGCTATATCTATATCAGCAATATAAGGATCAAAATTACAATTTACGCATTCCATATTATCGCGCTTGTAAATGATTTTGCCTTGGTTATCATGAATTTTTTCAATAAAATGCGGCTTAATTTTTCTACCACCATTAGCAATCATTGCATAGCCTGTAGTAATTCTTAGTAAATTACTTTCTGATGATCCAAGTATCATCGAGTAGTTTTGTTCTGCTTCATCGACAATATTTAAATTCTCCATTAAATTAGCTATCCTCTCTAAACCAACTATTTGAGCTAATCTCACAGTTACAACATTACGCGATTTTTCTAAGCCTAGCCTCATCGTGGTTGGGCCATAGAATTTTCCTGAATAATTTTTAGGTATCCAGCTAGTGCCATCTTCCTTTTTCATTCTAACTTCATCATCAACAATAATCATATTTGGCATGAAGCCTTTTTCTAATGCTGCTAAATAGGTAAATGGTTTTACAATTGATCCGGGCTGTCTGTAAGCTTGAGTTGCCCTATTAAACTCTGTCTTATCATCATTATAGCCGCCTACCATTGCTAGGACTCTGCCATCATGAACATTCATCACAACTATAGCCCCGTTAACTTTAGGTATTTGTCTAAGGAGGTAGTTATTTTTGCTTCGTTTTTTTTTCTCAACAATAATTACGTCACCCTTTGTGAAAACTTGCTTTGCATGAGTGATTTCATCACTCCATTGATCTTTGTAGCCACCATTTTCTAAGTCTTCAGCCCTAATTACTTTACGAGCCCAAGCTAGGTCCTTAAGATTAATATAACCTATGGAATTATCTGCAAAACCTATTTGTACTTTACTATCTAATATTGGGGCTTCTATGTCACTACTTTCTGCGCTGTACTCTTCGCTATTTTCTCCTGTATCTAGGACTAAAGCTAATTCCCAATCCTGCCATTTCATTTTATTTAGTTGTGGAATCTCTGCTAATAATTCAGGCCAATCTTCTCTGATGGCGTCGAATTCTAGCACTTCTTCATCAAGAGAATCCAATAAGTTATTTATTTGATTATTCTCCTCTGCTAAATCTTGCTTCTTTTTTTCTGTAGGGATTGATAAATCCAATTGTTTTACAGGCCCTCTGTAGCCACGCCTTCTGTCGTACCTGTGTAGTCCCCATTGCAGTGACTCCCTAGCGGAATTTTGATAATTGGCATCCAAAGTACCTAAAACAAATAATCCATCTGTAAATATTTTATCATCTCCTAATAATTCTTCTGATCTTTTCCGAATTTCTTCAGAATAAGCCCCGGCATGTACGGTATTTTGTTCAACCGAGTCTGCAAGAAATATAGGTAGTGTAATAGAATTCTCATATTGCTTTTGATCAATAGCTCCATCTTCTAACATGCGTGATAATACCCAGTTACGTCTAATTAAGGCTTTGCTATAATTTTTTCTCGGATCAAGAGATGTTGGGGCTTTTGGCAGGATGGCTAAAAAAGCCGCTTCCTCAAGAGTTAGTTGGTTTAAAGATTTTCCAAAATAATTGATTGCAGCAGCAGCAACTCCATATGACCTGTATCCTAAATAAATTTCGTTTAGATATAGTTCTAAAATTTTATCTTTTGATAATACTCCTGAAATTTTAACTGCTAAAATAGCTTCCTTTATCTTACGCGAGAATGTCCTCTCTTGTGTCAGCAGGATATTTTTTACTACTTGCTGAGTAATCGTTGAGGCACCAATGATATTGCGACCTTGGCTTACCCGGAAGATATTTTGGTAAATTGCCCTGAGAATTGGCTTAGGGTCAACACCATAATGATTATAGAAATTACTATCTTCTGCTGATAAAAAAGCTGCTTTGACATTATCCGGTATTGAAGCGATTGGAATGTAAAGGCGTTTCTCTTTAGCGTATTCATCAATTAAATATCCGTCCGCGGAATATAATCTAGACATTTGCACAGGTTTGTAATCAACCAACTTTTGATAATCTGGTAACTCTCTAACAAATATTAACAATATTAGCATAATAGATAATACCGATAAGAGAGCTGATATTACAAAGAATTTAACAATATGTTTTTGAGTTTTTGTCATTATTTTATTTCTAAAACCATATTGTATAAATCTTTTTTAGGTAAGTTAAATAATTTTTTTGCTAAATTTATAGCATCTTTATCAGATACTTCTGTTTTAGCTATTTCAAGAAACTCTCTGACTTTACTCTCATCTGCGACAATTTTTGTATTATTTTCTATAATAACTATGAACTCCCCTTTTAATGGAAAGTCAATTTGCTCTTCGGCAAAAGTCTCAAAGTTATAGCGTCTGACGGTTTCAAATTTTTTAGTTATTTCTTTAATTACAACAAAGTTATTTGTAGTAAAAACTTGACGAGCATCCTCTAGAAAGCGCAGCAATCTATTCGCCGATTCAAAGAAAACAATAGATCCTGGAATGTTGCGCAATGTTTTAAATTCTGTTTGGCGTTTGGAGCTAGTCCTAGCTGCGAAGCCAAAAAAATAAAATTTATCTGTAGGTAGAGCAGAAATAGATAAAGCTGCAATTGCACTGCATGCACCTGGAACTGCAAAAACATCTAGGTTGTTATCACGGATATGACGTACTAATTTATATCCAGGGTCTGAAATTGTTGGTGTTCCACAGTCACTTAGATAGGAAACAACCAAACCTTGTTTGATAAAATCACATATTTTACTTCTTAAATCCGCACTTGAATAATCAAAATATTTATATAACTTCTTTTTGATCTCGTAATGATGGAGTAACTTGATAGAAATTGCTGGGTTCTCACAATAGATGATGTCTGAGTTTTTAATTAGATCCAGACTTCGGATGGTGATGTCCCCTAGGTTTCCGATAGGGGTTGAGATTAAATATAGACCAGACGTATATTTACTGTTTATTTTTTCTATATTTAAGCTATCCATATAAAAACAATAATTAATTTAGACTCATGATATACAGAATTCTTTCGTTTATACTAGCTTTATTTATATTAAATGGTTGTGTGAAATATGTTATGGTGCCTGCTGAAGACGAGCAACAAAATCGAGATCAGTTTGTTATTGATTATGCGATTAAGAAGGAGCAAATAGCAAAGAAATTCCAAGATATCAGTTTTGATGATCGTAATGAAATCAAAATTGCGTTGATGTTGCCGCTTTCGGGGAAGTCTAAAAAAATAGGTAATGAAATTTTAAATGCTACGATATTGGCTTTATTTGATAATCGTGATCCGCGAATTGCTTTAAAGACCTTTGATACAGAGGGCAGTGAGTTAAAAACAATTGAAGCTACACAAGAAATCATAAAGGAAGGTTACCAAATAGTAATTGGACCGGTATTTAGTAATAATGTTGCAGCTATGGAGGCTCTCATTAAGGATAAAGATATCTTTGTATTTACTTTTTCTAACGACATTACAGTTGCAAAAGAAAATGTTTTTTTGCTTGGCATAGATTTTAGGCAGCAAATACAAAGATTGATTAATTATACAGCGAGTAATGAGTATAAATATTACATAAGTTTACTACCAGCCAATGATTTTGGATCATCTGCTATCGCGGAGCTTAGGAGGTCAGTTGAAAACAAGGGTGGAGTTGTGTTAAAAAGTGAATTCTATACTCAAGGTGTTAGATTGAGTCGTAACGTTAAAAGATTAGTTGTTGTGGCTAATGAAAGTCCTACTGATAGTCAAGGTAGAGCTTTGTTTTTAACAGAAGATGAGTTGCTTGCTTATGAAAAAAGTAAGGTAGACAAAATAGAAGCTAATAAACTTATGGAGATAGCTGGTGGTGAAGGAGATCTTATGGAGGTAGCTGGTGGTGAAGGAGATCTTATGGAGATCACAGAAGACAACCTCTCCCTAGATATACTAATAGATGATGACTATGCTCCAAGGCCAATGAGTGAGTTTAAGTTAGTGTTGTTTATACCTGATGGAGGCAAAGTGTTAGAGGATGCAGTGGCATTGTTGGAAGAATATAACTTTCCAAAAGATCGTGTAAAAATTACTGGAATTTCTAATTGGTATCAAAGTAATGCTTTAAAATCTAGAACTCTTTATGATGCTTGGTTTGTAGATATTCCACATGATAATCTAAAGTTATATGAAGAGCATTATTATAATAATTTTAATCAAAAGCCGACACGAATTTCAGCCTATGCATATGATGCTGTAGCTGTTATTACGTCGCTTCTAGCTTATAGGGATGATATTGATAATCTGCAAGATCTGACAATCACTCAGGATATAGGCTTTAACGGTATTAATGGTGTCTTTAAGTTTCGGCCAGACGGGATTTCGGAGCGATTGCTTTCGGTCTATTCGGTTAAGAATAATAACCTTGAGCAATTAGATTCAGAATACTCATTCTTAGATAATAAGGAGATCTTGGAAGAGATTAATCTTGATTAATAAGTATTTACTCAACTATAAGTAATAAAAAAATATTTAAAACATGGACATAAAATTTTCAAAACTAAGCTTACCAAGCTCTGGTGTAGCTCTTATTGGTATTTGTAGCGAATTACTACATTCAGATAATTTAGCTAAATTTATTAATAAATCTCCTATTGAGTTTACGGCTAAATTTGGGCAGATAGTTTCAGCTTCGCACCCAGATGAACATAATTTAGATTTGGTGTTGTTGGTAGGGTTGGGTAGTTTTGCTGAACTAACACCAGATAAAGCAAGGACTTTAGGTGGTAAGATTTCTGTAGAATTAAACCATCTTAAAATTGAGCGCTCTGCTATGATAATAGAAGATACGCATAGTGAAGAGGTCTCATGTGCTGAGATATCTGCTAATATTGCCTTTGGAGCTAAGTTGCGTAATTATCAGTTTTTAAAATATTTTTCGAAAGTCAAAGCAGAGAAATATCAAAATAGTTTAGGATTGCTTGATATTAGGCTTGAGAATTCTGAGAAGGCCGAGCAAATTTTCACAAGAATTGATCAGATTAGTGAAGGTGTATTTTTGGCAAGAGATTTAATCTCCGAGCCTGGCAATATTCTATACCCAGAATCCTATGCTAAGATTTGCTCTAAGCTTGCAATTGACGGATTAAAGGTAGAGGTACTAGGTGCTAAAGAAATGAGCAAACTTGGTATGAACGCCCTACTTGCTGTTGGTCAAGGTAGTGCAAGGGAGTCTAAGCTTGTTGTTATGCAATATAATGGCTGTGAAGATAAGGATGCAGCACCTCTGGCTTTCGTAGGTAAGGGTGTTTGTTTTGATACAGGTGGCATCTCGTTAAAACCTTCCCCTAATATGGATGATATGAAGGGTGACATGGGTGGTTCAGCTGTGGTTGTAGGCTTAATGCGTACTCTGGCAAAAAGGGAGGCAAAAGTAAATGCTGTTGGTATTATTGGTTTGGTTGAAAATATGCCTGGTAGTAATGCTCAGCGTCCAGGTGATATTGTAACTTCAATGTCTGGGCAAACAATCGAATGTTTAAATACTGATGCTGAAGGCAGGATGGTCTTAGCTGATTGTTTGACTTATGCAGTGGAGAATTTTAAACCTAAACTCATCGTTGATTTAGCAACGCTAACCGGTGCTATAGTTGTGTCTTTATCTGATCTTTATGCCGGTTTGTTTTCTAATAATGATGAATTGGCCGATCAGCTATATGCCGCTGGTGAAGAAACAGGCGAGCTATTATGGAGATTCCCTCTATCAAAAGAATTTGATAGTATGATTGATTCGCAATATGCTGATATGCAAAATATTTCTAATTATAAAGGTGGCGGAAGCATTACGGCTGCTCAATTCTTACAACGTTTTGTTGGGGACACTAAGTGGGCCCATCTTGATATTGCAGGAGTTGCATCTGTTAACCGTAACAAAAGCTTATCTAAAAAAGGTGCTACGGGCTTTGGTGTTCGTCTGCTGAATGAATTAGTGCGCGCAAATTTTGAGACAAAAGAATAAACTTGCTTTTTTTTTGTTTATTAATAGCATCCCGCTCAATAAATTTACATTAGGTTAATTATGGACTTTTCTAGATTACATGCAGCTCAAGACGTAAGAGCATATGATGAAGGGCTACGATCTTTCATGTTACAATTTTTCAATTATATGGCTTTAGGTCTAGCTTTGACAGGTGGTGTTGC
>JABJNB010000070.1 GCA_018659145.1 Rickettsiales bacterium
AATCTAGAGGTGGTTACCAAGGTAATTCACCTAGATCCGATAGCAGAACGGAATCTAGAGGCGGTTACCAAGGTAATTCACCTAGATCCGATAGCAGAACGGAATCTAGAGGTGGTTACCAAGGTAATTCACCTAGATCCGATAGCAGAGCAGAATCTAGAGGTGGTTACCAAGGTAATTCGTCTAGATCAGATAGCAGAACGGAATCTAGAGGCGGTTACAAAGGTGATTCGTCTAGATCAGATAGTAGAACGGAATCTAGAGGCGGTTACAAAGGTGATTCGTCTAGATCAGATAGCAGAACGGAATCTAGAGGCGGTTACAAAGGTGATTCATCTAGATCGGATAGCAGATCAGAATCTCAGGGCCGTTACCGTAGTGAGTCATCATCTCGCTCAGGTGATCGTCGCCCATCTACAAGTGCTCCGCGTAGAAAGAGTCAAGATCCTAGGGACCCTAGGAGAGCCTAAATAGCTCAAATATATCGTAGGGGCGGGGTCCTCCCGCCCTTCCATAGACCATTCAATATTTATGGAAGGGACAACGTCCTAGAAAATTATTTGGAGTTGTAGTAAGAAAAGTATTCCAGAGCTAACTCGATGTAGTTTTGTTCTGATGTTTTGATATAGCGTATTTCTTCTTCGCTCATTTTTCTTAATAATCTAGCTGGGTTGCCAGCGTAAATCTCACCATATTTTATATGTTTTTTTGGCGTAACTACAGCTCCAGCTGCAACCATTGCCTCATGCTCAATATGAGATAAATCCATGATAATAGATCCCATCCCAATAAAGGAGTAATCATCAATAGTGGCAGCGTGGATTAATGCATGGTGTCCAATTGTAACTCCTTTGCCGATAATTGTGGGGGCCATTAAGTCTCCAGTTTTATTTGCTGGATGGTTAGCTCTGGAAACATGGATAACGCTATTATCCTGAACGTTAGTACCAGCTCCTATGGAGATAGGTGCAACATCTCCTCTTATCACGCAACCATACCAAATATTAGCATTTTCTGCAATAGTGACATCACCTGTAATTGTGGCGTTATCAGCAATTAAGGCTTTGTCTGAGATGGTGGGTAAGATGTTACGATATTTAATTATTCGACTATTTGTCATGGAAATAAAACAGGATTTTTTAGACCCGTATCTTCAGCTAGGTTGTATAATATGTTAAAGTTTTGAATAGCTTGGCCTGATGAACCACGGTTTAAATTATCAATGATTGAGATAATAATTTTTAGATCACTATTCTCGCTATCAAAAATATTTACTTCGCAATTATTACTGCCAATAACATTCCGAAGTTCTGGAATAGTATCATCTTCGTGAATTTGGATAAAAGGCGAGTTTGAATAAAAGTTTTGTAAATGTTGTTTTAATGACTTGGCAGATTTTTTTGAAGAGATATAAATAGTTGACAAAATTCCGCGAGAGATTGGAACTATCTGAGGTGTGAATTGGATATTTAGCTTTAAATCTGATTTAGCTGATAGGTTCTCAATCATTTCAGATAAATGGCGATGTTTCTGAATATTATATGGCTTTATATTTTCGTTTAATTCGCAGAATAAATTATTCTCAGTTAGTTTCCTACCACTACCACTAGCGCCAGACTTACTATCGATAATAATTGTCTTGTCGCTGAGTAGTCCCGACTCGGTTATTGGAATGAGAGGTATTAGGACTGAGGTTGGATAGCATCCCGGGCAAGCAATTATGCGTTTATCTCGAATAGCCTCTTTGCTATGTTCAGGCAGAGCATAAATAGCATCTTTTACATATTCAGGAGCTTTGTGCTTGCTGCCGTAAAATTCTTCAAATAGAGCTAGGCTCTGTAATCGGAAATCTGCAGAAACATCAATGATTTTAATATGCTCTGGGATTCTAGAAATAATATTTTGTAATTCTCCGTGCGGAAGACAAGAAAATAAAACATCAGACTCGCTCAATGCTTCTAAACTTAACTTAGAGATCTTGGGTAATTTTGCAAATTTGAGATGAGGATAAATCTCATGCATTTCCATGCCGGTTTTGCTATTGCCAAATAGATGTTTTATTGAAATATTAGGGTGGGATAATGATAATCTTATTAGTTCAATAGCTGTATAACCGGAGGCTCCTAATATAGATATATTTATCTTACTCATGTATTTGCCGTAGATTTGTTGTTTGATATTTTAATAATTTTTTTCTCTTCATCTACATCGCAAATGAAATTGGCTTTTTTAGCGATAAATTCAAAGGCGTATAATTGGTGAGAGTCCTTATATGATTTTATGAGCAAGTCAGCCTTGTTTTGAAATATTAATAAAGCTTCATATGCTAGTGAATTAAAGTGATAAAATTCAGATTTGTCACTAGCTATATTTGAAATAATATTTAATGGTTCAGGGTTAGTATTGGCGGTGATTTGAATTCTTTTCTGATTGCAAAATACTTCTGTATCCTTGTGGGTGTTGAGAGTTATATTTAAAATAGGATAATTAATGACTGCAGCAATGATTTGAGTTTTGTCGTAGAAATTATTTATTAACGTAATGGAATTTGCAACAAAAGGTAAACTTCTAGATAGGTTTGCTTGATCGCTTAAGCTATCAACAATAAAGTAGTCAGTGCTATCTGCTCCATCTGTTGTAGCGTCATTGATTACTTCGCCATTTAGGATTAATCCATTATTTGGATAATGAGTGAGTAGATTCTCTATCAAAAATGAGTGAGTAGTATCTATTAAGTTATTGACAAACTTTTGTGGAAAAAATTGTGATTTCTGCAAATATTCTATTTCATAAAAATCACGAATAATCTTATGTTGAATTTTTTCTAAAACTTTATTTAACGTAATAATAATAGCCGGTTCTCTTCCTGCATATCCCATTATGATACCCTTTCCAAATATGTCATTGTTTCTGTTTTTATTAAGATCTTATCGCCATCCTTGATAAAGCTCGGAACTATAATCCTAATGCCATTGGTTAGGGTCGCGGGTTTATTCGATGATGCGGCAGTCTGGCCTTTTACGGTTGATTCTGTTGTCTCGATTTCTACTTCTACCGTGTCTGGTAGGGATATAGATAAAATATTACCCTCATACACTTGTGCCATAATATTCATACCTTCGGTTAAGAAGGGTCTGTGTTCTTCGTGGACTTGATTTTTATTGATGGTGACTTGGTCAAAATTTTTATTATCCATACAATGATAACTATCACCATCTTCATATAAAAATTGCAGCTCATTTTCATCAAGACGTATTACTTCTATTTTATCTTCATTTGAACGAAATCTTTCGTTATATTTTGTACCTGCGACAATATCTTTTAATTCCATTTGTACAAAAGCTCCGCCTTTTCCTGGTTGAGTATGCATTGTTTTGACAACGACACATAGTTTGCCTTTGAAATTAATCACATTGCCTATTTTAATTGCGTTTGCATTTCTCATATTAATAACCAAATAAAATTATTTGTTTTTAGAAGATGGATTATATTCTGGTCTAAATATTCAGTACAGAACAGTCTTGTCAGGTTGTAAAGAGGGGGTTAGAGATTTGCCAAGACTAAAAGCCATTGATTTACATAAATCTCACGCTAATGTAAATGATTTTATTAAATAATTTTCTTGCTAGACTTGTGTTTAAAATGCTAAAAAAGGGCTTGTCGCTATTAGAGCTTTCCCTTGTTATGGTGATAATATCCTTATTGATAATTGTTACCAGTTCTGCGCGTAGGCTTTTTGTCTCAGCTGAGATAAATAATGTTGTTTCTAGCACGCGTAAAGTTGCGGTATCGGTAGGAGTGTTTGTATCTGTTTATGAAAGCTTTCCAGGTGACCTCGCTAATGCAACAAGCTATTGGCCTAACATCAATACAACTGATGGTGATGGTGATAGTAAAATAGAATCAGAAAGCTATGAGTCCACAAATGCTCTGATTCACATGTCCAGCGCCGGAGTTATAAAATCACAAGAGTGGGCTTATGACTCTTTGTATCAAGCCTATGTTATGGATGGCTTTAAATATGGTGGAGCAATATTAGTTAGTAATTTTGATGATAATGGTGATGCAAGGTCTGGCTTTACCTACGTGCCCGAGGATGGTAATTATATTAAATTTGGTTCTGGAAGTGGATATGATGATGAAATATTCACACCTACTGAGTTGTATTTGATAGATGCAAAAATTGATAATGGTAATGCTCACACAGGTCAGATGGTTATGAAGGTGTCTAATGCTGCATCCGATGATTGTAGTGATAGTGAGGGTGTTTACAATAGCGCCATAGAAACAGATTCCTGTCTGTTTCTTTATCATATCGATATTCTAGCTTTGGAATAAAAGTCGTAGGGGCGGGGTCCTCCCGCCCTTGCTAGACCGATCTCGATGCTTCTGGGCGGGAGGACCCCGCCCCTACATACCTCTTTTTATTAATGCGACTTTACTATGCTAACTAATTTTTTAGCACAATTGACTAATCTTTTCAGATCTGTTTTATTAATTGTTAGTGGTGGCATGATGTAGATCACATTAGCAAAAGGTCTGAGCCAAACGTTATAATTTATTAGCTCTTTGCGCATTGCGCATATGTCTTGCCAATTGCATTGCTTTAGCTCTATGACAGCAATTGCTCCTAAAATTCTGACATCTTTTACATTTTGATGTGATGTGATGTTTTTAAGTTCGGTATGAAAGATATTTGTGATATTTTGGACTAACTCTTTATAATTATTTGATTCAAATAGATCCAATGAGGCCAAGCCTGCTGAGCAGGCAAGGGGGTTGGCCATAAAGGTAGGGCCGTGCATTAATGCGTTATCTAAGGAGTTGCTTAAAAAGCTGTTAAAAATCTTATCTGTTGCCATTGTCGCGCTGAGCGTAATGGATCCTCCAGTTAATGCTTTGCCTAATATTAGTATGTCTGCTGAAAAATCGGTCTGATGGAAGGCAAACTTTGCTCCGGTGCGATAAAATCCTGTGGCGCATTCATCTAAAATAGTGATGATATTACGTTTCTTGCATTCGGATAGAATTTTATTTAAAATATCTTTATTGTAAAATTTCATTCCCCCAGCGCATTGCACTAATGGTTCGATTATTAAGCCTGCAATATTAGCCTGATGCGTGTCTAGAGTTTGTACGAATTTAGCAAATTTTTCTTCAGTGTCGGGTATCTCGAGTGCAATTTGTTTGGGCAGCATTTTAGCAAATTTTGCATGCATAGAATTGTCCGGGTCGGCAAGTGACATTGCCCCCATTGTATCGCCATGATATGAATTCTTAAAGCAAATGAACTTATGTTTAACTTTGCCTATGTTGTAATGATATTGAATAGCCATTTTAAGAGCTACTTCAACGGCGGTGGACCCGGAGTCTGAGAAAAATACTTTGTTTAAAGTAGGTTCCTTTTTATTTACAAACTCAACCAAGCGACTAGCTAGCTCATATGCAGGTTTATGGGCGAGTCCCGCGAACATTACATGTGGGAATTGTTTTAATTGCTGGCGCATTTGCTTTGCAATATACGGATGGTTATGGCCATGTGATGTTGCCCACCACGAGCTAACTCCATCGATTAATTTTCTACCATCCTCTAGATAAATATATGAACCTTTAGTTTTTATGACTTTAAGTTGCTCAGGAACTTCTTGCATTTGCGTGTATGGTAACCAGATATGCTTGATGCCAAGCTCATACCAATTTTGCTTTGTTGATTTCATGATTTTTCTATATAGTATTCACCTTGGTATAAACAGAAAATAGCAAAAGAAAAGAATGGATTGGCAGAAAGCGGAATATAACCAAGAAATATATGATCTGGCAAAAGCCAAAGGTTTTTCAGATATCTTAGCAAAGATAATAGCGGTTAGAATAGATGATAAAGGGGATGTGGAGGATTATCTCAATCCAAAAATTAAAAATTTAATGCCTAATCCTTTGTCGATTTTAGATGTTGAAAAAGGCGCCAATTTTTTAGTAGAATCAATTAAGCAGAAAAAGCGTATTGCTATCTTTGGTGATTATGATGTGGACGGTGCATGCTCATCGGCTTTAATAGCGCGTTTTCTTAGGGATTTTGGTATAGATTACAAAATCTATATACCCGATCGTATTATGGAGGGATATGGCCCAAATAGTGCGGCATTACTTTCTCTACAAGCGGAGGGTTATGATTTGGTGATTACTGTTGATTGTGGAACCACGGCATTTGATGCCCTAGAGGTAGCCAGTAAAAATGGTTTGGATATTCTGGTTGTGGATCATCATTTATCTGAAAGTAAAATTCCTGATGCGATTGCTGTTATGAATCCAAATAGATTTGATGATACATCAGGACTTGGTTATTTATGTGGGGCCGGAGTTTCGTTTATGTTGCTTATTGCTGTTAATAAGATTTTTAAACAACAAAATTACTATCAAGAAAATAACTTGCCAGAGCCTAAGCTTTTCAATTTACTAGACCTGGTAGCGCTGGCGACAATTTGTGATGTTGTGCCAGTGGTAAAGCTAAATAGGGCATTTGTAGCGCTTGGTTTAAAGTTAATGGCGCAGACGGAAAATATTGGACTTAGAGAGTTATTTCAAGTTGCCAATATTGATGTTGGCGGAGTCAAAACTTTTCATTTAGGATATATTATTGGACCTAGAATTAATGCTGGTGGTAGGGTTGGTAAATCAACTGTAGCATCGGAATTACTTTCAACATTTGATCATAACAACATCAAGGAATTGAGCCAAAAACTCGATCATTATAATGGTGAGCGTAAGGCAATAGAGCAGATAGTGTTGGAAAAAGCTTTTGAGCAAATAGAGCAAAAAAAACTTTATGATAATAATGTAATTATAGTCTCTAATGAAAATTGGCACCCTGGTGTGATTGGTATTGTGGCTTCAAGAATTAAGGATAAATATAATAAGCCCGCAGCTGTTATTGCTATTGAGAATAATATTGGTAAAGCATCGGCGCGTTCGGTTGAGGGTATTAACTTAGGTGGCTTGATTCATAGTGCCAAAGCACAAGGTTTGTTAATAGCTGGTGGAGGTCATGCTATGGCAGCAGGATTTAGTGTAGAGGAGGGTAAGATTTTAGCATTATCAGAGTTTATGCAAAATGTTAATAATGATGATATAGAGGCTTCTTGCTATGATATGGAAGCAAAGATGAGTGATATCAGCTTTAGGTTGTTGGATGAATTAAAAATATTGGAACCATTTGGCAAAAACAATGCAGAACCAATTTTTTTGATTAGAGGGGTGATGTTATCAAAGCATTTTTTGATGCAGGAGAAGCATTTAAAGTTAATTTTAGTTGATAAGGATCTTGGAGGCCTTGGTAGCAAGGTTGAAAGTATCTTATGGAATTTTGATCAATTTGATATTCTTGCTAAAATACAAAACAGCTCTTTTGATATCATCTGTCAGCTGAAAGAAAATATTTGGCAAGGTAATAGGCAACTTCGGCTGGATGTAATGAAATTTATTATTTAAAGCAAGAAGGGGACTATGCGCAGATTAATCCAGGGGAATAGTCGCCACCAACTGGTGGCTAGGAGATATGTTTTTACAAAGAAAGATCCTGTCGGGATAAGCCATTCGCAGCAGTCGGCATTATCTTTAGCTAATCCAGTTGGGATGTCGGTATCGGTAAAAAAGGAGTTATTAGATAGGCTTGCCTTTTCAGAGGATGCGGCGTTTGTGTTGCGGGCAAATATTGCTTATGATGATGAAACATTAAGAGAGCTGGTTGTTAAAGTAAAAAGATCCAAATATGCAGCTTTAGTGTTAAGTGAGTGTAAGTTAGCTCCTAGCTTGGAGAAATTATTAATGCGTCAAATTACGAATGCTAGTGATACAGTGATAGGTCTAAGAGGTGGTAATGTATCAGATGAGAATGCTTTGTTGTTGATTAATGGAGGTATTCTTACCGCCTCTGCGAATGGTTTTCTTGAATTAAATCAGCAGGTTATAGCGAGTAGGCGGATAGATTCTTCGGATCAAGCTACGGAGATATTAGTTAGTGGTTTGGTCAGGTCTGAAGAGGTTCAAAAGCGTTTAATAGGGGGGCTCGATAATTCACGTGATGCTGCTAAAGTATTGATACGAGGTAATATTATCCCTAGCTTAAAATCATTGCTAATCAAGGAATTGTCAATGAGGGATATAGTATTAGTGCTCAATGAAGCTGTGGGCGATGTATGCAAAGGTCCCCTGCTTAGGCGCGGCAGAATAATTCTATCTGATGCAATAGATCGGATAGGTAGCGAGAGTGGCCGGGATAATTTAGCTGCTTTTATTGATAAGTTACGTCCGCAAGGATTTTTCTTGGGCGATTTAGAACATATGCTTGAGAAGATTGATTGCCGAGATATTTATCATGAGATAACAGAGCTTACGACGTTGCAGCCAAATTTTCCTAATGAGGAATTTGGAGCTATATTAGGGCAAATCTCAAGAGAAATAGACCGCAATGACATTGTTGATTTGGCCATTGAACTAAAAGGATCTGGAGTTGATGTAAGAAATATCTGTCAAAGAAATCCTCAAGGGCAAGAAATTTTGCAAAAAGTTAATGGTCGGGCACAAGCAGACTGTATCATAATATAATTACAAAGTCTTTATCGAAAAACTCTTTCGCAATTATATTGTGACATAGTCTGACGAGCAAACTGCTGCTATGCTTGTTGGAGAGATAGCTCCATTCGTGACAGGCCCCATTTAGTATTTAGACTAATGATGATGGTATGTAATAAAATTGACAAATATCTTAAGAAGTATAAAAAATTGGGGAAATGAAAAAAGGAAAGATATGAGACAAGTTTTGGGTATAGCTAAGCGCGCTGATTTGCTGGATATGCTAGCTGTTCAGGCTCGAGTAGTTGTAAGAAGTAGTGAAGATGCAATATCAGCTCTCAGTATGGGGGCGGAGCCAGCTTTTGGATTAATGAGTTTTATAACCGATTCTAGAGGATCAGCTGAAATTCTTAGTAATAGGCTGTTTGATGATGGTATTCAAAGGCAGTTGCTTGATAATATAGACAATATGAATGATGCTGCAGTTGCGTTGAGAGGCGGTTTTCTTTCTGATGACATTGCGACTAAGATAGCTAGGAATGTGCATAGTACTGATTTGGCAGCCTCAATTTTGGAGCAAGGTAGAATTACATCCAAATTTGTTCAGCAAGCATTAGTGGGATCGTTTTCTCGGTCAAATGAGACGCCTGAGGCAAAATCTCGTAGTGCAAGTAAAATCTTGAGAAGCGCCGTTAGTATTCATTTGGACTTAGTTGAGAGTATATTTAGTTATGTGATAAAAGGATCTCCTCAGAGGGTTACTACAACATCTGAAGATGCTGCTTTTGCTTTGAGTCAAGTGCAGCTTGATCACGAAACTCAGCAGGGCTTAATAAGGTGTATTAATAATTCGCAAGATTTTGCAATTGCATTGAGTGGAGGTTTCTTAGACGATGATTCTGCTCTATATTATGCTAAGAGGATTTCTGATCCTAAGCTGGCTGCTTTAGCTTTTGGAAAGGGTGCAAATTTCTCTTTAGAAATTCAAGAGGCTTTAATTAGTTCTTTTGATAAGTCAAATTGTAGCAAGACAGATAAAGCTGAATATGCACTATCTATTTTGCAGGCAGGTAGTATCGATCATGACTATAGAGAAAAATTGCAATCCTATACAGCAAGTGATGTGGTGTCATTCGAAGCTGCTAGTTCAGCAGGCCTAAGGGCAAATGGCACTAGGGTTGTAGATACGGCTCCAAGAGTAGATGCTCTATCAATTGAAGATGTTGTTATTCTTCTCAATAGTAGTATGGTAAGTAGTAAGGGGGCTCTAATAAAGACTCATGCTATAGAACTTTTAGCTTCTGGAATAGGGGCCGCGGACGCAGCAGTCAATGGTGCTAACCTTGTAGCATTAACAAAAGCATTGATAGCGAATGAAGTTAATCAAGAAGCTTTGAGATCTTTGCTGGAGACAACTATGTTAGGTCAGCAAGTATTGCGTCAGGTTGAAGCAACTAGCCTTGCTCCACAAGGAGTAGGAGACGATGCTGTTGGCCGATAATTTTTAATAGAAATTTAAATTCTCGATAAGGTTATTGCTATTTATAGCTAGATATTGCTAAGCTTCTTTTAAGCTTAATAAATTTATGTAGATGTTGGCATTATTATTCAGAAAAAAGAAAAATGTTAGAGCATATAGCATGGTTGAGTTAACCATGGTGATAGGCATTATTGCGGCGTTATTGTCGGCGGTATTATATGCGCGTAACTTAATTACCAATAATAAATTATTAATTGTTGCAAGCGAGTATCAGCAATTCAAAACTGCTTATTCTGATTTTTATACATTTTATGAAGCGGTACCAGGAGATATGAATAATGCTTATGATTTCTTTGGGGCAAATTGTGGTCTTGATGATATAATAGCTAATGGTGGTTGTAATGGAGATGGGGATGATTCAATTGAGGATGAGGCTGAATCTTATAAATCAACTCAGCACTTAGCTTTAGCTAAGTTGCTTGATGGTGAGTATAGCGGGAGTGCATCTAGCGCGGATGTTGATGATAAACTTATTAAATCACATTTTGATTCAGGTTACTATGCTCCATTATTAGATAGTGCCTTGGAGACAGAGTCATATCGCGGTAGATTTGACAAATATCATTATATCGTGTTTGGCCAAATTAATGGAGAGGGCGAGCCTTATGATCCTATCTTAACCCCAAGTCAGGCTTTGAAAATTGATAATAAATTGGATGATGGTGTAATGTGGAATGGATTTGTGCAAATTAGGTATAATGACGCGGGATCTTGTAATGGTAGTGATTTAGTCCTGGCCGGTAATTATGATCTGGCGAGTGAGTCTTTTGTATGTAACCTATTGTTTTATGTAGATGTTCATTAGTTTTAATCAAAGGGTAATAAAAATGCGAAAAGCTTTTACCTTACTCGAGTTGGCGATTACTGTTGGAGTGATGAGTATCTTAATTACTATGGCTATGGTATCGCGGGAGTTTGTTGTGAATGCTCGTATAAAAAAATTAATATTTGAGATTAATGAGATGGAGGTCTCGATTAAAAGCTTCTATAACTTGTATAATGGCTTACCAGGAGATTTGAAGAATGCTTCAACATTTTTTGACGCAGCTATTGATGGAGATGGGGATGATAAAGTGGAGTATCAAGATGAAGTTTATAATGCAATGCTACAAATGCAAAATGCTAATTTAATCAATGGTAGCTTTAGTGCAACCGAGCTAGACTATGCCTATCGTTCTAATTTTATATCAGGTGCTGTTATCCGGTTAGTTTTTACAGAAGAGCTTGATGGTTTTTTTGTGCCAAATACAAATGTGATTCAAATCGGGCAAGCAAATGATGGTGATAATGCAATTTTTACGCCTGAGCAGGCTGAGATTTTTGATGGGAAGTTTGACGATTCTAAGCCAAATTCAGGCCGAGTCACTTATCGTATTTTTGGTACCACAACAGCAGAGTCATGCACAAATAATACCCAGAGTTACTATGTCGCAAATGCAGAAATTGGTTGTAATCTGGTATTTAAATTAGATTTTTTATAGGGCTGGGGTTTCTCGCCTGGAAAATATTGAGATCGTTTTGTCATGGGCGGATACATGTCCACAAAGCACCAGTCTTTCCTCGCGCTTGCCCCAAATATAAATCTCTCTTGTATCTGGGCAAGCGCTCGGCTCCGCCTCGACTAGCTTTGGCAAAAAAGTGGCTATAAAATGGTCATCGATATAATCGCCTTACCCATTTTATGGGTCCTAATACTGCTTATCGGTTATTGAGGTTAATGCCAGATCCAATAGCTTCGCTTATGTTTTTAAAACCGTTAACTTTTAGGGTATATGCTAACTCTAGATTTATTTTTTTGGCCAAATTAAAGCCTTGGTAAACTAGGCTAGAATATATTTGAACTAAGCTTGCACCATTTAGAATCCTGTAATATGCATCATCGGCTGACTCTATCCCGCCAACTCCGATTAGGGGAATACTCCCTTGCGTTTCTTTGTAAACATCTGCCAATATTTTGTTAGCTAGAATTTTTAGTGGTTTACCACTTAGACCACCAGATTGAATTTTATTAGAACTCCTTAATAAGTCGGGTCTGGTTATTGTGGTATTGCTAATTATCAAGCCGTCAATTTTATATTTTTCACTAACTAGGCAGATATCTTTAAGTGATTCATCTGTTTGGTCAGGAGCTATTTTATATAGGATCGGTATTTTTTTCGAATGTTTAACCTGTAGCTTTTTGGACAACCTCTTGACATTGCTAACTAGTAACTCCAGATTATCTCGAGATTGAATATCTCTTAAATTAGGTGTGTTTGGTGATGAGATATTGATTGTAAGGTAATTTGCTAAAGGATAAAATTTTTCAATTAATGTTAAATAATCACTTAAAAAATCTTCTTGGAGCTTATTCTTGCCAATATTGATTCCAATAGGAAATTCTGCAGGAATATGCTTTTTTCCACCCTTAATATTTTGAGCAAATTCTTCCATACCAACATTGTTGAATCCAAATCGATTGATAATTGCTTCATCTTCTTTTAACCGAAATAATCTTGGTTTTGAATTACCGCTTTGGGCCTTGGGGGTAACTGTGCCGCATTCTATGAAACCGAAATTGTAACTATATAGCTTGCTAAAGATTTGAGCATTTTTATCATAACCAGCGGCTAGGCCAATAGGGTTGGTAAAATGCATATCTAGGACATCATTTCTCAGTATATTAGAAAACTCTCTGCGTTTACTTAGTGCTAAATATTTGAAATATAGAATGCTTAAATCATGTGAGCATTCTTCGGGAAATAGGAATAGGAGGGGACGTAATAACTTATAACAACTCATAGTTTAATTTAAATTGATCTTTTATATAAAAAATATATCACTAGTTCATCTTACAGATGAATATTATGCGCAATTACTTAACTCCATTGTTAATCTATAAATCTCATAAATCCACCAGAAAAATAGCTCTGGATTTAGAAGGCGGTATATGAAGTTTTTGCCTAACTATCACATCAAGGCATTTTTTTACATAATATCTTTCTATTGTTTGTCTAACCCGACCTATGCTGAAGAGTTATTAGAATATTCTATATTTGAAAAAGTTTACTTAAGTCAGAAGCAGCAAAGTGAAATAGATCAACGTGAAACTAGTCACAAATTAGATCGCTTTAATCATAAAGGGCATGAAGTCAAAAGCTCAGGAGAGCCACTAGAAATACCAGCTTATAATTTTGACATATCGATTTCTGGTCGAAGTGATGTTGAGACTAAGCGTTATTTTTTAAATGATAGGGGTTACCAGAGTTTGATTTCGGGAGATTATGAATCTGCGATATTCTATTATGAAGAGTTTATTAACAAATATGGCAATGATTTGGATGTCTTAACAGCAATTGGCTCCGCCTATCAGCGCCTTGGAGATCTTGAAACTTCTAAAAAGTATTATGGTGATGTTTTGTTAGAAGACCCGTCTCATGAAGTTGCATTAAATAATTATATTGTTTTGATTGGCGAAGATAAACCTGATGTTGGAATTTCGGCATTGAAAAAAATTAATCTATTGCATAATAGTAAAATAATTTCAGCGCAATTAGGCTATTTATATGCATTAAAGCAGGATTATGTAAAGGCCAAAGATGCTTTTGAGGAGGCGTTTAGAGCTGATAATAATGATATTAAGCTTTCTTATAATTTAGCGCTTAGTTATGATTATCTAGGGAGTAATCGAAGTGCTTATCTGCTTTATAAGCAGATTTTATATAATATGCGTTACAGGGAGCATCAAAATATGATACCTAGGGACTCACTAAAGGAGAGATATAAGGTGTTAGAACAGTTAATGCAAGAAGGCGAGGGGCGGCGTAATAATGGATAATCCACAAGAAGTTTTAGACAAAATTTTATCATGCGCTAAAAAAGATGGGGTGTCAGATATTCATGTAACACCAGATTACCCTATTAGAGTTAGATTGAATGGTAATTTAGTTCCTGTAGGGGCTTTTACATTAGCAGCAAATGATATTGATAGCTTGCTGGAGGTAGCTTTATCTTCTGAGAATTATGCTAGATATAAGGAAGATTTAGAATTTGATTTTGCTTATAATTTTGGTGATTATTGTCGGTTTCGTGTAAATGCATTTCATAATATATCCGGGCCTTGTGCGGTATTTAGAAAAATTCCAGCAGAGATACCTAATATGAAAGATATAAATGCTCCGGCTAAATTACTTGATTTTACAAAACTTCATCAAGGTTTAGTTTTGGTTACCGGCCCAACAGGATCAGGAAAATCAACGACTTTGGCTGCCATGATTCAACATATCAATCAAAATCATCAGAAGCATATTTTGACGATAGAAGATCCGGTTGAGTTTGTCTATAAATCGGATAAGAGTTTGGTGAATCAAAGGCAGATAGATCAATCCACGAAGTCATTTCCTAATGCTCTTCGTGCAGCTCTTCGTGAAGATCCTGATATTATCTTAGTGGGTGAGATGCGTGATCCTGAAACTATACAGCTTGCTTTAACTGCGGCTGAGACAGGGCATTTAGTTTTCTCCACCCTGCATACAAATAATGCTTATGAATCTATCAATAGAATTTTAGATGTATTTCCCGATGGAAGTAAAGGTTTAGCAACATCACTATTGTCGAGTGGCCTCTCTGCTGTGGTTTCGCAGAAATTAGTGCCTTTAAAGGAAGGGGCTGGGCGTTATCCTATTCATGAAATTTTAGTATCAACAAATGCAGTTAGGAATTTAATTCGAGAAGATAGTATCCCGCAAATATATTCGATGATACAAACTGGTCGTCAGCATGGTATGCAAACAATGTTAGAGAGTGCTGAGGCTGCAATTGCGAAAGGTATAATAGATCCTAATATACTGGATGTTTTAAAACCAACAAAGGAGTAAGGGTATGACGCGTAATTTACTTTCAATTGATCATTACGGAATAGATCAATATCAACAGATTTTTGATAAGACGGGGATCTTCTTGCAAAATCCCTTATCAAAGCGCTTGGTTGGTAGGAAATTAATCAATTTGTTTTTTGAAGCATCAACAAGAACTCGTTCTTCTTTTGAAATAGCTGCGAAGAATATGGGAGCTGAGGTAATTAATATTGATGTTTCAACTTCAGCCGTAAAAAAGGGAGAAAGTGAAATTGATACTATCAAAACCTTATCTGCTATGCAGGCGGATTTTATTACTATAAGACATTCAGTTGGTGGTTTTGTTAAAAAACTAGCTACTTATACCGAAGCCCATGTGATTAATTCCGGTGATGGAGCTAGAGAGCATCCTACTCAAGCTTTACTTGATTGTTTTACTATATTACAAAATAAAGGTCGGGTGCAAGGTTTGAATATAGGGATTTGTGGTGATCTTATCAATTCAAGGGTGGCGCGATCAAATATAAAATTATTATCTAAGATGGGTGCTAACTTATATTTAATTGCTCCACATAGCCTCATGCCTAGTAAGATTCCGATTCCGAATTTAAAATTTTGTTACTCACTAAAAGATATTGTTGGTAAGTTGGATGTTTTAATGACGCTTCGAATTCAAAAAGAGCGGATGAGCAATTCAGTCATCGCATCAGAAAAAGAATATGGTTATTTTTTTGGTTTAAATGATCGAAATTTAGTAGATCGGAAATCCAATTTAATTATTTTACATCCCGGCCCCATCAATCGAGGTGTTGAGATTAGTAGTAAAGTTGCAGATAGTGCAAGCTCTATGATCCTTAAGCAAGTTGCTAATGGAATAGCTATACGGCAGGCGGTATTAGAATTTTTGGATAATGGGCCTGTCCCGAATTAAAATCATAAATTTTTTTCTTCTTCAAAATAATTCGACCAAAAAATCCAAGATCTTAAGAATAAAAATCTTTGCAATTGTGATTGGAAACTGGCAACAAAATTCTCTCTGAATTTCTACTGGAGTTTTAGTATTTTTTCTATCATATATGCGCACCAGTGATGAAGCTTCGATAGATTGTTCTATGAGATTATACAGAGAAACTGTCAAAAATGAATTATTAGCTAAGTTAGATTCTAGGATAGTTGATTGTCTAAAGGATGTTCAAATAGGTATTATAATCTCACGCCAAGGCCGAGAGTCCACTGCGCTAGTTAACTATATTAAATTATATGTTAATTTAGAAGAAGAGGACACACAATCTGATATTGCAGCTAGATTAGCTGAAATATTTTCTCCAATATTAAGGCGCCTGGAAATTCAGGCTAAGAAAAAGCAAGAGAGAGAATGTGATGCTCCGGATGGTGAGCTTGGAGCAGAAGATTTATCTATATTTAATAAGGCTAAAATCTCAGCCCGAGGAGAACTTGCTGATATGGAGCCGTCATCAAAGGCGGGGTCTAAGAAGAGCAGAGCTAAGAAGAAAAAAAGCAGGGCTATAGCACAGCAGGATGCTATGTTAGAAGAGGAGATAGAGCTTTTAACTGGAAAGTTTTTAGCTGTATTGGGTAGTTGCTTTAGCCTAGATTCTTGCAACAGTAAGGTTGGTAACAGTTTTGATAAATTGCCATATTCGACTAAATTCGGTTTATTTGATGAGGCAAAATCGGATTTCGATGATGCTGGAATTCCACTAAGTCAGCTTTCTGGTTTACGTAACAGAATTAGGGTCATATATCGATTATTGCAGGTGGATCTTACAAGTTTTATAGAACGTAGCCAGGGTGGGTTTGATGTAGATGACTTTGCCATAAATGTTAATACCAGAATTGTTCTGTTAACTTGTACTGCCATAGAGCAAGGCTCTGTAACTGCAAGGAATATAAAAGATTGGCTTGATGATGTTGGTTTTAACTGTAATTTTAAAGAGCAACAATATCAAATTATTGCTCTGACTTTATTGAAGTTTAAGAAGGTGACATTAGATAATTTTTCATCATGGCATCAAGGAATATTGCTTTCTAAAAATCAAGAAGAGCATAGGCTTGTTGGTCATTTCATTGAAGTTGGGGCTAATATTGGTGTTATTAACTTGGATAATTTTGATTCTTGGTATGATGTGTTGAAGTTAGGAGGGTGTAAGAGTTCGGATATTTTTTCTGCAATAATTTCCAGTTTTAAGCTATCAGGGCAATTTGTGTTACATGATGTAATTCGCTGGGGCAGTATATTTGCCCTAAAGCGTGATATGGATCCATATGCAATTACTAGGTTGTGGTTGGAACATTATTACCCCGATTCCAAAGGGGAATACCCACCTCATATGTCTTTGCAGGATACTCTAATCTTAATAGTGCTTAATCAGATAAAGACACAGAGATATTTTTCTCAAATGACAGAAGTGCTACATATATCGAAATATCAGGACAATATTAGAGATATTCTTTTGCGGTATATGAAGGATAATGTTGTTACACTAGTCAATATAGCTGAAAAATTGGCAGAGTTTCCTAAGGTGTTATATGCCTCTAAAGCAGCTTTTGATAATATTGATCTGACGTTTAAAAGTAGAGTTATTCCCGATGATGCTCATATTGGCTTAGCAAAAATATTAGTTGGTATGAATTTAGGATCCCAGGAAGTTATCTTAGACTACCTTTTTTTATCACATATTATTGGAGGGGCAAAAGATATCGATGCTAATTATGAAAGCATTAAGTATTTTACAAAATTATTGCAGGCATTGATAGCTGCTTGCAAAGATAAATCGGGTGATGATTTAGTTATCTATAAAGCAAAGTTATGTAAAGCTGCTCATGGAGGTATTGGTCAAAATATTATTACTTTGGCTAATGCATCCAAGTGGCTTGACTTGGTTAAGAGTAGTGCTCTAGATTTTGAATTTTATTCGGAGCTATATTACAGCATTGCATATGGCCTGGTGGATAATAGATCTAATATTGAGGTAACGGATTTGCAGTTATGGCAAGATTTATTAAGGCATAAATTATATTCTATTAGAGACATAAGGGATCAGCTTCAATTCTATACCCAGCTAGATCGCAAGCTTCCAGGAGAAGAAGAGGTTATGGTCAAGAAAAAGCATTTTTTTGCTAGTGGATTATCTTGTAGCAATAGCTTTACACAGACTGTTGTGAATATGGTTTGGCAAAAAGTAGATTCGGAGGTCGGAGCATATTCTAAACGATTAATTGAAGTTATAGGAGTAATTATCAAAGAGCCGAATTTAAAACTTTATTTATTACCTGTTAGGTTAAATCAGATGATAAAATATTTAGAGATAGATAAATTAGCTGGCAAGCAAAGGGAGTCTAATAGATCTGAGGGTGCGAGTAATAAAGTAAGTGAGTTTTTGGAAGGAAAGGTAAAACTTGCAATGCCTAAAGATTTGGATTTTATAGGATCTCTAGATATTGAGCTATTAAGGCAAGTTATTGTAAATCAATTATTAAAACTTGATGCTTATGAAGATAAATCAAATGCATTTTTTCAATTGCTTCTAAGGCAGAGTTTTTTGTTTAAGGCTTTTGATCTATGCAAAGTTAATATTGATAAGTTCAAATTAGAAATAAATAGTTTGATGATCAGATATGCTTTTGAAAAAAATATTATCGAGCTAAGTCGCCCATCCATCATAGATTCTTCTCAGCAAGCAAGAGTTAGCCATAATACTTTATTAGATCATTTGTTTAGATTTAGCTCTGCTGAAGAAAATTTTCCTTTGCATAATATACTTACATGGATTGACTTTCTCAAAGATGCTATCCCAACGCAATATGCTATGAGTCAAATATCTAGCATTTCTCCGGGCGAATCCGATCAAGACTTATCTACTTACTATCTATTAAATAGCTGTCTAAAATCTATGCATTTAGTCAAGGAAGTTAGGGAGGGTAAAATAGAAAAGAAGCTTCCCGTTGATACTCTGGAAGAGTTTAAATTTGTCGTAATTAAGTATTATATAAGTGCAGAGCAGTTGCAATGTTTCTCAAAGTTATCTGAAGATTTGTCCTATACTTTAGTCAGGAAAATATGGGCTAATGAGGATTTGACCCAAGAGAATATGCCGGATAAATATGCTCAGGCAATGCTTGGCCTTATAGGTCATGCACAAGGGATGGAATGTCATGCATTGTAGGGGCGCGGTCCTCCCGCTCTTGGTAGACTGCACTCGATGTTTCTGGGCGGGAGGACCACGCCCCTACGATTCTTTGTTTAAAAAAATTAAATTCATTTTTTCTTGTGCGCCCAACCCGCTTTACACAAGGATTTCTATCGCATAATTCTGCTTTTGCCCCGGCCCGCTTAACAATTTGCTTGTAACTCGGGAATAATATCAGGATTTACTAAGGTAGAGGTGTCGCCTAGATCTTTGCTATTTGCAGCAATTTTTTTAAGGATCCTGCGCATGATTTTGCCTGATCTGGTTTTGGGCAAATCAGTAACAAAACATATTGATTCAGGTTTTGCTATATTACCGATTTCTTCTTTGATAATAGCATTAATTTCATCTGTGATATTAATATCTTTAGCAATAACAAATGCTTTTATTGCTTCGCCTTTGATAGGATGAGGGTAGCCAATAACGGCGGACTCAATTATTTTTGGATGCATGTTAATTGCATTCTCAATCTCGGCCGTACCGATTCTATGACCAGATGTGTTGATGACATCATCTATTCTGCCAATAATTCTAAAGTTATTTGCTTCGTCAAATAGAGCACCATCACCACAGAGGTAATTGCCAGGAAATTGACTAAAGTAAGTATCTATGCACCTTTGATGATCGCCCCAGATTGATCTAATCATAGCAGGCCAAGGAGTGTCTATGCAAAGATATCCAGATTGATTTGCCTTTGTGATGATCTCACCTTCCTCTGTTATTAATATCGGCGAAATACCAGGCAGGGGTGTTCCAGCAAAACTTGGCTTTGAGTTATCAAGGGCAGCTAGATTTGAAATCATAATACCACCAGTTTCAGTCTGCCACCAAGTATCCACTAAGTTGCAGCGTGACTTCCCGACATTCTTGTAGAACCATTTCCATGCTTCTTCATTGATTGGCTCGCCAACGGATCCGATAACTCGAAGTGATTCCATTTTATACTTATTTGGAAGCTCAGTACCAAATTTCATTAACATTCTAATTGCAGTTGGTGCGGTATATAAGGTTGTGACCTTATGCTTTTCGATGATCTGCCAGAATCTGTCTGGGCTTGGATATGTTGGCACACCTTCAGACATAACGACAGTTGAGCCAGCTAAGAGGGGGGCATACATCATATAACTATGACCTGTTATCCAACCAATATCTGCGGTACAGAAAAATATGTCATCATCCTTATAATCAAAGACATTTACAAAACTATAACCAGTATATGTCATATAGCCTCCGGTTGAATGGACAACACCCTTTGGGACTCCTGTTGAACCAGAAGTATATAGAATAAATAATGGATCTTCACTATCCATTATTTCGACTTCACATTTCGTTGACTCTTGTTCTAGCTCATTATTTATTATAACTTCACGAGGATCTTTTTTGTCTCTTTGCAGGCGCTCATAGATGAATATATTTTCAATTGATGGGGTGCTGGCGGTGGCTTCTCGGACGATATCTAGTAATGAGATTGCTTTATCGCCACGATAAACAAGGTCACTTGTTACGATCAATTTAGCCTCCGAATCTATGATTCTAGATTTGAGTGATTTGGCCGAGAATCCAGCGAATACTACAGAGTGAATTGCTCCAATCTTTGCGCATGCCAAACATGCAGCGATACTATCAGGCATCATTGGCATGTAAATACAAACTCTATCACCTTTGCTTACGCCATATTTTTTATATAAATTGGCATATTGATTTACGCGTTCATACAACTCTCTATACGTAATTTTTTGCGAGGTCTCGGAGATCTCATTTGCTTCAAATATGATAGCAACTTTATCACCATTCTTGGCCAAATGTCGATCTAGGCAATTTTCAGTGATATTTAATTTAGCGCCACTAAACCATTTAAATTTAGCATTTTGATAATCTGCATAATAGGTTTGATCCCATGGTTTTTTCCAAACATAACTTTTGGCAATGTTATTCCAGAAATCACCTAAATTAGTTTTTGCAAGTTGGACTTTTTCAAGGTAATCTTGGCGGGATTGAAATTTATAAGTCATATGAGTATCAAAAATATTTTGGAATCAAGTTAAAATGAATCGTCACAAGGAACAAGTATTTTCTCCATATTCTAAGGAGCAACTTTATGATCTTATAATGGATGTTGGTGCATATCCTGAGTTCTTACCTTGGTGCCTTAGGGGCAGAGTTATCTCGCAAAAGGATGGTATAGTAGATGCTGAGCTCACTATTAACTTTAAAGCATTTACTTACAGCTATATCTCCGAGATATCTGTTGCTCATGGAGATGGGTATTGCCAAATAAATGTAAAACAAAAGAAAGGTCCATTCAAAAACTTATTAAATATTTGGCATTTGCAAACTGAAGGCACGGGTACACGAATAAACTTTACTATCGAATGTGAATTAAAGAACCCTTTCCTAGATGGTATATTAAGAGTATTTTTTGATCTGGCTTACAAGCAGATGATGAGTGCTTTTATAAAGCGAGCAAAAGAAATTTATTCTGCATAAGGGGTACTACGAATGGGGGTGGTTTTGCATATAGGGTTGCGTCGTTGGTGGCAGACCAGCGTGCATTAGTGCCTAGAGTTAAAAACTATTAATAAAAATCCTGAGCTTTTTTGCAAATCTGACTAATATGCAAAATTGCGTAGGGGAGCTGTCCTCCCCCATTGGCAGACCGATCTCGATGCTTCTGGGCGGGAGGAGCTCGCCCTTACAATTCTTTATTTGATTTCAGTAATTAACCCTATATTGCTTAATTTATGTTTTTTGAGCTCCGATAGCACAATTGCAATTATCTCATATCTTGAATTTTTATCGGCATTAATAATAATTTCTTTATCTGGTTTTTCTTTGGCAATTTTATCTAAGATATTATCTAAATCTTGTAGCGATATTTTATTTCTATCGTTAAAAATATCACCATTTTCACTGATACTTAAATTTAGTGGTTTGGTATTTTTTTCCAAACTAACTCCGGCTTCAGTTTTTGGTAACTCGATATCAATTGAGTGAGTTAGGATTGGCGCGGTTATTAAAAATATAATCATTAAAACTAACATAATATCCACCAGCGGTGTCATGTTAATTTCAGAGAAAATAGGCTTGTCGTCGAAATCTAAATTCATGATCTATAGTCTATTTTTTATTGAGGCTGAGTTTGGCTTTAAAAAACAATTTACCAATCTCATTATTGAAGTAGTTATAAAAAACTACCGCTGGAATAGCTGCGAATAAACCAACTGCAGTAGCAATTAGTGCCTCACCAATTGGACCTGCAATTATATCAATACTTGCTTGCCCGGATACTGAGATATCCTGCAAGGCATTCTTGATTCCCCAAACAGTTCCAAGCAAGCCGATGAATGGTGCAGAGGATCCCACGGAGGCTAAAATTAATTGCCCATTATCTAAGTTACTAAAATTTTGAGCAAAGAAAATTTTCTCATCAGGGTTATTATAATCTTTACTAAATTTCTTAAAATTCTTAGCGAGATCTTTGAGATCTTTAATTTTTTTGTGAGCCTTTTTGATAAGAAAAAATTTATTAAAAATAATAGTCCAAGATAAAAAAGACATGAACATTAATAAAATTAAAACAGAGCTAACAATAGGATCTGGTGATAGGAAGTCAGTGAGTTTCATAAATAGTAAATATTAAATTATCTAGAGTGAGTGGATACATAAATTTCTCTTCAAAAACAAGTTTCAATCAACAGATTTTAATTTGTAGTTTAGACTTTGGCAATTTTAAAAGAAATTGGAATTTCAAGGTAACTATTAACAGCTTGCCCAGACTCTATTGCTGCAGAAAAATGCCATTTTTTAACAGTATTAATAGCGGCTAAATCTAAAACTTTATAACCAGAAGTTTTGCATACTGAAACATTCTTAGTTGCACCACTCTCTGTAATATCAACGCATAAAGTTACGTCTCCTTCGTATTGTTTTTTTAGTGCAATAGATGGGTATTTTGGAAGAGGGTTATTTTCTGACCCTAAAGAATAATGAGCTGGGATATAATAATCATCAAACTGAATTACGCTTTCAGCTTCGCTAATTTGAGTAGTTGCATTCTTGGTGATAGTTTGCTCGATAACTTTAGCTTCTTGTTTGATAACTTTCTTTTGTTTGAAGACTTTGGGAGATACAAGTGATATCTTAGTATGATTAAGTAGTTTTTTCTTATCACTTTTCTGAGCATCATACCCGAGAACAGCGCTTAAAAACAAAGCATTTATCAATAAACTAACTAAGATTCCTTTCATAGCTCCGCATGATAATGGTAATGATAATTATTATCAACTGAAAAATATCTATAATACCAAAGCCTATCTATAAATTAGTAAATTATGATTTATAGATAGGCTTTGGTATTATTTAAGAGGCTAAGAATTTATTAGTTAAATCAATCGAGAGGGGGTTGATGGAGTGATCTAGGTTGTCAATTATATGTAATTGGTTTGGAATATTCTTTTCGTTGAAAAAATCTGCGGCATTTTGTGAAAATTCATATGGTATGACCATGTCATCTCGGCCATGGATAAGGCAGACTTCTGATTTGTTAATATTTCTATTGATAAATGCTCCTGGAATAAATCCTCCAGAATGAGCTATCAATCCGGCAAATGCTTCCGTTTGAGCTAGGCCATAATGTAGTGTAAGTAATGCGCCTTGTGAAAATCCATATAGGTAGATATCTTTATTCGAAACATTATATAATTCTTTCAGCTCTTCAATATATTTGGAAAATGCTGGTAGGATAGTTTTAAGCTCAGCTGCTAAATAATCAGGTTCTAAATTGCCGACATTGTACCAATAAAACGAATTGTCCATAGTGTGGTTAATATTCGGAGCATCGGGGGATAGAAATAAGCAATCATCCAGACTATCTTGCAAATATGGAGCTAGCGACAGTAAATCTTGACCATTTGCATTGAAGCCATGAATGAATATGAATAGTTTCTTAGGGCTTGTAATCTTCTGATGAGAATAGGTTTTAAAAGAAAGCATTTGAGGAGGGGTATAAGTTAGAAATCTAGGCGTGCTTCAAAAGCAGCCTTTACTGTACCTTCATCCAAATAATCTAATTCGGATCCAAGTGGCACACCTTGGGCTAGGCGCGTAATTTTGAGATGTTTGTTTTCGATTAAGTCGGTAATATAAAAAGCCGTGGTTTGACCTTCAATGGTTGGATTCGTAGCAAGGATGATTTCGGTAATATTTTCAGATTCAATACGATGGTTAATATTGCTGATTTTTAGATCTTTTGGTGATATGCCTTTCATTGCTGATAAGCTTCCGCCTAATACATGATAAACACCATTGAAGCATCCAGATTTTTCAATTGCCCATAGATCTTCTATTTGCTCGATAATGCATAATTTGTTATTTTTGCGCTTTTCGCTCAAGCAGATATCGCATGATAGGTCACAAGAGATGTTGCCACAATTCTGACAATATTTAACATTCTCAGCGACGTCCCGTAGTTGTAAGCTCAGTAGATTCATCAAAGCTTTGTCTTTAAGTAATCCGAGTACGATTCTACTGGAGGATTTTTTACCTATGGCGGGTAATTTTGTAAATGAATTAATTAATTCATTTAGCTTAGGCTCCATCTTTATTATTAAAGAGGTTTTTTATATCATTCATATCACCTAAGTTATTGGTAATATTTGAGAATAGGTGTTTTGATCCTACTTCAAGTTGTTCTTTAGCGCTATTAAAAGCTGCAATGATTAAATCATTTCTGACTTTAGTTTGCATTGGTCTATCTAGACTATCGTCAATTTCTAGCGAGCTAAATTTACCATCCCCACCTATTGTAACAGATACAAGTCCGCCACCAGAGCTTGCTGAAAAAGATTTGGTTTTGAAGGCTTGTTGATTTTGCTCAAATTCCTTTTTAAGCCTATCCGCTTCTTCCATTATTTTTTTAAAATCCATCTTTAATATCTGAAAAATTAATTCTTGGGTCTATAGCGGAGTAAGTAATATCACTGATCAGATTAAAGACAAGTCCAATTAAGCTGTATATATAAACAGTTGCAAAAATGATAGGATAATCCCTGGATATTGCCGATTCGAAGCCTAGCAAGCCTAAGCCGTCTAAAGAAAATATAATTTCTATTAATAATGAGCTGGTAAAAAGAATCTTAATCAAAGTTTCTGGAAATGATGATATAACTAATATCATGCTATTTCGAAAAATATGACCTACGAGAATTTGATTTTGATTTAGGCCCTTGGCTTTAGCTGTTAAGACATATTGTTTAGAAAATTCATCGATAAAACAATTCTTAGTTAGCATTGTCAAAGATGCAAAGCCGCCAATGACTAATGCAAGTGTTGGTAAGAAGAGGTGCTGAGCATAGTCTTTGATTTTACCTATAAAACTAAGGTCGGCAAAATTATCTGAAGTAAGTCCCGATAATGGAAACATAGGGAAGTAACCGCCTTTGGCAAATATGACAACTAAGAATATGGCAAATAAAAAGGCTGGTATAGAATAAAATATGAATATTATGAGACTCGAATATAGATCAAATTTACTGCCATTTGTGACAGCTTTTTTTATTCCAAGGGGTATCGAAATCAAATAAATCAAAATAGTTGACCATAGTCCCAAGGAGATTGAGATTGGTAATCTCTCAATGATTAAATCACTAACTTTCCTGCCCTTAAAAAAGCTTTCGCCAAAATCAAACACAAGATAATTTTTAACCATCAATAAAAAACGTTCAATTGGTGGTTTGTCAAAACCGAAGCGTGTTTGGATCTCGGCAATGATCTCGGCATCAAGGCCTTGGTCCTTAAATTGATTTTGTTTGTTTGCGAGATTGTTAGAGTTTAAATCAAGACTGGTCGCATCCATCATGCTGGTGGATGAGGTGTTATTGTATTTTATTTGAGCAATTACGTGACTTACTGGCCCACCCGGAGCAAATTGAATGACAATGAAGTTAACTAATAAAATGCCAATTAAGGTTGGAAAAATAAGAAATATTCTTTTTGAAATATAGCGTAACATAAAAATCAGCTAATTAATGGCAGTTAATTTCTTTGAGTTTTTTGTCTAAGTTGTTAACTAAAGCCTCACGGTAATTGCGATAAAAAATAATACGAGCTTTACGGTATTTGTCGCAAGCTTGAATCATCCTATTCATTTCTTCATAAATAGAGCCTAAATTGTAATATTGTGTAGCAGCTCTTAAATCATTAGATAATTTATTGTTTATCTCAAGAGCTTCAAAGTAATATTTCTTAGCTAAACTATATTCATCCATTTCTTGATATACAACGCCAATATTTGAAGTGGCATTTGCAACATACGACCATTTTCCAGTATCTAGCGCTATATGTGCAAGCTTGGAGTAATATAGTAGAGCCTTATCATATTCGCCCATGAGTCTATAAATATGACCAATGTTGTTTAAAGCATTATAGTTTTTTTGATCATAGCTAAAGGCTTTGTCATAATAACTAAGTGCGAAATTAGGATCTTCAAATACTTCTAAATTACCAACATAAATCATATATTTAGATTTATCTTCATCTGATGTGGAGTTCTGATATTTTGTTAAAAAGATATTCTTGGCTTTATTATATCTAGGGGTTCTTAAGTCTTGCAGAGCATCATTAATATATCTTTTAAATAAATGGCTTTGATTATCTCTTTCAATCCTTAGTAACTCACGGATGGAGGCCTTAAGGTTTAACATTATTTCAGGAGGATATTTGTTATATATCTTGCCTGGAATAAGTTCTTTTATAAATTCATCTTGAGCTGAAACAGTATGCTCATTGGCAAAAGGTGCACGCAGAGAGATTAGAGAATCATATGTTTTGTTAAATGAAGGTACGGTGCTATATAATCCTATCAGGCTAGAGTATATAATTGGCTTAAACTGCCATATGATAGGAGTTAAAATAAGAACACAGGTTATTTTAAAATTATTTTTAACTAAAAATTTTGCTAAAAATTCAATCATGTATTAATCGTAAAAATATCCTAGAAATTATCGAAGGGGCTATACTGCACGAACTCCTTAATAAAGACAAGGATAAATAAACTAGATTATTTGTCCTTTGAAATTATTTTTTGTAAGAAATATTCTTTAACTTAAATGGCATCTAAAAATGAATTTTGGTATTATACCAAGTCCCATCTATAAGTCATAAGTTACTAATAAATTTTATATAAGAAATTCGCATTAGCTTTGGCTAGTCCTTTATTTCTTAAACTCCCATTTATAGATGGGAGTTTATATAATTTGAATATTATATTCAGGGGTTTGTCTCAAATCAAAATTGCAAAGATTTTGATTCAAGGCAGGCCCTTCTTGGGATAGCTTTAAGTTATAAGCTTTTCTGGAATTGTAATAGTTCTTCAAGTTCTTTAATATCGCCGTTGCAATGCAGTACGATGTCGCAACCTGCGTCTAAGGTTGCTTTGGCTTTCTCAGCCGTTGTGCCTTTTAGTGCCTTCATGCACAGGTCATCGCTGATTAGCATGTTGGTAAAGCCAATTTCGTGGCGGATATAATCAATTGCTTTTTTTGATGTTGTGACAGGATGCTCTGGGTCTAAGGCTTCATAAACGATATGAGCTGTCATAGCTATAGGCATTTGATTTAATGCTTTGAAAACAGCAAAGTCTGTTTTAACTAACTCAGCCTTGCTGGTTGTAATTATAGGTAATTCCAAATGTGAATCACAATCTGATCGTCCATGCCCCGGGATGTGTTTGATGATTGGCAATATGTCGTTTTCTGCTAAAACCTCACAACATCTATTTGCCAATATGCTTACGATTTTTGGGTCACCGCTATAGGCCCGAGATCCGATAACATCATTGGCGCCACCAAAAAACAAATCACATACCGGTGCGCAACAAGCATTTACATCAAGAATTTTTAATCTTCGGATAATTTGCTCGGTGGTTTCAGTGACAAGCTCTAGAGCTGCGACAGGGTCACTTAGATATAATTTTCCTATGGTCTCGGCGGAGATTATCTGGTCATTAAAAATATGATTGCTGCGCGATACTTTGCCACCTTCTTCATCAATTAAAATTAGCAGGTTAGGGTTGTTAGTTGCAATCCTGGCATCTTGAATTAAGCTTTGTGTCTGTTCAACAGATTCAATATTACGCTTGAATAAAATAATTCCCAGAGGATCTAATTCTGATAAAATATTTTTCTCGTTCGGGCTTAGATTGTATGAATGTAAACCGATTACAAAAGATGTTGGCATATTTTTGATATAAAGCTAAAATTGTACAAAAAAGCAAGATACTCCGTTCTTACGTAAAGTAGAGCAAAATTCTTTTGCTTCGTTTGAATTCTTAAATGGACCGATAAATAATTTATAGAGCGATTTCTTGGAGCTTTTAACAAAGAATTTTTTATCCTTCAATAATAAAGGAAAATTTAATTTTAGCTTTCTGACTTGGCTTGAGATATTTTCTTTATTATTATACGCACCTAGCTGAAGCAGATTGTCCTTATTTTGTTTTCCGTCTTTTTTTAGGTCTACAATATTTTCTTCTTGTGTCAGAATATTTTTATCTGGAACTGATGGTGTAATTGAAACAGTTGGAGCAGATTCTGTTTTCTTTGGGATAATATTTTCTTGCTTAACTATTAACGGTTTTTCGGGCTCTATGTCATATTTGTTGTCACTAACAAAATCAGAAATAATTTTTTCAACTTCAGCGTCATGATTAACAGTTTTTACTGGGAGGATTCTGTAAGGCGGAGAGTTATAAATGATTTTTTTTAATGTCCTATTATTGATCTGAAACAAATATTCGTCATAGGCTTTTATCACTACAAATGCAAATAAGAGTAAGGATAAAAGAATAAAGCCGTAGCGAAGAAATTTATTAGATTTTAGAATCATTCCATTATATCCAAAGCTTTAATACTGAACAATGTTAAAACCTTAGCAATTATATCTTTGATGACAAGTAGTAATATGACGCGTGACTCAGTTACTTTTGGGTCGTCATGTATTAATCTTAGCTCGGATCTATTCTTGCCTAAATTCCAATATGAATGAAATAAACCAGCTAGCTCATAGATATAGGTTGGTAATAAATGCGGTTCGTGGTTTTTGGTTGCGATTGTAATAACTTGTGGAAAATGAGATATCTTTTTAATGATATCACATTCAGATTTATCGGTAAGGTATTTTAAGTTAGTGCTATCTAGTTTTGTTAAATCTAAATCTAAATTACGTAGCACCGAACATATTCGTGCATGTGCATATTGGATATAAAATACAGGATTATCCTTTGTTTGCTCTAGGGCTTTTTTTAAATCAAAATCAAATATAGTATCATTACGACGTGAGAGCATTAATAGCCTTAATACATCGCCACCAATTTGCTCTGCAACATCTTCCATTGTTATGTAATTTCCAGCGCGTTTTGACATCTTAAGCGGTTTGCCATCTTTAAGAAAGTTAACTATCTGGCATAGAATTGTTGTGCATTCTACTTTGCTGCCTGATAGTGCTTTGACAGCTGCGGTGATTCTTTTCGTATAGCCGCCATGGTCAGCGCCCAGGACCAGAATTAATTCGTCAAAGCCACGGTCAACTTTATCTTTATGATAGGCAATATCTGCCGCAAAATAGGTCCAGCTACCGTCAGATTTTTGTAAGGACCTATCGCTATCATCACCAAAGTCTTTAGACTTAAATAATAATTTAGGAATCTCGGTTTGTGCCTCGGTATCTTCGTTTGATTTGCCTTTTGGCTTTGTAAGAGTGCCAGTATAAGTTAAGCCCAGCTCATTTAAATAATTTGCCGCTTCGCTAATTTTATCATGCTTATGCAAATCTAGTTCTGACACAACATGGTCATGCTTGATTTCTAATTCGGCAAATGAATCCAGAATCATTTTCTTAATCTTAGTCGTCGCAAATATTTTTAATTCAGGTAAATACTCAGCTTCATCCATGCTTAAATATTTATTACCTTTATCTTGAATTAAATCTTTGGCTATATCGATTAAATAACTACCGGGATATAAGCCATCTGGGATTGGGATTATGCGACTTTCTAAAA
>JABJNB010000071.1 GCA_018659145.1 Rickettsiales bacterium
AAATTTGCTTAAATCTGATGGGGATGGTTCAGATAATATTTATGTTATACCAACTGATAATAAATTTTTTATAGATTTGGTTAATGGTTTGAATGATTCTGAGGATAATACAATTATTGCTGTAACAGATGTTGCTGTTAATTCGGTAACTTATAGTAGCACTGAACTTGATTATGATTTTGATAGTAACTCTGTTTTAGATTATGATGGTATTTATCAAATAGCATCAATGAGCTTAAATACGAGCTTTACTGGCAATGTTAATGGTGACCCGGGTCTTATTTCTGTCAATGACTGCTCTTCTGTAACATCGGGAGCTGTGTGTTTTATTGCACCTGGTAATACCGCTAGCTTAGATAGTAATGGTGCTTATACTAACTTTGATGATTTAGATGAATCGGGTTATACTAACCTTAATGGAACAAACTATGGATTAGACTCAGGTGGCTCTAAGGATGGAATAGATCAGGGTGAGTATCTTGGTTCGGCTTACGTTACTTCTGCAATAGCAATTATAGCTGGTGCTTGGAGCGCGGAAATTACAGCTGGCTCTATAACCATGACTGAGATTGTTAGCAAGCTTAAAGATACAGCAATTACGGCAGATAGTATTACTGGTTGTAATTCAGAAGATGGGACAACGACCACAGATGCTGTTGATTGTGGAGATGGTATGATTAATTTACTTGCCGCAATGGATGCAAGTTTTATTGTCTCTAGTGAAGGTGGTATATCCCAGCCGGTTATGCAAACCACAGCCTCTGCATCAAATTTTGCTTACAGCCTAGCTAATACATCGCTTACTTCTGCACTTTATTTTGGGGATGCTTTAACAATAAATGCTACCTCAATTTTGTCTAAAGCGGTATATAATGATTCTTATAATTTTAGTTATGATGCTAATTTAGAGAGTAAGATTAGTAGTGAGTCTGATCTTGCTTCATCACGTTATGCTGTATTAGATTATTTTGATTTTGATAATGATGTGATCACAGAGTCTGAAATAATCCCAGTTGGCGCTAACTTTTCTTTTGCGATGACGTCGACTAAATCAAAATATGATGATAACGAATTTAGTAAACGTAGAATCTTTGAGAGCCCTGATAATGCAGAGAGTGATGTAGAGCTATCAAATATTAATTTTTCTCAGGATCTAAATAGCAAAGTGTCGGTTAAAATGGGTTTTAACTCATATGATGCAGGTTTTGATGTTATACCTGAGCAGTATGCTGTTTCTGGATCTATCTCATTTGCATCAGGTAATGAATACGCATCTCTTCTCGGTAGTGATACGGGTTTCTCATCACTTAAGTTTAATGTTAGTAAAAATTTAGATAGTTATATCGGATTTGCAACGTCAGAGGAAAATGACTCGCAGTATTTATTCTCAAAATTTAATTATGACCTAGGCCGTTCATTTGTTAGTTTCTCACTTGGGACATTAATAGAGAATGATAATTTCTTAGGTAGTAAAACAAGTGGTGCTTTTGGTTTGGATGAAGGTACTCAAACTACTTATTATGGTTTAGGTTTTGTTAAGAATATAGGATCTGATATCGATTTTATTTCTAAGATTGATGTTGGTATAACAACAATCGATTCTAACGAATATTCGGTCTTTAAAGATTTTAGAGATGTGCGTTCGCAAGAAACATCTTTTGCTTTAGTTAAGCGTTTAAAAGGCGCTACATTTGGAGTGTCTTACACTGAGCCAATGCGAGTTAGTTCAGGAGATAGTTTGATATCAGTTTCAACTGGTCAAAGTTTAGATGGTGATGTTGATTTAGCGTCAGAATGGGTTTCTCTTGAATCTTCAGGTAAAGAACGAAATTATGAAATGTTTTATACTAGTGAGTTAGATAATGAAGATTCAATCACATTGAATTATGTTTATATAACAGAAGCAAACCACATTGCTGCGAACTCTGATGAGCAATTATTCGTTCTCAAATATTCAAAAGAATTCTAATTGTAATAACGTAGGGGCTGTGTTCTCCCGCCCTTCGTAAAAAGAGATCACTACTTTTGGGCGAGAAGACCTCGCCCCTACATAAACAGGTTATGTTGCAATATAATTAGAAAATCTTTAGCGAGAAACTCTTTCCCCATTATATTACGACATGCCCTTTATTGATTTATAAAGGAACCTTGATATAGGTTAAAGATTTAGATCAAACAAAATGGTAACCAAGCAGAAAATTATCAATATATTCACTCTTTTTAGGTTAGATAATCCCGAGCCTAAAACTGAGTTAGAATATTCTAGTGATTTCACCCTACTCGTATCTATAGTGTTATCTGCTCAAGCTACAGATGTTTCTGTCAATAAGGCAACTAAGCCCTTATTTGAAAAATATAATACACCAAAGCAATTATTAGAGTTAGGTGAAGCAGGCTTAAAGCAATATATCAAAACGATAGGCTTGTATAACTCCAAAGCTAGAAACATAATGATATTATGCGATCAATTAATAACTAAGTTTGATGGGTCCATACCGGATGATCTAGATCGATTGCAAAGTTTGGCTGGAGTTGGTCGAAAAACTGCAAATGTGTTCTTAAATTGCGCTTATGGTCATTTAACAATGGGTGTTGATACACATGTATTTAGAGTTGCTAATAGGATTGGAATTACCAAGGCTAAGAATCCTTTACTTAGTGAGCAGCAGTTATTAAAAAAGATACCAGATGAATTTAAGCTTTATGCACATCATTGGCTTATCTTGCATGGGCGTTATGTGTGTAAAGCACGCAAGCCTTTATGCTCGGAATGTAAGATTTATGATTTATGTGGTTTTAAAGATAAGTCGTAGGAAAAATAGCCTGTCAGGCTGTGTCCGCCTATTATTCCACAAATACACATCTTGCTTATATCTGGGCAGCACATGGGTTTCATTACTGCCTAGAGCAAAAGCAGAATTATGCGATAGAAACCCTTGTGTAAAAAGGGTTCGGCGCACAAGAAAAGATGAATTTAATTTTTTTTCAACAAAGAATTGTAGGAACGGAGTTTTTTCGCCCAGAAGCATCGAGATCGGTCTGCCAAGGGCGGGAGGACCACGCCCTTACGCAATTTTATATATTGGTCAGATTTATAAAAAAGCGCAGGATTTTTATTAATACTTTTTAACTCTAGGTACTAATGCACATGGGTTCGCCCCTACGGTAATATTATTAGTCAGTAAAAGGTAGTGAGTCGCTCCTTGAGTTATTATGTGAGCGTCTAGAGTTATTATTGTTATTAGTACGTCTTCTATTGTTATTATGTCTAAATGGTTGGAATTTAGTCATCTTAGCCTTAAGGAATAAAACCGCGGCATATAGAACAGGAGTATCACATAAGGCAAATAAGCATTTAAAGGTCAAAATATTTGCTGCTAAAAACATAGCCGCTGTTACTGATGTTATTTCGTTGCCCAAATCACCTGAGAGATAGATGATGCTAATGATGATAACGTTACCAACTAATTGACTCAGGATAGTTGATACATTATTTCTAAGCCATAAATGCTTACCTTTTGTCTTTTTCATTAACCAGTGATATAGGTTTACATTAAGAACTTGGGAGAT
>JABJNB010000072.1 GCA_018659145.1 Rickettsiales bacterium
TTAGGAAAAGAAGAGGCTACTCTTGTTATGCAAGACCTGCATGCTATACGGCAAGCCTCTATAGCACCGGCAGCTGCAGCTCTATCTTCTGCAGCAGCTGCAGAGCCAGAGCCTAGCGCTGCAGCTGAAGATGTCGCGTTTGCAAATAGTCTGTAAGAGAAGATATTAAGGCTCCTAATAGCGTAAAGGAAAATGAAGTAATAAACCTCAAAAGGCACTGTCATTATATGGGTTGTTGAGGTTAGATAAGTTTGTGCGCTCATCAATCTCCACCTCAGAATAGATAACTGCTTGATGTTCTCTATACAGTTTTGTAATAAGTTTGCTAAAGGATACCTTTACTAGAGGCAAGTGTTTGCTTTAATGTCTTTATGAAATGCCCCCTTTGGCTCCGACAAAAACTTCTCTCAATTAAGAGATAATTTTCCCCCTTTAAAAACCTCAGCTGGGACAAATTCTCCCAAAGTTTGATGAGGTCTCTCATGATTATAATGCTGAATGTAATCAGCAATCAAGTTCTCAAGTTCATGAATGTTATCAAATTCACAAATCTTTATTTTTTCATATTTAATTGAGCGCCAAAATCGCTCAATATAAACATTATCAATACAACGCCCTTTGCCAGTCATACTGACCTTGATATCACGATCTTCTAAAGAGCTTGTCCAAACTTTACTGGTAAATTGAGAACCTTGATCTGAGTTGATAATTTCAGGGATGCCTTGCTCCAAGCACTGATCCAGTGCTTCTAAACAAAAATCAGTGTCCATGGTATTGGACAAAGACCAGCCAACAATGTGGCGGCTGTATACATCTATTAAAGCTGTCAGATAAGCAAAGCCCTTGCGTGTGCGAATGTATGTTATATCAACTTGCCAAGCTTGATTTGGATGGGTTATTTCAAGATCTTTTAATAAGTAATTATAAATTTTATGACTCTTATCTTTGGCTGAAGTCTTAGGACTTGGAAAGATAGCTTTTAACCCCATCAGATCCATTAAGCGCCTAACTTTCTTGCGGTTAACGACCATCCCTTCACGTCTTAACACCTTTGTCACACGGCGATAGCCAAAGCAAGGGCTTTGATACCAGATATCATAAATACGGTTCATCATCACGGTATCATCAACCTTTGGCACTGGCTTATAGTAAAGACCGCTGCGCTCAACACTCAGTAAGTGGCACTGACGTGCCACAGTAATTTTCAAGCTTGGATTAACGAGCAATCGACGTTCTTTTGACGTTAAATGCTCGCGAATCCCTTTTTTAAATAATCAACTTCAAGACTTAGCTCGCCTACTTTCTTTAGCAGTTGATCACGGTCATGCTCTAAACGCACGTCTGCTGCCTTATAACCTTTTTCAAATAGCTCGGAACCACGTTCAATTAGTTCCTTTTTCCATTTAGAAATCAATGTGGGCGCAATGCCATATTTACTGCTCAAAGCTGCAATTGTTTCTTTGCCTTCTATAGCTTCTAACGCAACTTGAAATTTTTTGCCACCTGAATACTGTTGCCTGCTCATAGTTAATCCTCCAAAAATTTATCTTAACATAAATATTAAATGTTTGGGGGCATTTCATTTATATGCTAAGAAATCTATTTTTGCGCAAATTTTCTAAGCAAATATGGTATAGCTGATAAGATAGCAACTGTGATTATTAAATATAGAGCATAAGATGTTTTACTACCTAGCTGCATATCATTAGGTGGGTAAAAGCTTATGAGAAAAGTTGCAAAGCATCCTATAATTCCTAAAATAGCTACTATCCATTTTGCGATCATGCCTCCTGGCACCTCAAAATAATGTTGTGAATTTTCTTTATCATATTTTCTGAGTTTGATAAATGCCATAAACATTAAGATATACATTATCATATATAATTGCGTGGCCGTAACTGTAAGAATCCAATAAGACTCATTAATACCTGGAGCAATCATAAAAATAAGTGAAATTATGGTAACTATAATGGCTTGAGAATATAGTAGGACTGAAGGAGATCCTGCAGCATTTGTAGTTTTAAATATTTTAGGTAAGTTATTATCTTCAGCAGCAAATAATAAACCTTTTGTTGGTGCTATCAGCCAATTGCTCACGCTCCCTGCCCCACCTATTGCAAGTGTTACAGCTATAATTGGTAATACCCAAAGAATATTATGAGCTTCAAAAAATATTTTAAATGCTTGGATTATACCAGTCACAAGATTTATATCTTTGCCAGGCACTACTATTGCAATAGCTAGCGAACCCAAAACTAATGTTGTAAGTATAATTATAGATGACCAAGCAAGTGCTTTTGGTAGTTTTGATTGTGCATTTTCCACATTTGATGCGTGCACAGATGCTATTTCTATACCACTAAAAGATAGCGTTACTGCTGTTAGAGATACCCACATATCAGGCTCATTAAATTTAGGTATCATAGTATCCAGGCTAATATTAATTGCAGTTGGATTGCCATTTGAAAGCCAAGAAACTCCTAGAGCAATGATAAATAACATGGGAGCTATAAGGCCAGCTACAGTACAAAAATTACTAAACCAGGCTGATATTTCTATGCCTTTTAAATTAATATAGGTTAATGCCCAAAAAATTATTATTATAGATGAAGACAGATATACCTTACTATGAATTAAAGCTGGGTTAATAGCATACCCTAGTGCGCCTGCTACAAAAGATAATAGGGTTGGGTACCAGATAACATTTTCTGCCCATTGTAACCAAATCGCAAGCAGACCTAGTTTGTCACCATATGCTTTTTTTACCCATGTGTAGATGCCGCCAGAGCATTTGAATTTTGCAGATAATTCTGCTGATACTAA
>JABJNB010000073.1 GCA_018659145.1 Rickettsiales bacterium
AAAATGAAAATAAATTGCATTTTGACGCTATGCTAAACGCTTGTTGTAGGATTACAAAGTCCCTAAAACAGACATTAGCCATAACATAAAAAAGGTCAAAGTAATTTTAGCTCTAGAATGGTTAAATAAATAATAAAGTAATATTTACCTCTTATGAGGGATCTAATTCAAATTCATTCATCAATTTATATCAGTGATGACAAAAGTTGACATATCAAACAATCTTGTGCTAGAATCAACTCACGCCGTGACTGCGTCGATACTAGCAGGTTTGGTTCTTCCAACACGGCGTCTTTTCTCACTTTGAAAAGTGAATAAGACCATGTCCATCTATAGACCCATTGGGCGCGCTTCTAAAAGATGAAACAATAGCTTCAAAAAATCTACTATCATTTCTCGCAAATTTTCTAAAAACAGCTCCGCCAACCATATCAGCAAGTTGAATTCCAACGCTCAGATGTGATGGAGCAATAAACACCCCCTCTATTAAATTACTATAACTCGAATGTGTGTGCTTCACCCCGTCAACCAATTTAGCATGCAAATCTCTTAAATGTTCATCTGCTTGTTGCTGTCTGTGATCACAGACTATTATGCTATTAATTGTTTCACCAACAATTCGACTAAGATCCTGCAAATAATATTGAAACCTCTCTGTAATTTGCTTATATGCATACCAATAAAGGTCATTATCATTATTAATATATTTCTGTGAATATGCCTTTTTGATATCAACAACCGCGCAAATAAGTTTAACTGACTTATATTTTGTTACGATGCTATAAATCTCTGAACGCAATTTTTCTTTCTGATCACCATCTAAATGCAATAATGAATGCTCCTTTGTATTATCTCGCGGCCGAGCAAAATATCTCCATTTTATCTCTCCTGCAATCTTGTACTTAACTTTAATATTATAAAGATCTCTTTTTACTTCATGCCAATGACCTTCTGGTATCACAACACCGCCCAGCACAAAAACATCATCCCTAGACCCTTTATCTACAGGAGGTATCGTGCCAGATTCATCAATAAATAATATATGCATTTTTTTATCCTTTAATTACGTATATTTTTATACCAGAGTGTTCCAAAATGGAACAACATTCGTCATAAATATTTTCAAACATAACATTTATTCATATTTAAAACTTCTTCTAATAGCCTATAGTAGAGCCCTATTCGACCTTACTGCAAACACCATCAAAAAACCCATAATGAGTTTTTAAAGCTAAGGTATTACTTAACTGAGAAAAATTTCCCTGCAAAGATATTGGATCACTTTCATATATTTGCATCTGATGCCCCAAATCTATTACGTGATGGTAATAATTAACAAATCTATTTGGTATTTCGATATATATGACAGCATCACTATCACCCCACAAAACAAACCAACTATACTTTTCAATCTCCATAAATACATTTAAGCTTTCATCTCCTATATTACCAGCACACTTATAACGCGTTGTGCTAGAAGAGAAGAACACTAGTACAACAAAGGTTGTAATGATTAATAAGATAAAAGTTAGGAATGCTTTTAAAACCTTTTTCATCTGATGATTTTTTTTGTTTTGTTAACTTTTGTTAGCTTATTCATAATTAATCCAAAGTTTGCACATTAAGCTAAGATTTTTTATAAGAGTTAAATTTTTCTTGTTAATAATACAAGATATACCTCTAACTATTACTTAGTAAAAACCTCCGCTAAGAACGACTTACCCTCCCTACAAAACTCATTCATCCATTTTTTATACAGCAAATATTCCTTACCATACAAACCATGAACAATATGAGTCTTTCTTATTTTCTCTTTTCCCTCTGCTGTCTTAGCTCCAGTGGATTTACCACCATGCATCCTGCATCTACCATTAACCATAGCAGGAGATTTACACTTGGTATTAGCTCGTGTTTTTGCTCCGCATTTCTTAACCAAACTAAGATCAAATCTTTGCATGCATGGGGTGTTACCTCTGGTTTTCATTTTTACCTCCCCCCTTGATAACAGTATTGTTGATATCGCCAATAATAGCTTTACCTCCTTCATTTACATTCACATGCTCTACAGTGATCTTTTGCTGACCTTTGCCTCTATACTTCTTTAAGGCATCCATTTGCGCCATATAAGTACGAGAGAGTTTGGTAGCTCGATTGATGTTATCTGTAACACCTTCTGAAATTTGACCTGGAATATTAGCATTACCCATAGTTTTGCATGATAGAAGATGCGTGCCATACATTTGGGTTAGTAATATTGCTTCTGCAGGATCTGCTGGCTTCATATCTTGCAAAAAGCCCAACGCTCCATTCATCTCCTTGGAGGAGAAGTCTTGTGTACCATATAAAGTTAATAGCTTTTCTATTAGCACACTGGATAAATCACTATCTGCCGTTCCTAGAGTATCGTATAACCTAGTGACAAAATCTTGTTTTTCAGCTTTGGTTTTTGCATCTACAAAAGATTTAAACTCTATATTTGTACTATCAGACCTTCTTAGTATTAGCTTGTTCCTGATATCTTTCTGACATTTATCATATTTATCCTGAGAACTTTCTGCGACTTGATCAGAATTGATTATATTTTTAGACATAGTTTACCTCTGTACGAAATTGGTTAATAAATTGTTTAGCTTTGGTAGAATATATACTCACCTTGTTTTGATCTGAATATAGCGTCACTATTTCATTCATCGCTTGATGCTCAGCATCTTCAGTTGATAAGCCGGATTCAAATTCGTAGATGCCGGCTCTTTCATTAAAAATATAAGTATATTCTAAAATCTCATGAGCAAAATATTGCTGTAATACCGCTTTGTATAAATTGAGTATAGGTACAATAGTTGCAAGGACTTCATTATCTCCTTTGATAAAGATACGCCCTTCCTTACTATAAATTTCTACGTGCAATTCCTTTAGCATTAAAAATAAGGTCTGAGCATTCATATCTCTACCTCAACAATACCATTACCACATTCAGGCAATTTATCCGCGACAACGCTACATCCCTTGCTGACAGCCATCTCAAGTGTAGCGTTTGCATTATATGTTGCGCTACACCTTCCACCTTCAGCAACAGAGCAATCCTTTACTGGCTCTGCATCGGGAAGATTATGTAGCGTTGTAGCATTAGTAAGATAACGACCAAAAGCATCATTAAACTCTGATTTCTCATATCCTTTTTTAACTGTATATCCAAAACGAATATCTTTACTGCGTATATTATACTCTTTTAAACGCTTTGATAATTGGCGAGATGTCATAGGATCTCCCCTATTATAAGTAAGCCAAGGTTTCTCATCATCTTCTTGCAAATATTTAATAAGATCAGCGCTACTAATACGATCAATATTCTTAGTATCAAAAATCTCTTTTATATCCTCTAATAGCTCCGCAGAAGACGATATTACTTCTTTCTGACCTGATATACTCAATGCCGTCTTTCTTGATAGATCTGGCCATTTACCACCACAATAATCAGCAATAGCAAATAAAGGTTCCCAATTATCCAGAGCTCTATCATTTAACCCTTCAGGAAGGGATGGTTTTATATTTTGTATAGCATCATGAGCATCTTCAGAAAACCTAGCTAACTTAGATACATAATCTTTAAATAAGTCTGGCTCAGCATCTCTTATTCTTTCTACTTGTTCATCTGGAAGCTTACGGCGCATCTCAAGTAGGATAGATCTATCTTGAATGGTATTAGCAACCGAGCCAATTCCACATATAACTTTTGCCCCCCATGTACTAAACTGCTTGGGCTCATGATTATCACCAACAGTACGAATAACATAGGCTGATTGCCTTGTATGCCCCGAATTAATTACTCCTCGAAGCTCTTCACTATTCTTAAGAAAAGTATCCGCCTCATCAATAAGCAATGTAGGCTGATGAGCCTCAATGACCCTAAACATAGCCGCAGGGGAAATATTAGAAGCAATAAGCGGACGATAAGAAAGACGCCCCATGATACCAAGTAGCTGTGATTTACCACAACGCATTTCAGGAGCTGTAATAACCGCAATAGGTGCTACCTGCATGCAATCAATAAACCAAGTAAACGTGCACCATAAGGCAGATGCAATTGCAGTCTCATCATCACAAATAATAAAGCGTTTGATAGTCTTTACTAATTCATCCAATAACTCTTCAGCATCCACAGGCTCAGGCCACACATCAACACTAGGAAACATAGTGCCATCTTTTTCATCTGACTGCCCTTTCTTTTTTATATTAGAAACTTCTTTATCCAAAATAGGAGCTCTTACCCCTAGCTCTTTAGCTACACCCTTTCTAATCCTTTCATATTCAAGTTGAGGTAATTTAGCTAATTCGTCTACTGTGAGGGACTGATTATTATTTATTTTCATCGAACACCCCACCCAACTGTTTTTTAACTTCAGATAATCCTTCTAAGCAATGCAAATCATTAAAGTCTGTCGGCTTAGATGACCTATCTTTAAATATTGGCACATACGCACTCACATGCATCTTAGAGCATGCTTCTAGCGCTTTTAGCCTTCCTGTGTTAACTTTACCATAAGCATCATCATCTGCTGCTATTACATACTGTTTATTGGGATATTTAGCTTTAATGCTTTCTAATACTGGAAAAATATTTCCGGCATCAAAACATATAATAACAGGGATTTCAGTGGCAAGATAGATAGATGCTCCTGTAGAAAATCCTTCACATAAAAATACTCTATCCAAAGCTTCAAGCTCATTATTGCCGATTAGGCAGAAGCAGCCTTTCTTTTTGCCATCTTTCAGGAATCTCTTATCGCCATTAGGATATATCCTTTGCAAACTCCACAAATTATCATTAACATCACGCATAGGAATTATTAATGTATTCTTATCAAATCTATACATTTGTTAGCCCCGATATTTGCTTTCTAATCAAATATTCTGAAGTGCCTTTAGTCTCTGCTTGCTGGTAAATTCTAAAGGCATTTTTTGCGGCTACATTTTGCTTTGCTTCTTGCTCAGCTACTTGCTTTTCCTGATCTGCTTTTCTTTTCGCACTCACGGCTCTTTGTTCAGATAAGCTGATATTAGATTTTTCATCTTCAAACCAATAATACTTCTCACCAGTTTTCCAATTACCGACTACACCATGATCACCTTTGTAAATAAGCCAGAGGCTATTATCCCGGATAATCTGACCAGGAATTATAGCCTTATCGCAGACAGCAACTTTTTCCTCTACGAAGGCTTTAAACCTATTCACCACAAAACCCCTCAATAAGATTTCTGATGTCTTCTACTTTCCAAGCTGAAACACGTTCAGAAAGCTTGACCGGAGAAGGATATATTCCATCTGATACCTTTTTAAGAAAGGTACTTCTACCGACCGGTATATGAAATAAGATTGTTGGTAATCGAACATAACCTTCGCTTGGAAGATTATGAAAAGCTGATAAAGATTTTTTGGGCATTTTAACCTCATGAAAAATTACTAAATTTAACCGCCGCTTGTTGGCGTTTATGAGGTGTATTGTAGAAGAAGGATTGTACGGTTAGGAAGAGGTCATAAGTATTTTATATGACTAATAGAAAACCTTATAAATGAACGATTCTAATGCGGTCATAGGTATGATCATACTATTTTTTTTCACTCCAATGATCATCAAATTCATACTTTTCCATAGCAGAAGTATATTGAGTTTTAAGCATTACTGCATCTTTACAGGTCCCTATCAAACTATAATTACGAGATTCATATTCCTCTTTATAAAAATGTTCTATTGCTGCATTGCGAGAGAGCTTTATATCTAATCTGCCCTTAATTTTCTTAAATCTCTCCTCTCCAACAAAACTAAGGGTTTTTACTAGATTCTCATTATCATTTATTACTTCCTGTATTTCTTTACTATCATTTTTAAACACTAGCTTAACTAGTAATGCTGGTGGAATTATAAGAGTATAATCAATCAACCATTTTAATACTTCTCTTGGTAAGTAACCACCATCAACTGTATCACAACAACGTTGAATTAAATCTTCTATTTCATGAAATTCACCATCTATATTCAAAACAGCTATATAACGTTGATGCTCACCTATTTTCGAAATTCTATATTCATTAGCACTTTGCTCATTACAAAAATAAAACAACTGTTTCTTATTAAGAAGACTAATACCTTGAACCAGGTTATAAATATCCTCTAAACTCCAAAATCTCATGGAGCTGTAAAGTAACAACTCTTTATACAAAGCTGTATTATCCTCATATTCAGGAAGCGTATTTTTCACCTTTAAATAATCCATAAAAAATGCTGAAAATATTACCCCTTTATTATAAAGATTAGAGACAGAATTCTTCAAACTCCCATCACATTGCATTTGCATAAGCTCCTCCTTGTACCGAAAAATAAAAATAAAATTTTCCTCAAGAAAATTACTGTAACATTTAAAGAAAAAAATATCTTCTTCACTGTCTAAAGCCTTATAATACCCTTCATTCTGTGACACGATATCTGAAAAACTAATATATTTATAAGCATTTACAGGATCCAACCCTTTTACCAAAAAAATTATCTCTTCTTCAGAAAGATCTGATCTATCAAAATACTGATCATAATCCGGCCTATACAAGGTATAATCTAGATATTTATCAAAATGGTCACTAGTTAGAAGCCCGCTATCCTTTATGTAAGTCATGAATTTATGACATCTTGATTGAAAAGTTGGATGTAATATTACTGCTTCTTGATATAATCTGCCTATTAACTGTTCCCAATCATTGGACCAATTAATACTTTTAAAGTTATCAATAAAGTCATTAATGAGATTGAGTTGAAAACTACTATCATCATCCAATAGTAATTTTCTGCGTTCAAGCTCTTGCCTTTCGTAGCTTAGCAATGATTGATAATATTCTGGATTAATCCCAAGCATCACCAAAAAGGCCTGTTCTTTGGTTAGTGTATTATTTTTAATCCAACCTTCAAAATCACTAATATTGATTGTTCTCTCTATTTTAATGGCTTCATTCTTATTAAACCTTGTTACTACAGGAGCCAAATTAGTACCAAATTGAGCTTTATAGATAAATATGTTCGGATATTTTGACTGCTCCTTATCACAAAACCTTCTTCCTGTTTCTAGTACATAATCGATCTGTTCTTTTGGAATGCTTAATTTTGTTTTTATATTAAGATTAGCCCCTTCTTTTTGATATATACCTTCACCTGGATTTAAAAAGTTGTTGTTAGAATAAACTTCAAAAAACAAGTATTTGTTTAAAGAATTAATTATACTCAATATTTTTATATACTGACGATGATCATCTCCAGTATGTGACGTTTGTTGAGATCTAATTTTGTATCCAAGCTTATTTGATACTAAATCAACAACTGAATTAAAATCATAATATTCTTGATTCTCTGTACTTAACTTATTATTTTTCATGACACCATACATTTATATTTACCCTCCTGGTTCGCAATATTAGGAGGGTACTTATAGCTATCCTAAGTTTTTAAAGAATCCAAATAATTTCCATACCACTGCATCATCTCTGTTCTTTCCTTTAAATATTGCGCATGGTTATAACTCGCTCTAACTTTATTTCTTTCCACATGAGCAAGCTGTCTCTCTATAATATCTGGTCTAAAATTATTTTCATTTAGAATTGTTGATGCCGTTGAGCGAAATCCATGAGAAGTAGCTCTAGAGTGGTATCCAAGACGATAAATTGCAAAAAGCATAGTATTATTACTCATGGATTTTTTAGAGTTTGTTTGACTAGGAAACAAAAACTCCCTTTCCCCCGAAAACAACGCTATTTGCCTTATTAACTTTATAGATTGGCTAGAGAGTGGAACAATATGTATCTCTTTCATCTTCATTCTACTAGCTGGTATACGCCATTCCTTTTTATCTAAATCTATTTCATCCCACCGCGCGCCGAGAAGTTCATTAGTTCTAACAAAAGTTAATATCAAAAGCTCTAATGCTAGCCTTGTTAATGACTCACCATCATATTCTTTAAGCCTTTCTAGGAATTCTGGTAACTCTTTCTCTGATAAACTTGCAAAATGCCTTACCTTTTCAGGTTTACTTAATCCATCAACCAAGCCTGAAGTAATATCAAACTTCGTTTTACCATGAATAACTGCATATCTATAGATCTGTCCGGTCGTTTGAAGTAATCTCCTAGCCATATCAGGAGCCCCTCGTTTCTCTACTTTCTTTAATACAGCTAATAAATCTAAAGGCTCAATGTCATTAATTGGTTTACTACCAAGATTAGAAAACAAATCCGCCTCTAATCTTCGAATAACACTATTAGCATATCTCTCTGACCAGGCTTTCTTTTGATCATCATACCAGGCTCTAGCAACAGATTCTAAAGAGTTTTCTGCGTTATGCTGCTTTAGCTTTTTGACTTCTTTCTTTTTTTGCGCTGGATCTATACCTAATCTTAACAACTCTCTTGCTTCATCTCTCTTATCTCTCGCCTCCTTTAAAGATACCTCTGGATACACTCCAAAGGCTAGCTTCTTTTCCTTCCCTAATATTCGATATTTTAACCGCCAATACTTACTACCATTAGGCATGACCTCCAGAATAAGGCCCCTCTCATCATAATACTTTTTAACTTTGTCTAATGGTTTGATATTTTTGCATGTAGTATTTGTTAAAGCCATGTCTTATCTTTTCTTCAAGACCAGGTTTATGTGCTTTATGAGTTTATACGCGCCCCACAAACCACATAGCACTACTACTATTTCAATAATATCATCCCAACTAACAATGCCTAATTTAAAAGATATAGCTCCTAATATGAAACAAACTCCCCAGAACATTGATGTCATCGTTGATTCTAGCTCATCTAGCTTACATCTTATTTCAAATAGAGACTCAGTTATATTATTATCTTCATTGGGCATATCAACACATCAAACGGGGGTATATTTTTAACAAACAAATATTATACCCCTCAATATGCCCCCTAATAATTATAGATGTCAATAGATTTTACTGGACTTAATTGGACAAGGAATGCTAAGAAAGCTTAGTGCCAGAGCTTTGCACTGAACTTAGCTGGACTTCTTAAAATAAGCAAATGGTGGAGAGGACAGGATTCGAACCTGCGTGACATTGCTGCCAACACGCTTTCCAAGCGGGCGCCTTAAGCCACTCGGCCACCTCTCCTAGTTTGTTTAAATAAAAACAATCAACGATTAATATCACACCCCACACTATTGTCAAAAGCCATATCCCCCTATTATGCATTTAATTAATGTAGAGACGCATCATCATACCTCCCATGTCCAAACAAAAAGCAAAAAATGAATATAAATCGAAAGACTCTAATCTCCCAAACATCCCGACGATAATTATGTAATTGTATCTAGCACATCAGAGACGCAAGATTTTGCTTCTCTACATCACTCTATATTCCAATTAGGGATCAAGTATCAGAAGATTTATAGCTCGCTAAGTACACCATTTTTAATAGTTAGAACCCGATCTGATTTTTTGGCCAGATCGAGATTATGTGTAACAAAAATCGTTGTAATATTATATTTATCTATAGCATTCCTAAAGATCTTAAAAATATTATCTGCATTTTCAGGATCCAAGTTCCCAGTTGGCTCGTCAGCTAAAATTAGCTTGGGCTTATGCACAATAGCCCGAGCTATGGCAACTCGCTGCTGCTCACCACCAGATAAGCTACCTGGTTTATGACTACTACGATTTAATATATGCAAATCATCAAGCATTTCTTCGGCTCGCAATTTTGCATCTTTCTTAGAAGCGCCATTAATCAATAATGGCAACATCACATTCTCAAGCGCTGTAAACTCTGCAAGCAAATGATGAAACTGAAAAATAAAACCAATATCCGACCTTCTAATTGCAGTTTTCTGTGTATCATTTAAATTTTTAAAACTCTTACCTAAAAACTTTATATCCCCCAAGTCAAATCCATCTAACAACCCTATGATCTGCAGAAGAGTTGATTTACCACAGCCAGATGGACCAACCAAAGCCAAAAACTCTTGTGCGTCTACTGATAAACTAACCCCTTTAAGCACATCCAACCTAACGTCTCCTTGAACAAAGCTCTTATCAAGATTTACAACTTCAATTATTTTACTCATATCTTAATATTTCTGCAGGATGACATTTTGATGCTTTCCAAGCCGGATAAATCGCAGCCAAGAAAGAAATTACTAAAGCTAATATTGCAACACCAATAATAGTATCAGGCTCAGTATGCGATGGAAGATCCGTTAAGAAGTAAATTATAGGATCAAATAAAGTTACACCCGTAAGCTTTTCAAGTGCTCCCTTGATATTATTAATATTATAAGCAAAGGCCGAGCCTAATATCACCCCCAAAGCAGTCCCTATAAAGCCAATCGATGCACCGCAAATAAAAAATATTTTTACAATATTGCTGCGCGTTAAACCAATGGTACGCATCAATGCAATATTTTTCATTTTATCCTGCACCAACATTACCAAACTTGAGACAATATTAAATGCCGCAACAATAATGATTAAAGTTAATATCAAAAACATAACATTGCGTTCCACTTTCAATGCATTGATATAACTCCGATTAACCTCCTGCCAATCGTGAATAAAAGCTGCAAAGCCATGTTCATTTATCACTTGCTGAATTTGATCAGATATCACACCAGTCTTAGTGATGTCATTTATCATCACCTCAATTTGTGATACCGCGTCATAATAGCTAAATTGCAGCGCCACCATATCAAGTGGGATAAAGATTGTACTGCTATCATATTCATACATACCAATTTCAAAGATAGCACCAACCTCATAATCTTTAACCCTTGGTATCAGACCAATAAAAGTTGAATGAGTTTGAGGCGCAACCAAGCGTATGATTGAACCCACAGATAAAGCTAATTTATCCGCTAAACGCGAACCAATTAGAATTTTACCATTTGAAAAAGACTCTTTTTTACCAAATTTAATATTATCTGCGATTAAAGATTTACGGAATAAGTCAGCCGGTTTAATACCCCTAACGCTTGCGGCCGTTGCATCTTGATTATGCAAAACCATTGCATGAGTATTAATTAAAACATTAACCGATTCTATCTCAGGGATCTCTGAGAGTGCATGCATGATCTTATAATGATCTTTCATTTTTCCATCCCGGGAAATAACATTCACATGCGCATTAATTCCCAATATCCGATCCATCAGCTCAATACGAAAACCATTCATAACTGACATTACCACAATCAACGTCGCCACCCCTATTGCTATACCAAGCAAAGAGAAAAACCCATTAATTGAAATAAACCCTTCTTTTCTTTTAGATCTAAGATAACGAAATGCTATGAAAATTTCTGTTTTACTAAACATGAATAATATTATGTTAACGATCTATCTAAATAGAGATTCTCATTTTAAAATCCATAACAAAGATCTTTTTATACACTTGTCCATGGTGCCCGGATATTAAAGAGATCTGCAGTCATGTATCAAGACGGGCGGACCCGACCAGCTTGTGTCGCAATATAATTGTAACAGCCTTTACCGCTAAAGACATATATTGTTATAGTCGCCCCGACAGCTCCAGAGCTCTAGGCAGGCATTTTTTTATTTGCGATTTGATTTAATTTCTATATAGTCGCGCCTCGAATAAATTAATTATACAAAATCATGACTCAAAGAACTTTCTCAATCATCAAACCTGATGCAACTAAACGTAATTTAACTGGAAAAATCAATAGTATTTTCGAAGATAACGGCCTTCGTATTATTGCTCAAAGAAGAATCAAACTATCTAAAGCTCAAGCTGAAGAATTTTATGCTGTTCATAGCGCGCGCCCTTTCTTTAATAGCTTGGTAGAATTCATGACTTCTGGTCCTGTTGTCGTACAAGTCTTAGAAGGTGATAATGCCGTTACTAAAAACCGTGATCTTATGGGCGCGACAAACCCTGAAGATGCCGCTGAAGGAACAGTAAGAAAATTATATGCAGAATCAATCGAAGCAAATTCTGTTCATGGTTCAGATAGCGCAGAAAATGCAGCTAATGAAATCAAATATTTTTTCTCAAATGAACAAATAGTTGGTTAATTCTACCTGCATTACAACCTAATGCACTGCAAAACGCAGAGATGTGGGTCCTTCCGTGAACTCTTACTTCCCCGCCCCCGGGGAAGTCGGACTCCGGGCAGCACCCCTTCGTAGGGGCGAACCCATGTGTTCGCCCATCTTTCAACAAATACAAATCTCTCTTATATCCGGGTGGACACGCAGGTCGGGTATATGTTGCAAAACCACAATAGACCACCCCTTGCGAATGGGTCGTACAAAACTGTAGGATTTTGAATAAAACCTCTTCCTTTATCTGGCAAATATGTATTTATGGATAAAATGAAATATTTTAAAATACCCCAATTTCCTTAGGAGCGGGGTCCTCCTGCCCAGAGACCCAAAGGGCAAAGACGGATTCAGAAGGGGAGTCACAAGAAAGCAGCAAACAAACTCCAAACCTTTGACAATTGCATATGCAATATACAAAAACACTCAGTTCAGAGACTGCTAAAAATGCCTGATTAAGCTTTCAACACCTATAATTTTTTGAAAGCCTTTCGTTTGACTAGCTAGGGTCGCATCTTTCTTTGATTTAAATGGGCCAACATAAACTACATGAAAATTGCGCTCCTCAATCAACTTCTCCACAACAAAAACATTCCCATACCTACCTAAAGATTTTTGTAATGTTGCCGAGTTCTTAGGATAAATAAAGCTACCGGATTGAATGTAAAAACCAGCCTCGTGCATTTCATCAGATTGTTTAATTATTGGCGCAACCGCCAATAATTTATTCCTTTTGCTCAAAGCCTCTTGTGCTTTTAAATATGCCTCATCCTGATGGTAACTAGGTTTGGTCTCAGATTTCTTACCATAATATGATGCAAGTACACTATAACTAATAATATTGGTTGGTACATTTTTACCATAAGCCCATTCCTGATTTGATAAATAGTTCAACTCTTCATAACTATTCTGTACTTGATCATAAGATAATGTATTCTTCGTTAAAATATCTGTATAAATCCCTGATTTATTCGCAGCACCAAATGACACTGGAACCGCAGCTATCACTGAATAATCTGATTTGCTTACGGTTAGAACATCCTGCATATCTGCCTCAACCACTGTGATCGGTATCACGGCTAAATCACTCACCACTATCTCCGGCAAAACCGCCGCCTTTTCTTGCTCAACACTCACAGATACATCCGCTAGTGCTTCAAGCTTCACACTCCCTTCCTGCGTTCCAGCCCTATCACTCAATTTATCACTGACAGTAATGCATCCACCTTCACCAGCACCCACATTAATTACTTCATAGCATGGAAAATCCTGTAAATCAGAGAATGTAAATGGTCCAGATTTAACACTTGAGGCATTATTGCCAAATTCCGCTATGCGCTCTAAAACTCTATTTTCAATTTGCGTTATTTTCTGATTTAAGACCTGCTGTAAAAGAGCGTCATCACTACCCTCAAGTTTTTTTTGAAAGAGAGACAGATTCTCGCTATGAGCAATCGATAATGGATTTACCAGAAATTTAAACATCTCTACATTAGAATTGATAATTACCAAATCTACTGAATCCTTTGAATTTTTATTCTCAATGAATGGATTAGATCCAGCTTGCAGTAACAACTCAAATGTTGCTAGATTTTTATTTGTAACAGCACGCATCAGCGGCGTGAATCCTGAAAAATCCTGAACATCTACTTTAGCACCATTGCTCAATAACAACTTTAATATTTCAGGTTTAGATCTCGAGGCATAATGCAAAGCCGTAACATTATTTAAAGTTTGGATATTAACATCAGCTCCTTTTTCTATTAAAAACTTTACAATATCAGGCGAAGATGTTTGGCAAGCATATATCAATGAGGTTTTTCCCGATTGGTCTTGCGCATTTATATTCTCACCAGACGCAATTAAAGACTCAACCAGGCCAAAAGAATTATTCTTTATAGCGCCGTAAAAAGGATTTGTCGTTACTAGCGCATAAGCATTTATGCTAAATGCATAAAGAAAAATAAATAAATAAAATCGATTCATCGAAAAAAATTTTTAATTTGTAATTCAGCGAGTTAATAATAAATTGCTTAAATTATTTTTACAAAACTAATAGATCTTTTATTAAAAGTTCTTAAAATAGCCGAGTTCTATTAAAACCTTATAACAAAATAATGCTTAGATCCAGTAAAGCAAAAATAAGCTGATTTATAATAAAACCTATTAATTCATCTCTTAAATATAATGAAAATTCAAGCAAAAAAAATCTTAAGTTATAACCCAGATAAAACAAAATCTAATAATCTAAAGTCACTTTCTAATACCAGCTCTTGGTTTAATCATCTCGATATAATTAAAAAATTATTTCTGTTTTTTATTATTTTAATTATGCCTCAAAAAATAAATGCCTCTGAATTTAGTTTATTCATTGCTAATTTAGTAGATAATAACCCAGAAATTAAATCAAGTTACTACACCTACAGATCATATTCCGAAGGCCGCATGTCGAGTATCGGAACCTATTTGCCACAAGCTGAGCTGAATTATAATTATCAAGTACAAGATATTGACAAAGTAACCAGCGACACCATAGATAATTATGAGACAAATGAGTATAACATTAATGTTACTCAAAAATTATTAGCCCCCGAGCTCATACCTTCCATTAGCAAAACCAAACTTGTAATCCAAGAAGCATTACTAAATTATAAGAAAATTAAATCTGAGGTGATTTTAGATTTAATCAACACCATAGTCACAATACAATCATTAGAAGAGCAAGTTCTATTTGAGAACAACAATAAAACTCTCAATGAGAATCTTTACCAAGCCGCTAAGATCAAAAACAAGTCAGGTATAATTAGTCAAATTGATTTACTACAATCAAAAACTGAATACTTAAAAGCTAAAACTGATTACATCAACATATCCAAAGCATTATCCATTGCCAAAGCCCATTACGAAAGTCTTAGTGGTAGTAATATAATGGTAAATTTTGATTTAGAAGAATTTATTACCCATACAGATTTTGATCTAAAAGACATCACCCAATCTGCATATAAGAATAATTATGATGCTATGATTTTACTAAATCAATTATCCCAGGCTAAACAAAACAAGAAAATAGAGCAAGCTGATTACCTACCAAGAGCGGATCTGTATTATAATTACAAAAAGGTTAGAGGCCGTTATTCATATTACACAAATAATGATGATACAAATGCCTTTACCTCTTACGGAGTTAAAGTTACGGTTCCATTATTTAGCTCTTTTAAGACCACTGCAAAAGTATCATCCAGTCAAAATTTTATTTTATCGAAAGAACAAGATTTCTTTAATTTAACTAATCAAGTAAAAGAAGACACGACCAGATTATGGGAAGAGCTAAACGTAAACAAGGCTTTAATCAAAGAGCATAGCAGTTATACTGAATATGCAGAAAAATCATATAATGCTATCAAGAAGCAGTATGATGCAAGGCTTAAAGATATAACTTACTTATTAGATGCTCAAAACACTTTACTTGATGCAAGATCTAAATTAAACCATACGAATGCAGAAATGATGAAAAATTATTTTGAAATAATTTTTATCACTGGAAAACTTGATGAAAAGACTTTCTTGGATTCAGCGCATAATTAATAATGAGGTTTATATGTCAACGAAAATTTCAGATTCAACAAAAAATGTTTTAGACAAGCTAAAAAATGTTATGGGTGACCCAGGAGCAACAACTAAGCTTAAAATCAAAGCAGCTTTAAATACTGATGACGGAAAAAAATTAAAATTACATAGCGAAGCACCTGACAATCTAAATGATGAGATTATCGAAAACACTAAATCTAGCAAAGATAGCGAAGAGTCTCTAGAGACACAGGAATCTATTTTAGTCCCTGAATTTGAGCATGAACAGGACTCCCCTAAATCTTCTCGGACAGAAGACACGGAGGGTTCTATTACAGAATCTATAATTATTAACAGCGTCCCGACTAGCAACGCTGAGCTTAATAAACACCAAGATGATTCAAACTCAAATACCCTTGAACGCAATTGGCAAAGCGCAGTGCAGGACGAATTGCAAGAAATTATCCAATTTAACGATGCTAAAAGTGATTCAGTTGATTTGGACCAAGGTTTTGGCATAGACAAAATCAACAACGTCAAACCTGTTATGAATTTAGCCGGCGACAAAAATATTAACTTACAAAAAAGCATTAATGAAGAAATGCAGTTAAGTGATATAGCAACTATAGGGGTTACAAACCAAGCTATAGATTCTATTGCACCGACGCCTCCTATTACAGAGAAAATTCCCGTCTATGAAGCTCCTATAATACCAGCTATATCTAGCATATCGCCTTTAATGGAGCAAATAAACAAAAGAGCTGCAGAAGCTGTAGACACAAGCGATTTAAGCACTCCTATCGGTTTTGATTTCGACAATTTAGAAAAAGATACACCAATAAGTGATAATAATCTTGACGTATCTAAAGAATCAGATTTTGATGTTTATGACTTCAATAAGGCTGCCTTACAAATTGATAGTAACGCACCAACTTTTAATAATTTAGCAAACTTCGCAAGCGATAAGATAGGTAATGATATGCAAAATTCAGCAAATAAGGTTATGTCAGACAAAACATATAACCGCGCAAGAAATATTATTGATTCATTTAGAAATCAAGTAAATAATAACACTAATACTAAACCCACTCCTGCTCCTCAAATCGCTAATAATGATTCATTAGAAACATTGGTAGGAAACTTAATCAAGCCAATGCTAAAAGATTGGTTAGAAAACAATTTAACTGAAATTGTCGAAGAAATAGTAACAAAAGAAGTCAAGAAAATCACCGGCAACAAATAGTTCATCACGAACTCTTCCAGGCGCCCACCTTCGTAGGGGCGGGGTTTTCCCGCCCAGAAGCATCGAGATCTATCTGCCAAGGTCGGGACGACCCCGCCCCTACGAAGGGGTATATTATAAAATCACAATATTTTTCAACAAAATCTCTTCCCGGGCTCGGCTTACCAAGATCGGCACAAACCCAGCCCGATATTATTTACTCACCAACAACTTCACCATAATATTCAACAATATTAACATCCGTTTCCCTAAGTACTAATTTATATAACATATTGCCGGCTATTTGCTCTTGCAAGATTTGCCAGATAACAACAATCACATTTTCGGCCGTTGGAATCAGATCTTTAAAATGAATAACATCTTCATTGAGATGTTTATGATCCATCAATTCTACAACATGATCTTGAATAATAGTCTTTAAGATAGAAAAGTTCATTACCATGCCTGTTCGCTCTGAGATAGGGGCTTTTAAGGTTACTTCCAATGCATAATTATGCCCATGCCCGTTTGGATTATAACATTTATCATAAAGCGCTATATTTTCCGCTTCAGACAAATCTTTATTAACTAATCTATGCGCAATGCAAAAATCTACCTTTTTCGTCATATGAACTATGGGCTGTTTATCGAATTTCATAAGTTTGTATTTACTGGGATTACCGAACCATTCATATGGCCCGATTGTTCTTTATCACATAAGAAATCAATTATTGGCGCTATATCTCTAGCTTCTGTTTTTGATTTCAAACCAGGTGCCGCTTTTGCTAACATGTCAGTATTGACAGCTCCTAATGCTATAGCATTAATTCTAATATTTTTTTCTTTAGATTCAACAGCTAGAATTTCGCTCATGCCACTAACTGCATATTTAGAAATGGAGTAAGCACTAAAGCCTGGAAATTTTTCGTAACCTGATATACCGCCCAGAGATGTCATATTAACAATAGAGCCTCCAGAGACCATATATTTAAAAGCTTCTTTGATACAATAAAAGCTGCCTTTTAAATTTACATCAAGCATTCTATCAAACTCACTAATCTCTAAATCATCGACCAGAGCGTTGCTAATAATAGCCGCAGAATTTACTAAAATATCAATCCTACCAAAATGCTTTTGCGCTGTTTGAAATACATTTTGAACTTCACCATAATTAGCAACATCGCATTTAAGAGCCAAGACCCCCTCACCTAATTTTCGCCTTGCTTCAAGCAAGTTAGCATCCGCCCTAGAGCAGATTACAACATTATAGCCTTTTTTAACAAATAACTCAGCTATCCCAAACCCAATGCCTTTTGATCCTCCTGTAATAATCGCTGTAGTCATAGCATTAATATAAAATTAGCCATATGGAAAATATGTTATCTCACCCTCGAATATTTCAGGCAAATCTCTCTCATGGACATCTTCCATTAAATAATAATAGCTACCATCAATATTCACAGGCTCTGCGATTATATCACCTTGCTTGATATTAGTTTTAACAATTAAATTACCATAAAATTCTAAAGTTTTATAATCCGATACTTCATGAATCATATTACAAATTGGTGCTTCTACATTTGTAATACAAGCCTGAATGTCACTTAACACAGCATGAGCCGTTTGAACTCCCCCGGCTCCATGTGATACCAAGGCCATATCTGTTGCCATATCCGTTTTAAAATTAACGGCATTCATTGCGTAATCTATATTATATAAGAAATTTTCTGGTACACAAAAAGATGGAGCAACTCTAGCAGATAAAACTGAATCAATAAAACTAGCCCCGGCAACTAATTTAATCCGAGCGCCAAAATGCTCAGCGGCTTTAACATCACCAACTGTTATTTTATCAATACCTATAACCTTGATATGATCTGCTTTAAAACTCACATTATAAATCAAGCTATTCATTATCGCTAATTTTTGGCCCGCATCAATACCACAGATATCAAAAGTTGGATCGCTTTCAGCCAAACCTAATTCCTGTGCCCTGCTAATTATTACATCCAAAGCTTGCTTCTCTTTATGCATATTGGTTAAAATATAATTAGCTGTACCATTTAAGATTCCAGAAAATGCATTTATTTTATTATAATTAAGATTGCTCGATAAGATCTGCACAATTGGTAGTGCTCCACCAACTGCAGCTTCAAAATATAATTTAGCATTATGCTCTTTAGCCAAATCAAGCAATTCATTACCAACTTTAGCAAGCAAGGCTTTATTAGCTGTTATAAGAGTTCGAGATTCAGATAAAGTTTTTATGGCAACTTCATGAGCCACTCCAGAATCTCCGCCAATTAACTCACAAACAATATCTGGGTTTTCCTGATCAATCATTCTAATTGGATCATTATACCATTTACACGGAAAATCTTTTTTACTTCTTGAGCTAATTGCAACTACCTGCAAATCGACATTAAATCTTTTAGCAAAATAATCCCGCTTTTCAGCTAAATTTGAGACAACATTACTCCCTACAACACCAACACCGGCGACGACAACCTTTATTTCCTTCATTTTATTCTTTTAATAACAATTTAATATTTTTAGTAGCTTGTCTAATACGATTAACATTTTCAACTAATGAGATTCGTACATAACCATCACCCTCAACTCCAAAGCCAATTCCCGGCGATACCACAACATTTGCTTTTTCAAGTAATAGTTTTGAAAATGCCAAAGAGCCCAAATCTGAGAATTTATCTGGTATTTTTGCCCAGACAAACATTGAGGCATCCGGCACAGTAACATTCCAACCAGCTTGATCCAAACCTTGAATCAAAACATCCCTACGTTCTTTATATTTTTTACGATTTTCCTCTATATAATCATCGCAATCACGAATAGCGTAAGTAGCCGCAATTTGAATTGGAGTAAAGATACCATAATCCAAATAAGATTTCATTTTAGTAATTGCAGCTATTAAAGTTTTATTACCCGCGGCAAACCCAACTCTCCAGCCAGCCATTGAATAAGTTTTTGATAATGATGTAAATTCTATTGCCACATCCTTCGCGCCTTTAACCTGCAAGATGGATGGTGGCTTATTATCACCAAAATAAATTTCCGAATAAGCCAAATCCGATATTACATAGATTTGATAAGCGCGGCAGATATCAACCAACTCTTCATAAAAAGCTAAATCTACAACCTCAGCGGTTGGGTTACATGGATAATTTACAATAACTGCAATAGGTTTTATAGCTGCATTTTCGAGAAAAGATTTTAAATTCTCTAAGTAATTATCCTCTGGTAAATTACGGATAGTCTTAACCTTACCCGAGGCAATAACCGGTCCCCAAACATGGATTGGATAAGCCGGAGATGGAACTAAGAAATAATCATCCGGACCAGTAATAGCCAATGACAAAGCTGATATCCCCTCTTTAGAACCAATAGTTACAATCATCTCGCTTTCAGGATCAACATCTACACCAAAACGCCTAGCGTAATATTCCGACTGCGCCAAACGCAGGCCATTAATACCCCTCGACATTGAATAGCCATGTACTTTCAATTTTGTTGAAGTTTCACTTAATTTTTCAATTACATGTTCAGGGGGGTGACCATCTGGATTTCCCATTCCCAAATCAATAACATCCAAACCTTTTACCCGCGCCCTATGTCTTAAACGATTAATTTCAGCAAAGACATAACTTGGTAAATTTTCTAATCTATGAAACCTTGTTTGCATTATTAAGTGATAAGTTAAATTTTAATAACTAGGAATATTATCTAAACCAAATCCATTAGATACTGGATCATTTTTGATCATCTCCTCCAATAATGATCCTTGCAAACTATCTACAAATGCTTGAGTTTGCTTAGAGCCTTTATTTTTATACATTGGGCGATATTGTTCGAAATTATTATTTGCAGAAAAACTATCCTCTTCTAATAAATCAAATCTGTCTCTATCAGTCTTACTAAACATATTAGTGTCTATGACATTAGTTTTATTGGTCTTGGTTAAACCGCTATATTTCTCAACCTGCTCCCTTCTGCGGAGGTTATGAGTATTAGGTGAATTATTTACATTTCTATTATATCCAGAATTCTGATTCTGATTTTGCATCTGATTGGATGGCTGCAAAAATAATTGGTTCTTACTTTGGCCATAACCCGAATATGGTGCATTTTTATTGGCTGCAGGTTGCGGCCTGTTCACAGCTTCTGGTGTATTTGATTTATATTGCATAGCACCTCCTTGCATAGCACCTCCTTGCGTAACACCCCCTTGCATAGCATCTCCTTGCGCAGCATCTCTATGAGAATTTACCTGAGCTCTATTGCCATAAGGATTTGAGCCATATGGATTAGCATATGGATTAATATAAGCAGCATTAGGCGCGGAAGGCTGCTGAGCCTGCTGAGGCTGCCCTCCTGATGATGGTGAGATCTCAAAGCTACTTGGATCTTTTGCAGCCGGATTATCTAAAAATGATGGTATGCCTATATTGGAGAAATTTGATCCCGCCTTTGAATTACCAACTCCATAGAGAATTTTCTCATCATCATAATTAAAATCATATGCGTTTCTTGCGCAATTCGATAACAACAACACACCTATCAACAATCCCACTAATCTCATCTTTATTTCTCTACAATAATTAAACTGTTTTTATAACCCGCCTTTACTAAATCCTTTTGGAGCAGAAGAGCTAAGTCACGATTAGCCGCAGGCCCAACACGAACTCTATACCACTTACCTCCAGAATCATTATCTCTCTCATTAATCACAACATTATTATGTTTTAATAATGGCGCTGTAATATTTAATGCAGCTTGATAATTCTTAAATGCAGCTACTTGGACATAATTTCCAACTAATGATTTTGATAATAATTGATATTCCATCACGCTAATATCATTTGGAATATAACCGCTATCTACTCTCGCCGGCTCTAAATCATCTGGCTTTGCTAAAACAGAAATAGCGACAGATTTTTCGTTTTTTTCGTTATTTTCTTTCTTTACTTTAAATTCCTTAGACATTTTTTGAAGATTACCTGTTTGCGTCTCATCAACCACACTCACTCTGTCAGATGAGTCGCCATCAAATAAATTATTAAAGAATGTTTTATCTCCTTTAGAATCAAGCATGTAAGCATCTTGACTATTATAATTATCATAAAATTTATTTTGATCATTCAAGAATGCATCATTATGCAAGGGCACCCGCCTATTCTGCAAGCTCTCTTTTCCGCAAGAAATTATCGATAACAAAATCACTAAAGATACTAATATTCTCATAATTTTTAAATATATAACCGGTTAATCACCACCACATCTATCTCATATTCCAGGCCGGATCATAGATTTTAAGATTTAGTTTTGCAATATATTAATAAAAAAACAAATCTCACAATATCAACCCACCCTTCGAAGGGTTGGTGCCATGTGTTCTACCAGGATGCAGGCGAAACTTTTATATGTTGGAAGATGAGCAAGCGCGCGGGTCTGCCCCACCGATTACCCTTTCCGACTTCCCGCTCCCGGGGAAGTCGGTGGTTGCATAGCAAGCTCCGGAAGGGGGCGCAAGATCTCGCGTCGGATTAAATCTTTAAGGTTCTGTGGGAAAGGGAGTTTAGGACATGTTGGTCATGGGTGATGAGGAGGTATGTGAGGTTGTATTTTTCTTGTAATGTTTTGAGAAGTGTAATGATTTGCTTTTGAGTTGTCGCATCGAGAGATGAAGTGGGCTCATCTAGGATGATGAATTTTGGTAATAGGCATAAAGCTCTAACTATTGCAATTCTTTGACGCTCGCCACCTGAAAATTGATGAGGGAATTTGTCTAATATCTCGTCAGTAAAATTAACGTCAGCTAATAAATCTTTGATAATTCTTAAGCCATTTGGTATTTTATGGGCCTGGGTAACTTCTAATAAAATATCAATGATACGCAGGCGTGGATTTAATGTTGCGAAGGGATCTTGGAAGATTATCTGCATGTTGCGCCGAAATAAACGTAACTTCTCGCCCTTGAGATTATTAATATTGGTCTGGTTAATAAAAATATCGCCCGAGCTAGCGCGTAATTTTAATATTGCTTCTGCAAGTGATGTTTTTCCACTACCACTATCGCCGATTAAGCCAAGTGTTTCGCCTTTTTTTATATGAAAATTGATGTTAGTTAGGACTTTGTTTTCGACCCGTCTAAAACCCTTATAATGGAAATAACTTAAATTTAAATTTTGGATTTTTACTAAATCAATCTCATTGCTAAAGTCTTTTTTTATCTGCTTTGTTAGACTGATTCCAAGTAGGTTTTTGGTATATTGCGCCTTTGGCTTGGTAAAAATTTGCTTCGCCTCACCTTGCTCAATAATATTGCCGTTTTGCATGACTAATATTTTATCCGATATTTGCTTTACCAAAGGTAAGTCATGAGTAATAAAAATGATGGCGATATTATGTTTTTTACTTATCTCTTGAAGGAGCTGGATGATATTAATAGAGTTTTGACTATCTAGGGAAGTTGTTGGTTCATCTGCTATGATTAAATCCGGCAGGCAAGCTAGCGCCATAGCAATCATTACCCTTTGGCGCTGACCACCAGATAATTGATGTGGAAATATTTTACCGCGCCCGGCTAAGGATTCTAGGCCAACATCTGCTAACATATTATTTACTATGTTAACTAAATCAGCTTTGGGGGTGCTTTTATGCAATGATAAAACTTCAGCTATTTGCTTTTTTATATGGTGCAGAGGATTAAGCGAAGTCATAGGTTCTTGAAAAATCATGGAGATTTTAGAGCCACGAATTTTTTGTAGTTTGGCCTCGGGTAAATTATTTAAATTTTGCTTTTGAAAATTAATCTCGCCACTGCTTTGGGTAATGCTGTTATCATTTATTCTGATAATCTGGCGACATAAAACCGATTTTCCTGAACCGCTCTCACCAACGATAGAAGTTATTTTTCCCGCTTGGGCATTAAAATTAATATCAGATAAAATCTGCTTACCATTGATAGATAGATTGAGATTTTTTATTTCAAGTAAAGGCATGGCGTGAAATTATATTTGATTCCGTTAAATCACAAATAAAAAATTAAATTTTATTATGGGAAATGGGTTGGTAACTGCATGTTCCTGCCCCCTTCCGGAGCTTGCTATGCAACCTCCGACTTCCCCGGGAGCGGGGAAGTAAGAAAAGAGTAAGCCAGATAATACCGTCCCGCCGTGAACTTTTACTTCCCCTCTAGGGGGAAGTAAAAAAAAGAGTAAGCGAGATAATGCCGTCCTGCCGTGAACTCTTACTTCCCCCTTGAGGGGAAGTCGGTGGTCGATGAAATCGAGCTCCGGAAGGGGGTAGCAAACAATCTCCGAACCTCTTATGCATATTTCCAAAATAAAAGAGCGATAATTATAATCCTGCTGCAAACTCGCGCCCCCTTCCGGATCAGACTACGTCTTCTCCGACTTCCCCGGAAGGGGGAAATAAGACTCCTCATTATTATTTAGCTTAGGGAAGTAAGAAAAAAGAGCCCGGGCATAAAAAAAGGGACTAAAAATCCGTCCCTTTTTATTTTATATTTAATGCAAAGCAGTAATTAATTAACGACCCCTAACTCCCCCGTGACTCATACCTTCCACAGGACCATCCATAGATCTACAAACCTCATTTAGATTAGACACTAACTTATTAACCTCAGGACTATCATAGTCTTTATCGACCCTACTTAACCTAGCACGAGCTAAAGGCTTAGTCACGTGAGCCTTTACAGTAGCTTTATCATCTGGAGTTAAACCTTTATCCACAATATCATTAATAGCTTTAGCATTAGTATTAATATGCCGGGCTGCAGTGTTCAAGAGAGCTACAATCTGTTCACCTGCAGTTGAAGTTGAAGTTGGAGTTCGATCCAATGAAGAGGCTCTACTTCCACCTACAGATTCTACCCAATCTCCGGCTTTATCCAATGAAGAGCCTGCAGATCGTTTATCATCTAAAGATTCTTCTGCGCCTATGCCAGTGGAGAATAACACCGCAGCTGTACTTACAACAGCTAATCTACCTGGGCTTCGAGAGACGGGTTTCTTTAGTCTAGCGCCGGTTGCATCTGCTCCGCCATCTGCTCTTTGTTGTTCTCGCTGAGCTTGAGTACCACTTTTAACTTCTGTCCCCTTAAAAAGCCAAGCATCACCCCCTCTTTGATCTTGAAGACCATCTATTATTAATTTATAGTCTGTATTCTCTTTACAAACCTCTTCTACCAACCATTGTTGATCAGTATAAATATCCTTGATTCTATCCTCAATAATCTTATCTGCAACCATCTCAATGTATAAATTCATCATAGTTTGAACTGCAATTTTACTATTAAGACTAGTACCAAATCCAGATAAATTGCTTTTTAGCACAGCACATTTTTTTTCTAATTTAGTAC
>JABJNB010000074.1 GCA_018659145.1 Rickettsiales bacterium
GCCTCAAACTTGCAATTTGGAGCAAGTATCTCTTGCAAGACTTTAGATTTTATAGATGGGGATATCTTGCTATTTGATCTTGATACGGAACTCATGCTTATACTCTTTTTTAATTTAGACTTAAGAGTATATTAGTAAATTTGACTTAATAGACCGGGTTCACCGGACGCTTACCAGCGCTATCACCAAAGAAAATTACATTATTTAGTTCAGCAAACAATGGCCTCCTGGGAAGGACATAATTAACAATAAAGTACAAAACTTTTTTCTATTAAACATAGCAATACAAACAATATATTATAAAAAACCGAAATATTATTGCCGCAACTCTGATAATAATAAAGAAAAAATCATCTATATCACAAACACAGAGCCAGTTTAACCTAAAAATGAGGCTGGGCGTTACAACCCACCTGGCATTTTGCCCTGCATCTGAGCCATCATGGTTTCCATTTGTTTTTTATCCATGGAGCCAAATTTCTTGGTCATCTTTTGCATATCCTTAAACTTCTTTAGAAGTTGGTTAACATTTACAATCTTAAGACCAGAACCTTGAGCAATACGTCTTTTACGTGATGAAGTTAACTTCTCTGGATTTTGCCTTTCCCATTTAGTCATCGATAATATCAATGCTTCTTGATACACAATAGCCTTCTCATCTATACCTTGGCTCGCCATCATTTCTTTAATCTTGCCACTTCCCGGCATCATTGACAATAATGAAGACATACCGCCCATTTTTTTCATCGTTCTGATTTGTTTTAGCAAATCATCTAGATCAAATTTACCCTTAGCTAATTTTTTTTGCAGATCTTCCGCCTCTTCTTCCGAAACAACCTCCTGAGCTTTTTCAACAAGAGAAACAATATCTCCCATATCCAAGATTCTTGAAGCTACTCGCTCTGGATAGAATAGATCAAAATCATCAATTGCTTCACCCGAGCCTTGAAACTTAATAGGAAGCTGGGTCACATATTTCATTGATAAACACGCTCCACCTCGCTGATCTCCATCAAGTCTAGTTAGTATTAAGCCGGTAAGCTCAGTTTCTTTATGAAAAATTTTAGCAGTATTTACAGCATCCTGACCAGATAAGCTATCGGCAACAAGCAATGTCTCAACTGGATCAGTTATCTTTTTAACTCGTTTTACTTCATCAATTAAATCCTGATCAATAGATAACCTTCCAGCTGTATCTAAAATCAGAATATCAAAGTCATTTTTCTTGGCATATTTTAATGCTCGCTTTGCCGTCTTTTCTGGCTTCTCTTTTTCATCATATTCCAAGCTCTCAACTTCAGCCTTTTCTGACATAATCTTAAGCTGCTCTTTTGCAGCTGGACGATAACTATCAAGTGATGCGGTCAGAACTTTTTTGTTATGTTTAGTCGATAGAAGTTTAGCCAGTTTAGCAGCCGAGGTTGTTTTACCAGTACCTTGAAGCCCGACAAGAAGAATAACTGATACACCCTTATTTGCGAAATTTAACTTAACTTCACCTTCGCCCAAAAGTTTAACAATTTCATCTTGAACAATCTTGATGAACATTTGATCAGGTGAAACACTCTTGACAACGCGCTCCCCCAAGGACTGAAATTTAATTCTGGCTACAAGATCATCAACAACTTCCAAAGCAACATCAGCCTCAAGCAGAGCTATTCTAATCTTATCAACCGTCTCCTCAATATGAGACTCTTTAATAACCCTAACACCCCTAAAGCTGCTAAAGGCGCTACTCATATTTTGACTTAAATTATCAAACATTTTTCTTCCATTTTTTGAAAATTATTACACCACATCTATAGCAAGTCTTTATCTTAAAGGTCAATTCAAACTCAAGATTGTTACTCAGCAAAGACCGAGTTGAAAATTGTATCAACATTTTTGGTATGATAAGACAGATCAAACAAATCATCAATCTCATCATTAGATAAATAATTTGCTATCTCGCTATCGGCCTTAAGTAAACTATTAAAATCCTTACCCTCTCCCCAAACTTGCATAGCATTCCTCTGTACTAACTTATAAGCATCTTCACGCGAACTCCCTTTTTGAGTTAATTGTAGTAAAACTCTTTGTGAGAATACTAAACCGCCTAATTTATCAAAATTCTTTTGCATATTTTCTGGGTAGATAAGCAAATTGTCCATCATGCCAACACATCTGTTCAGTGCAAAATCAAGCGTTACAGTCGCGTCCGGTCCAATCATTCGTTCAACTGATGAATGTGAAATATCACGTTCATGCCAAAGCGCTACATTCTCCATAGCCGGATTAACATAACCACGCACAATACGCGCCAGCCCTGTTAAGTTTTCACTTAAAATTGGGTTACGCTTATGCGGCATAGCCGATGATCCTTTTTGACCTTTTGAGAAAAATTCTTCTGCTTCCAACATCTCAGTTCTCTGCAGATGCCTAACCTCAGTTGCTAAACGCTCAATAGAAGATGCGATCACGCCAAGAGTTGCAAAAAACATTGCATGACGATCACGTGGAATCACTTGAGTTGAGATTGTCTCAGATTTTAAACCTAATTTCTCAGCTACATAACCTTGTACGTCAGGGTCAATATTTGCAAAAGTTCCAACCGCTCCAGAAATTGCGCAAGTTGCAATCTCGCTTCGCGCTAGTACTAATCTTTCTCTGTTACGTTTAAATTCTGCATAATAACCAGCCAGCTTTAAACCAAATGTTACAGGCTCAGCATGAATACCATGCGAACGACCCATACAAACCGTATCTTTATGTTCATAGCTTCTGCGCTTAAGAACTTCTAGCAATTTATCTAAATCTACAAGCAAGATATCCGATGCTTGTTTTAATTGAACTGAGAGACAAGTGTCCAAAACATCAGAAGATGTCATACCTTGATGCACGAATCTGGAAGAATCACCGATTGACTCTGCAAGATTAGTTAAGAATGCAATAACATCATGTTTTGTTACTTTTTCAATTTCATCAATTTCTGCAACATCCCATTTACCCTTCGCCCATATTTCTTTAGCAGCTTCTTTTGGAATAACACCTTTGTCAGCTAAAGCATCACAAGCATAAGCTTCTATTTCAAACCAAATTCTATATTTATTTTCATCTGACCAAATAGCGGTCATCTCTTTTCGTGAATATCTAGGTATCATTTTTTCTCTAATTTTGGTTAATATCTCTAAGCTTGGAACAAAGAATTCCAACTTAATCTTAAGTAATCATTGCCGCACACTTCTATAGCAAAGTCTTTAAAAGTGCAAGTTGAGAAGAACTGTGCTGGAGAATCTATTTTTCAGAACCATTGAGATCATATTGCTTTAATCTGGGGTCAATAAATCAAAAGATAGCATTCCTATTAAACAAACTGCCCTTTTATACCAAATCCCATCTTTGTGAGTTGGGATGAGGAATTGGTATTAATTCTTATGCAAACATAAATAGAGAAATAGTAATTTGACTCCTTTGACTAGAGCTAAAAAAATTATATCAATTTAAGTTATTAAAATTATATAAGATCTCCCTTATTTTTAGCTAGGACTTAAGTGACGAAGAGGGTTGGTCCCTCCTTTTACTATCTTCTTTTTCTGCATGAGAGCGATCTTGAGGAGCTTGTTCTGCAGCAGCCCCTGAATCATCACGTGGCGCTGATGCTAGTTGACGAGCAGCCTTGACTGATAGATCCGCAGGTGGGCGTGGCATTGGACGATAATCACCACAAACATCATCTTGTGCATAGGCTCCGCCTCCACCTATGCCCATTTCAACCGGACTCTCATCGCCATGTGTTTTTTTAACTTCACTAGCAACAAAGCTACGCCCCGAATCAGACTTTATTAAGTTAAGTGCTAAATATTTTATTGCCTCTACTTTACTATAAGGGCTTGTCCCGAATCAAAATTGCAAAGATTTTTATTCTTAAGATTTTGGATTTTTTGGTAGCATTATTTTGAATAGCCAAAGCTATTCAAAATAAATTATACTAATATAATACATGTTTTAAGCAGGAAAAATTTTGTGATTTTGATTCGAGATAGACCCATAATTAATCTCCGCTAAATCATCGCTACAAAATTATTCATTTATAAATGAGATTTGCATTATTCTCACATTATAATTAATGTTTTTACGAATGAATTGGTTTGCCGTATGTTGCCATTGCAGCTTCTTTTAGTGACTCATTCAATGTTGGATGCGCGTGGCAAATTCGCGCTAGATCTTCTGAAGATCCGCCATATTCCATCACAATCACAGCTTCGTGAATCAGATTCCCTGCTTCACGGCTAATAATATGACATCCTAATAATTTATCAGTCTTCTTATCTGCTAAGATTTTTACAAAACCTTCATCGGATAAAGTTGCCCTTGCTCTTGAATTAGCCATCATTGAAAATTTACCAACATTATAACTAATTCCCGCTTCTTTTAATTGATCTTCAGTTTGGCCAACGGATGCTATTTCCGGATAAGTATAAACAACTGAAGGCACTAAATTATAATCAATATGTCCGCTTTGACCCGCAATAATCTCCGCCGCTATTACTCCCTCATCCTCCGCCTTATGCGCAAGCATTGGTCCAGGAACAACATCACCTATTGCATAGATATTTGGAATAGCTGTTTGAAATTTATCATTAACCTTAACAAAGCCTCGCTCATCCAACTCAACACCCACTTCTACCAAACCCAAACCTTCAGTGTAGGGCCTTCTACCAATTGCAACTAATACAACATCTGCTTTCATAGCTTCAGCGTTACCACCAGCTTGATCCTCAACAATAATCTCAACACCTGATTTGGTTTTCTTAGCCGATGTGACTTTGCGCTTAAGATGGAATTTAAAATCTTGAGATTCTAGAATTTTCTTAAAACCACGTGATACATCTTTATCCATAAATGGACAAATTTTATCAGAATATTCAATCACCTCAACCTCAGAACCAAGTCTTGACCAAACTGAACCAAGTTCCAAGCCAATAACTCCAGCACCAATTAAAATCATTTTCTTTGGAACCTTCTTAAGGGCCAAAGCTCCAGTAGATGATACTATAACTTTTTCATCAATTTCAACTCCAGGAAGTGGAGTTACTTCTGATCCGGTTGCGATGATAATATTTTTAGCTTTAATATTTTGATCCTTGCCATCTAGGTTAATTGTAACTTCATTTTTATTAATGATAGTTCCAAAACCCTTATAATAAGTAACTTTGTTTTTCTTGAACAAACCTTCAATTCCACCTGTTAGGCCTTTGATGATTTCATCTTTTTTTGCCATCATCTTAGCAATGTTAGATTTAGGTTTGCTGATATCGATTCCATATTCAGCAAAATTATGCTCCGCGTCATGAAAGTGATGCGAGAATTCAAGTAATGATTTTGAAGGTATGCAACCAACGTTCAGACATGTCCCACCAAGCGTGCTACGTTTTTCAATACATGCAGTTTTCAAGCCTAATTGCGCAGCTTTTATCGCAGCTACATAACCACCTGGGCCACCACCGATTACAACAACATCAAAATTTTCCATAAATATAAATCAATAAATTATTTTTTTATTTCGCAGGGGCGGGGTCCTCCCGCCCTAAATATATAAAGGGCAGGAAAACCCCGCCCCTACAATATTATATATCCAACAATAATCTTGCTGGGTCTTCTAAGAATTCTTTAATTTTTACTAAGAATGTTACAGCTTCACCGCCATCAATAATTCTATGATCATATGATAAAGCTAAATACATCATTGGTCTAATTTCAACCTTTCCATCAATAGCAATTGGGCGCTCGACAATGTTATGCATACCCAAGATTCCTGATTGTGGAGGATTAATAATAGGAGTAGATAAAAGCGAACCATAAGTTCCACCATTGGAAATAGTAAAAGTTCCACCGGTTAAATCTTCCATAGTTAACTTTCCAGCTTTAGCTTTACCAGCCAACCTTGCGATTTCTTGCTCGATACCAGCCAAACTTAATTGATCGGCATTTCTGACAATTGGCACAACCAAACCCTGCTCAGTTCCAACAGCAACACCAATATCATAATAATTCTTATAGACAATCTCATCGCCGTCAATCTCAGCATTTACAGCTGGAATTGACTTTAAAGCATTTACTGCAGCTTTAACAAAAAGCGACATGAAACCTAATTTTATATCATGAGTTTTAACAAATTTATCTTGGTATTTTTTGCGCAAATCCATAACCGGCTTCATATCAACTTCATTAAAAGTTGAAAGTATCGCAGCCGTGTTTTGTGAATCTTTTAATCTTTGAGCTATTCTTTGTCTTAACCTAGACATCCTAACTCTCTTTTCTCTATCGCTAGACACCTCAACTTTTGCAGCTGGCTCAGATTTAGCAGGAGTAGCTTTGTTACCAGCTTCTATAGCGGCCAAAACATCACCCTTAGTAATTAATCCACCTTTACCAGTACCTGTAATACTTGAAGCGGTTAAGCCATTATCAGCTATCATTTTTTTTGCAGCAGGCGCAATTTCAGCATCCTTACTTACCGGAGCAGATTCTTTCTTATCATTAGAACTTGAAGCTGGTGAAGCTGACTCCTCATCATTAGAACTTGAAGCTGGAGAAGCTTCTTCAGCTCCTTCTTCAATGGTAGCAAGTAAGTTACCAACTTCTACAGTATCACCTTCTGAGACTTCAATTTTAGATAAGACTCCTTTAGCCGGTGAATTTACTTCTAATGTTACTTTATCAGTTTCAAGCTCAACCAAAAGGTCATCTACTTCTACAGCATCCCCTGGTTGTTTATGCCATACGGCGATTGATGCTTCACTAACAGACTCCCCTAACTGAGGAACAATAACTTTTTTTAATGACATAATAATATCTAAGAATTCAAATTGTTTAACCTTGCCTAAAACATAAGATGACAGCAAGACTTAGCCGACTTCTTATATAAGAAAACAAGATTTGTAAAGTCTATTTTCTGGTTTGAAAATTGCACTAAATTTAATTTCTTTTAATACACCTAATACCAAATCCCATCTTTGTGAGTTGGTATGAGGATTTGCCCGAGAGGCAAATCCTCCGCGTAGCGTAAGGCATGCGCGGCCTTAGAGCGCCCCATCTTAGAACCGCTTTTAAGATGGGAATTAGTATAATACCAAATCCCATCTTTGTGAGTTGGTATGAGGATTTGCCCGAGAGGCAAATCCTCCGCGTAGCGCAAGGCATGCAAGGCCTTAGAGCGCACCATCTTAGAACCGCTTTTAAGATGGGAATTGGTATAATTGGGTTCATCTCAAATCAAATTGCTATCTTCCAAATATTCTTATCTAAGAATGCTTCTATAGTTTGCCTATTCGCTTTGTTCAGTAAATTCGAATAAGATAATTTGTTACTCTTAGCATACTCAGATAAAGTAATAATTTTTTTACCCTCTAAATATGCCAACCTTTTATGATAACTATTTGTAAGAGCCTTACCTACTATTCCCTCCATAAGACTCGTTGCCCCCTTATCATCAAATTCCTTAAAAGCATCATAGTATTTCTGACGATCAATAAACTTAATATTTATTGGCACATATCCTTCTCTTATTAACAAATAATTATTCAACACTCTGCCAATACGGCCATTTCCATCAACAAAAGGATGTATATGTTCAAAAGCGAGATGTAGCATAGTAATACGCTTTACAATATTAAGATCATTTGATGCATGATACTCTGCAATCATAGACTCAAGACCCAGCACAATTTCTTTAGGAGCTGGCGCAATATGAGAGCCAGCTCGTAGATACTCATTACCAGACCGAAAACGCCCAGCGATTTCATCTCGAATATTTGCAATCAACATTTTATGCAAGAATAGCATCCCCTCAAGATTCAACTCTTTAGCTTTAGCATTCATATTAATATATGAAAACACACGGGCCAAATTTTTCGCTTCAAAAATCTCCTGCTCAGAAATAAATCTATCAAGATCTATCTGCAAAAGAATTTTCTCTGTCTCTTCAAGTGAGAGAGTACTATTCTCTATCGCATTAGAATTATAGACCTACTCAAATACTTCGGACTCAGAAACAAGCTCCATCAGAGCCTCCTTGCCTGTTACAGAATTATAATATCTAGATCGCAAATCACTGATCTTTGTTAAAAAGCTAGGTATTTTAGACATAAAGTTAAACAATCAATTAACAGCAGATACTTCACGAGTATAAGCCAGATAACCGTGAGCAGCAAGTGAAAAAAAGCACTTGCTCACGATTACGCGCAGAATAACCGTGAGCAAATCATTTGCTCAGATTATTCAGCATCCATCCCTATCCAAAGCTAATGCTAATGCTAATGCTCTAACTAAAACCATAAAGCCAACTTCTTTCCAAGAAGATTGCTTAAAATATTTATTTAAAAACGAGAAAAAATTTGTGACTTTGATTCGGGACAGACCCCTTTGTCAAATTCAAAAAAACTAACACTTTGAGACGTTTCGCATAATAATACAAACTAGAGAGGTGCGGTAGTTAATTGCAATCTTAACCACCCCCATGTAAGACTTGCAACTATAGCAGTACAAGTCAAAAGAATACCAAACTACTATTCGTTCAAGAATGCTTTCATTTTTTTAGATCTAGTTGGGTGGCGCAATTTCTTTAAAGCTTTAGCTTCAATTTGCCTGATACGCTCTCTTGTAACAGAAAATTGTTTACCCACTTCTTCCAAAGTATGATCCGTATTCATTCCAATACCAAAACGCATACGTAACACCCGCTCTTCTCTTGGAGTTAAGCTAGATAGGATTCTTGTCGTAATATCTTTTAAGTTACTATGCAGAGCAGCGCTCAAAGGTGAGACCGCATTTTTATCTTCAATAAAATCTGCAATAGTTGACTCCTCATCATCACCAACAGGGTTCTCCAAACTCAATGGATCTTTAGCAATTTTCATAATCTTCCTGATTTTTTCAACCGGAATACATAATTTTTTAGCTAACTCTTCATTAGTTGGCTCACGCCCAAGGTCCAAAGCCATTTGTCTTGATGTACGAACGATCTTGTTGATAGTCTCAATCATATGAACAGGGATTCTGATCGTACGTGATTGATCCGCGATTGATCTTGTAATAGCTTGCCTAATCCACCATGTGGCATAAGTTGAGAACTTGTAACCTCTGCGATATTCAAATTTATCCACAGCTTTCATCAAACCAATATTACCCTCTTGGATCAAATCTAAAAATTGCAATCCTCTGTTAGTATATTTTTTAGCAATTGAAATTACTAAACGAAGATTAGCCTCAATCATTTGTCTCTTAGCTAAAGCAGATTCACGCTCGCCTTTTTGCACCCTGCCAACTAACTCCTTAAACTCAACAATATTTAAACCAACAGTTTTAGCAATTTGAGTTATCTGCCCCCTAATATCATCAACCTCAGTCTTTTCTTCGGCATAAAATATTTGCCATTTTTTATCTTTCGCAGACTTAACATTATCAAGCCACTTATCCCTAATTTCATTAGAAATATATTTTTTTAAGAAATCCTCACGTGATATTTTATATTGCTTAGCCAATTTCAGAAAACTACCTTCAAGCTTACGTAAAGTTTTGTTCAACTCATAAACTTTCTCTATCATCGCCTCGATAAAGACTTGGTTAAAATATATTCCCTCTATAACAGTTATCAAATCCTTGCTTAGAACCCGCAACTCTTCCAAGGCCTTTGGGTCATCCGCAATACCTTCAACCGCATTATAAAACCTATCTTCTTGTACAGTTAAAATATTAGTACAAATATTAGCGATACGCGAGAATTCGTCCAAGACATAAGGCATTAAAGACTTCTCCATTATCGTTGGAGACAGACCACCTTCGCTATCATACATATCCTCAAACTCATCCTCTTCATCATCATCATCCTCTTCCTCAAACTCCTCCTCCTCCTTATTAGCGGGATCTTCAGGCACTTCATCAAAGCCACCAAATTTATTTGAGTAAGTTGCATCCAAATCAATAACATCGCGCAAAAGCTTCTCTTCATTTACAATATCATCATACATTGTCATAAGGCCACGAAGGGCATAAGGACAAGAGCATAATGATGTAATCATCACTTTGCGTCCGCTCTCTATTTTCTTAGCTATCTCAATTTCTTCCTCACGCGACAATAAGTGAACCCCACCCATTGACTTAAGGTACAAATGTACCGGATCATCATTCTCACTAGCTTCATGCATAGCCTCTTTGGCCGCATCACTTGCATTAACCTCTTCTTGCTCAGAAAGTAACTTAACTCCTGACTCAACAATGGTATTCATCACTCGCTCAATTGTAGCAACCAATTCATGCGGCAGTGCTTCATTAATCTCATCATAGGTTAAAAACCCTACTCTCTTACCTCTGATAATGAGCTTTTTTACAATTGACTCCAAAGAGCCAGAATCATGTTTAAACATTTGTTTTTGTTTGATTGTCATTGAGATTTAATAAGTAAAATTTGTTAATTAGTATTTATTTCATTTTGTAATTGTAAAACTTGCTCAAGCAAAATTTTAGCACGCTCTACTTCGGACGTTTCTTCGCTTACAATTAACATTTCATACTCTTTACGTATATTTGCCAAAAAGTAAAGTTTTAGCATTTTTTGCCAATTAGAATATACAGACTCCGGTTCCAAACTTTGTTGAGTTACAACTAAATTTGACAGATCAATATCTATATCACTAAATTTGCTAGCAACACCTTGAAGCCATTTTGAATACCCCTCCTCATCCATCTCAACTAAAGAGTCTAAATCATCCTGCAAAAAGTCACAAATCTTAACCAACCCTGTATCCAAAAGATCCAAATCAAAAATCTGCTGCTGAAACTTTTCCAACTTAAATAATGCTGGATGCTGAAATATAAAAATCACCAAATCTCGCTCCATGTTATATATTGCGCTATATTTGTTTTTGATAATTTTAGGAATTTTAACCTGATCCCGAGCGAATGTTTTTCCAGATAACTTACCAGATGTTTTTTTTGCCGGAGACCAGCGTCCATATTCATAAAACTTCTTTTTAAAGAAACTAACGAAATGTTTATTCACATAACTATCCGTAACTTTATCGCATAGTTTATAAATTTCCGCTTCAAAAGCAGCAATATTACTAGGCGTATTTTCCGTTATAAGACCAGCATTATAATTAAAAATAAACTCAGGCAGATCTACCGAATTATTTAATAATTCTTGAAATTCTACAGCACCATTATTACTTGAAACTATATCATCAGGATCACTACCATCCGGCAATAATACCACGCTCAAACTATAGCCTGGTTTAATGATGGGCAAAGACTCTAACGCCAATCTATAGACTGATTTTAAACCAGCCTTATCGCCATCCATACAAATATGAGGGTTTTGAACAATCTTCCATATTTGCTGTAAGTGCAAGCTGCCGCAGGCCGTTCCCAGTGGAGCCACCGCATTATTAAAGCCATATTTCGCAAGCTTAATGACATCTGCATACCCCTCACAAACTATCATTTGCTTCTGCTCATAGGCAATTGATCTGGCTTTATCAATATTAAACAACACCTGCTTTTTCTTAAACAGCTCTGTCTCAGGAGAGTTAATATATTTAGGTAATGCATCTCCCAGAACCCTTCCTCCGAAGGCTATAACCTGATTTTTATGATTAAAGATTGGGAAGATAATTCGATCTTGCAACAAATCATATTTGCGACCTTCGCTTGATTTTCGAACCAGTCCTGATGCCAATATTTCCGTATCAGTAAAATCCTTAGATTGCAAAAACTTAAGGATAGCATTTTGCGGTGGTGCGTAACCAATAGAAAATGCAGAAATTAGATCATTATCAAAACCACGCTTATGCAAATATTTAATTGCTAAAGCAGCATCTTGCAAATTATTCTCATAAAAAATTACCGCCAAATTATGCAGATCAAGCAAACGCTGCTTTATATCAGTCTTTGTATCACTCCCTTTAAAAGCTGGCATTTGGATTCCAGACTTTTCTGATAAAATTTCTAATGCTGTTTTAAAGTCATAACCTTCCTTCTCCTGCATAAAGCTAATGATATCACCATGAACTCCACAGCCAAAACAATGGTAATATTTTAAATCATCATTAACGGTAAAAGATGGTGTTTTCTCATTATGGAATGGGCAGCAACCTTTATACTTATTAAGACCAACTGAGCGTAAGGTAACCGTATTACCTATGTAAGCACTTAGGTCCACACTCTCTTTTATCTTATGTATAAATTGCTCAAAGTCAGGCATTAAATTTACAGGTCCTTACAAATATAGAATTGGTATAAAATTTCTTTAATTTTCATTAATAATGCTTATAGTCTGTTTAGAGAATTACCACCAGCGAAACAATAATCCCAGAATATGAAAAAGGATAGTTTAAACTTTTACGGTTTATATAGTTTATTAAGGAAAGAAATTTGGCGTTACCTAAAAGTATTTAACCAAACTATAATTGCGCCAATAATTAACTCATTATTATTTCTTGCAATCTTTACATTAGCGTTTGGTGAACGAGCAATAGAATCAACATCTCTTAGTTACGCCACTTTTATTACCCCAGGACTTATTGCTATGACTTTGATTCAAAATGCCTTTGCTAATTCATCGTCTTCACTGTGCACATCAAAAGTGCTCGGACACATTTCCGACGTAATCATACCACCTATATCCGCTATGGAATATACACTAGCTACAACAATTGCCGCAAGCTCTCGCGGCATCTTAGTTGCGATTGCTACAGCTATTGCAATTAGATTTTTTGTTGATTACCAAATAAATAACTATCTATTACTTGCCTACTACCTACTTATATCCTCATTGCTCCTTGCAACCATAGGAACTTTATGCGGTATTTTATCAAATAGTTTTGACCAAATGTCAGCCCTAACAAGCTACATAATCACCCCTCTATCCTTCTTGTCAGGAACATTTTACTCAGTGAGTGTCTTGCCAGAATTTTGGTATAATGTAACTGTGTACAACCCTTTCTTTTACATCATTGATGGTATGCGTTATGCTGTCACAGGTTATCATGATGGAGATTTAATATTTGGAGCTATTTATCTACTGGTTTGTTTTGTTTGTATATTTATAATCACCCTGTATTTATTTAACAAAGGTTATAGAATTAAAAATTAATATGAGTTTACTACCAATTATCAAATGGCCAAACCCTCTCCTGCAAGAGATATCCAAGCCCGTATCAAATATTGATGGCACGACGCAAAGACTAATGGACGATATGCTTTATACTATGAACCATGAGAATGGTATTGGCTTAGCTGCTGTGCAAATCGGAGAATTAAAACGCATCTTAATTATCCAGATTCAAGAAAATGAGCGCTATAATGACATTGCTCAAGACGCAGAGATAAGCCCAGATCCTCTATTTATTATAAATCCAGAAATTATCAAAGAGTCTAAAGAATTAATCACTTATAAAGAGGGATGCTTATCATTTCCCGATCAATTTGCCAATGTAAAACGGCATAGTGAAATTATAGTCAAATATCTAGATTATCATGGAAAAGAGCAAGTGATCAATGCTACGGGCATTTTATCAATCTGCCTTCAGCATGAAATTGATCACCTAAATGGTATTCGCTTCATTGATCATTTATCGATTTTGAAACGCAACATGATTTTAAAAAAATTAAAAAAGAATAATTAGATGAAAATAATAAATTCCATTTGTGACATCATAGATAATTACAACTTAATCATTTTAGATATTTTCGGAGTTATTCACAATGGCTCAGAATTATACTCCAATGTCACAGATACAATGTCCGCTCTTAACAAAGCAGGCAAACAAATTATTTTCCTATCTAACGCGCCAAGAAGGGCAATGACAACTCAAAGTAGATTAGAAGATTTCAACCTATATAAAGGTCAAGATTATATCGACATAGTAACATCTGGTGAAGTGGCCTTCCATTATTTTGGCAAGCAAAACAAAGTACAAAAATACTTTTATATCGGGCCAGAAAAAGACCGTAACATTTTCGAAGCCAATCCGGATATGATTGAAGCAGATGCGGAAACTGCAGATTTTGCCATCGCAACCGGCTTAGATCCACATGAAGAAGTATCAAATGCCCAGCCCTTTCTAGACCGAGCAATTAAAAACAACCTCTTATTCTACTGCATTAATCCAGACAAACTTGTTCACAAAGCTGGTGGGCGATCACATGTTTGCGCTGGGGCTGTTGCGGATCGCTATATTGAGATGGGTGGAAAAGTTGAGTATTTTGGCAAACCATATCTAAATAGCTACGAATATATTTCAGCCACTTACAACACCCCCAAAGATAAAATTCTTGCTGTTGGGGATGGAATAACAACTGATATTTTAGGCGCTAATAATTTTGGCTGCGACTCACTACTAATAGCCTCGGGATTATTGCATACAGAGTTAGGCCTTAAAGTTGGCGATGAATTAAGTAAGAAACATGTAGTAAAAACCAAGGAATTATACAATATCCCTAGCACTTATATTGCGTCATTATTTTAGCAAAACTAAATCATACAAACATGGAATTAAATCTCATCACCACTATCAAAAATAAAATTTTACAATTATTTGACGAGAAGCCACTTGATGCAGAAAATAGGATTACAGTTGAAGCTCCTAAAAATAAAGACCATGGGGATTTTGCAACTAATGCCGCATTGGTCTTAAGCAAACAACTCAAAAAATCTCCTAGGGATATTGCAGAATTTATAAAAACCCAATTATCACAAGATGCTATTTTTAGTAAGATAGAAATTGCCGGACCAGGATTTGTCAATTTTACGTTAACCGATCTTTATTACCAACAAAATCTAGGTTATATTTTTGATAATATAGATGAGTTTGGTAAGAATAATTTAGGCCAAGGTCGCAAAATCAACATTGAATTTGGTTCACCAAACCCAACTGGTCCAGTTCATGTAGGTCATTCAAGAAGCTTAATCTTTGGCGACTCTCTTGCCAATCTATTAGAGTTTAGCGGATTTAATGTTACGCGCGAAAATTACTTTAATGACGCTGGTGGTCAGATCGATGTTCTAGCCAAATCACTCTATATTCGTTATACTGAAATTTTAGAAAGTCGCATAATCCCAATCCCAGATGGCTTATATCCCGGTAGTTATTTAATCGATATAGCCAAAGATTTAATTCAAGATAAAGGTAATAAATATTTAAGCATGGATGAAGCTGAGTATTTACCTGAATTAAAAA
>JABJNB010000075.1 GCA_018659145.1 Rickettsiales bacterium
CCGATTAAAGTGGTACGTGAGCTGGGTTTAGAACGTCGTGAGACAGTTCGGTCCCTATCTGCCGTGGGTGTAAAGAAAACTGAGAGGAGCTGCCTCTAGTACGAGAGGACCGAGGTGGACGTACCTCTGGTGTACCTGTTGTCACGCCAGTGGCATAGCAGGGTAGCTACGTACGGACGGGATAACCGCTGAAAGCATCTAAGTGGGAAGCCCACCTCAAAACTAGTTTTCTCCATAGGGTCGTGGTAGACCACCACGTTGATAGGCCAGGTGTGTAAGTATGGTAACATATTCAGCTAACTGGTACTAATAACCCAATTGACTTTTTTTTGCTGATAGTGCTGTATACAGTGTTATTTTTATTATTATATATCGTTTTCATGTGAGTCTTTAAAAGGGCTCCTTGCATGGCTTGGTGATGATAGCTGAGGGTGAACCACCTGATTCCATTCCGAACTCAGAAGTGAAAACCTCGTAGCGCTGATTGTACTGCATTATTTTTATGTGGGAGAGTAAGTAATCGCCAAGCTTTGTAAGGAGCCCTTTTTTTATTCTAGGAACTTTATTGTTTCTATCTTCTATTTCTTAATAAATATACTTCTGCAAAAATCTAATTCTTTATTATATAAAGTAATAGTAGATACGTATATTAGAGCCTATGCACAATCTATTACAAAGCCTTTAGCATATAAACATATGTGCTCTTATGGTATGTTTTTAGAATAGATCTAGCTATTAGTATAAAACATTCCATAAGATCCAAAAAATTTATCAAAAAACTCTTGTACAATTATCTTGTAACACAGATTGAGTGTCTATACTTGTGTGAAGATGTGCGCCGAGAGAGGGGGACCTACGAATCGAGTTTTAGTTAATTTAAAGTTATATTATTTTACTGTTTGAAGAGTTCTTGTCAGATATAAATCTAAGTAATTATTTCGTAGTCTAAAAAATTAACAGAAAACTGACTTATAACTTGTCTTTATAAAAATCTTCTTTATCAAGTTTCGTATGCCGGAATAGCTCAGTTGGTAGAGCAGTCGCCTTGTAAGCGAGAGGTCGGGAGTTCGAATCTCTCTTCCGGCACCATTTGCTTTTGTTAATTTCTCAATCGCAAATTTAACTACAGCGTAATTAGTGCTGTAGTATTGAAGCGGATCACAATGTAGTTAAAGGTAAAGTAGGCTATGTTCTAATATAATGACCAGCCCTTCCTATAAACAGATGTATTGTTATTGAATGTTTTTTTTAATATCTTTAGCTATCCGTGCAAAATCTTTATCAAAAAACTCTTGAGTAACTATATCACGACACAACCTCATAGCCTTAGGTAAGTGAAAATACATTTTAAGTCTACCAGATCTGCAAAGTTAATTATATAGCGTTGCTCTATATAGGTGTTTATTATATGTATAAAAGAAGCTCTTCTGTAATCTAGGTGAGCCCTATATCTTTATGAGAATTAATAAAGAATAGTGAGTTAGGGGGTATCCATACAAAGGGGGTTAATTAATCAGTTTATATAATCTATTAAGGTTGCATTTTGCATAAGTTTTGTTATTAATGGCACCCTATAAGTGCGTCCGTAGCTCAGCTGGATAGAGCAACAGCCTTCTAAGCTGTGGGTCAGTGGTTCGAATCCACTCGGACGCACCAGTCTTTTTCTTTAGGTTTTTATGAATAGTACTCTGGTATGACTTTGTAACTTCCAAGATCAACTGGTGCAAAAGTTTTTCCTATTCATATTCTCAGTGATTAGCAATTCATATAAGATGCAATCCATTCTCAATTTTTTTATTCCGCACTTATCCTCTAAATGAGAATTTATTATTGCAGTTTGGAGAATCGTTATTTAATGGTTATATAAAAATCACTTACTATATGCGTATTATGGAAATTTTATTGGCAACTCAAAATAAGGGAAAGTTAAAAGAGATGGAAGAGCTTCTAAAGGCGGATGGTGTAAATTTTATTGCATTAGCTGAGAATACTATTGAGGAGCCAGAGGAGGATGGTGATAGTTTTGAAGATAATGCTATTATTAAAGCTGAGTTTTATTCTAAAAGGACAGAGAAGGCGTGTATATCAGATGATTCTGGTTTAGTAATTCCAAAATTAAATGGTGATCCAGGTATATTTTCTTCACGTTGGGCTGGAGAAGGAAAGAATTTTAATGTAGCTATGGATAGAGTTTATAATAATTTATTACAGAGAGGTGTTGATTTAAAGTTTGATGAAGTAGAGGCATTCTTTTACTGTGCTATGGCTTACAAGGTGCCGGGATCTAGGACTGAGGTGTTTTTTGGCAAGGTCGAAGGTCATCTCACCTATCCCGCTCGAGGGGATGATGGTTTCGGATATGATCCTATATTTGTCCCTAAGGGTAGTATAAAAACCTTTGCAGAGATGGGTTCTGTGTTGAAAAACAAAGATAATCATAGGGTAAGGGCAGCTATCAGAATCAAAAGTCATATTAGGCGTTGCAATTATGCTACGATTAGTGTATAGTGGGGGTATGGAGACGGGTTTTACCTCCTTTGCCCGTCTCTATTTTTTTTGTTGATTTTAAACAATTCTTCATATCTTATCCTCCCGGATCAAAATTAATTACTTATTCGCATGACAGAGCTATCTCAACAAAAATACAAATGGATGAAGCCTTTTCAAAGGGAGTTATATCAAGGGCTTTGCAATGAGTTTAGCTTAGATAGTTTGACTGAGATAGGAAATTTTCTTGGACTTAACAATCCTTATCATGGAGCTAAATTGATATTTGGTGCCCAAAAACAAAATCTATATTTAAAAAAATTAGTTGAAGTAAAGCGCGAGTCTAGATCTCGTATTGAGGACCTAGAAGTGTCTTTGGATACATTAAAAAACTTTAAAGAATTTTTAGACGATTCGGTTAGGAATTTGACTTATTCTCTTGATTCTGTAAGGGAAATAAAAAAAACTCTTGAAGGCAAGTAATTATACTATATCCTCCCAGGTCATAAAACGCAGGTAAGCGGTAATTAGTGTAGAGTTAATCTACTTGCTTGCCAAGGTATAACTAATTATTTTTAAGGTTTAAAATGGCTCAAGAGTTCAATCTACCACAGGTAGAGGTTAAAGCATTATTAGAAGCAGGTTCACATTTCGGTCATAGAAAAAGACGCTGGAATCCTAAAATGGCCCCATATATTTATGGATCTAAGGGTGATGTACATATTATGAATTTAGATAAAACGAAGCAGATGTTGAATATAGCTTTGAAAGCTATAGCTGATGTAGCAAAAAGTAATGGTAAGATCTTATTTGTTGGTACAAAGAAACAGGCGTCAGCTACAATTGCGGAGAAAGCTCAAGAGTCAGGACAGTTCTATGTAAACCATAGATGGTTAGGTGGAATGCTGACAAACAATTTAACTGTATCTAATTCCATTAAAACTATGGAATCAATTGAAAAGTTGTTAGCTGATAAAGAGTCTACGTTAACTAAGAAGGAAAAATTAAGTTATTCACGTAAATTAGAAAAATTATATTTGTCATTAAATGGAGTAAGGAGTATGAAGTCCCTGCCTGATCTAATGATTATAGCTGATACTAATAAGGAGTTGATAGCATTAAAAGAGGCTGCCAAACTTGGGATACCAGTGGTAGCAATAGTTGATACTAATGCTACATTAGAAAATGTATTATACCCTATACCAGCAAATGATGATTCTATAAAGTCTTTATCAGTCATTTTTGGTTATATTGCTGAAGCGATTAACTCAGCTAGGCCTCAGCCTAAAGGTGAAAAAGTGGTAAAGGAGGATCTAGCAAAGGGCAGGGTATCGGCCAATGTTCAGGATAGGTCTGTGGTAGTGAAGGCTGCTTCTGAAGTTGTTAAAAATCTTGTGGTTGCTAATAAGGTTGATGCAGCTCCTACAGAGGTGGTTAAGAAATCGGCTAAACCTGTAAAAGTTTCTCAGGATGTGGCTGCTGGCACAAAAGAGGAAGAGTCAACTAAGTCTAAGGCAAAAGCTCCTGAGAAAAATGAGTCTGTAGCAAAGATAAAGACTCTAAGCTAGCTCCTGCTGTTGAAAAATAAAAATTCTATAATAATTAGTTGGTTAATACATAATGGTTAAGATTGAAAACGTAAAAAATCTTCGAGAGATGACGGGTGCTGGAATGATGGATTGTAAGAAAGCTCTTGTAGAGACAGATGGTGATACTGAGTTGGCCGTAGAGTGGTTGCGTAAGAAAGGTATTGCTCAAGCGGCAAAAAAGAACACAAGGTCTGCCTCAGAGGGCTTGTTGGGAGTCCTGGCAAATGCTTCTAAGGCTGCCATTGTAGAGATTAATTCTGAGACTGATTTTGTCGCTAGGAATGAGCAATTTCAAAAGTTGGTAAGAACTGTTTTGGGTAATGCTATAGAAAGTGGCGATGATCTTGAAAGTTTAAATGCTTCATCTTTGCCTAGTGGTCAAAAAGTAAGTGATTACGTAGTAGAGTCAATTGGTTCCATTGGTGAGAACATTATAATTAGGCGGAGTGTTTCTTTTGAGTCAGAGGGTGGTTATATAGCTTCTTATATACATAATGCTATTGATGGTGATTTGGGAAAGATCGCGGTTTTAGTTAAGCTGAAAGTTTCTGATGTTACAGAGGGTGTAAAGCAATTGGGTAAGCAAATAGCTATGCACGTAGCTGCCACTAGACCTGTGTCAGTAAGTAGCAAGGACGTTTCTCCTGAATTGATTAGCGGGGAAAAGGCAATCTTTTCTGAACAAGCTAAAGCTTCGGGTAAGCCAGAGAATATAATTGAGAAAATGGTGGAAGGAAGAATTAGAAAGTTCTTTGAAGAAGTTGTTTTGTTGGATCAAGCATTTGTTATTGATGGCAAGACTAAAGTTTCTGATGCGATCAACGAATTTAATAAATCAAATAACTCTGATATTGAAGTTGTAGATTTTGTTAGATATGAGTTGGGTGAGGGGGTTGAAAAGGAAGAGAGTAATTTTGCTGATGAAGTTAACGCTATGGCAGGATCTTAAAAATGGTAAAACCATCGGATGCTAAAAGAATATTAATTAAGCTTTCAGGCGAATCTTTAATGGGAATTGGTGAGTATGGCCATGACCTAGAGACTATTAATCGAGTATGTTGTGAAATTAAGCAGGTATATGAATCTGGTAAGGAGATTTGCTTAGTTGTCGGAGGCGGTAATATTTTTAGAGGAGTATCTGCAGCATCGAAGGGTATGGAGCGCGCTAGCGCAGATTATATGGGGATGCTTGCTACGGTGATAAATGCGTTAGCGCTACAAAATACTTTAGAGACACTGGGTGTGTCAACACGCGTTATGTCAGCAATCTCAATGATGCAAATTTGTGAAACATATGTTCGTCGAAAAGCTGTTAGGAATATGGAGAAAGGACGTATTGTAATTTTTGCCGCAGGTACAGGAAATCCTTTTTTTACGACAGATACTGCAGCAGCGCTACGCGCTGTTGAGATGGGTTGTGATATGCTTCTAAAAGCAACAAGTGTTGATGGTGTTTATGACAAAGATCCTAACGTGCATGCAGATGCAATAAGGTATGATACAATTTCTTACTCAAAAGTATTGGCTGATAATTTAAGGGTTATGGATGGCTCAGCCATCTCTTTGGCGAGAGATAATCATTTGCCAATAGTAGTATTTTCTATAAAAGATCAGAATGAGATTGTGAATGTCTTTGAGGATAAAGCAAAATATACTGTTATTACGGAGGGTATTTAAATGGATGGCAAGCAAATAAAGCAAAGAATGGATACTTCTTCAGAGGTTTTCTTGGATAACTTGACTGGTGTCAGAGTGGGTAGGGCTTCGCCTAGGATTATTGAGGGTATTATGGTTAATGCCTATGGCTCAGAGGTTCCCATTAACCAAGTCTCATCTATTTCTTCTATTGATGCCGTTACTTTGTCGGTGCAGGTTTGGGATACTAATCATGCTGATGCGGTAGACAAAGCTATTAGAAGTAGTGATCTTAATTTGAACCCAGTTAAAGAGGGCAATGTTTTGCGGATACCATTTCCTAAGTTATCTCAGGAGCGCAGAGTGGAGTATGTTAAGTTATGCTCAAATTATCTAGAGCAGTCAAAAGTTGCTCTTAGAAATATTCGTCGTGATGAAATCGAAAAGTTGAAGAAGCTAGAAAAGGCAGGAGATATATCAAAAGACGATCTGTTCTCTGATCAAGAAGCTGTTCAGAAAATGCTTGATGAATATATCAGCGACCATGATAAATTCTTTGAAAAAAAGAAAGATGAAATAATGAGCGTCTAATCTATTACACTTCTTATGAAATCTGACTCTAACCTATTGCCAAACCATATAGCGATTATTATGGATGGGAATAGAAGGTGGGCGGTCTCAAGGTCCAAAAACAGATTGTTGGGACATGAGCAGGGCGTTAAGCGCTTGTCAGACGTAGTTGGGTATTCTATTGAGGCCGGTATCCCTTTCTTAACATTATATGCTTTCTCATCTGAAAATTGGAATCGTTCTAAGCTAGAAATAAAGAATCTAAAACTTTTAATGAACAGGTTTTTAGATAGCTATTTAGAGGATTTACTTGCTAAGAATATCAGATTTAGATCAATAGGTAATATTGATGATTTTGGCATTGGGATAGTAAAAAAAATTAAATTATTAGAACTCAGGTCTAAGTTTAATACAGGTCTTAACCTCACGGTAGCACTGAGTTATGGAGCGAGAGATGAGATTGTACAGGCGGTTAATCATATCTTGGAGTCACATCCAAGTAATGAAATTACGGAATTAGAGTTTAAAAGTTATTTATATAGCAAGGATCTGCCTGATCCAGATTTAATGATTCGAACTGGTGGTGAGTCAAGGTTGAGTAATTTTTTGTTATGGCAATTAGCTTATGCGGAGTTATATTTTACCGACAGATACTGGCCAGATTTTGGTAAAGAAGAGTTTCAAAAGGCACTAGATTTCTTTGCAAGTAAGGAGAGGCGGTATGGAGGAGATTAGTGAATTCTTTGTCTTTGAAAATGCAGGGTAATATAGGTCGTGTTGCCTGTCTTAATTGAATTAAAAAATATTTTGTTATCCGGTAGGTTGTAATACCAAGTCCCATCTGCAAATCATAATTTACTAATTTATTTTATGGCATAAATTTCATATAAGAAATTGGCATTAGCTTAGGCTAGTCCTTCATTTTTTATATAAAATTTCTACTCAGAAAATATCCAATTAAATTCCCGTTTATAGATGGGACTTGGTATAAAGGTTGCTTCTATATATATACAATCTTGCAATTTAAATAATTTATTGTAATTTTTTGGCCAAATAATCGCTTAATATTACTTAATGATAAATTTAGAAAATCTGAAGCAAAGACTGCTTTCAGCTCTGTTATTAATACCAATAGTTTTCTTATGCGTTTTTACAGGAGGGTTTCTGTATAACTTACTGATTCTAGTAGCTGCGGTAATTTTATGTTTAGAATTGAATAATATTATTAGAGACTCTGATATAACTTTTAAAAAGCAAATTATTTATACAGTTATTTACATTGCAATTCCATCAACATCATTGATTTTCTTAAGGTCTATGGATGATGGTTTGGAGCGTATTTTATATATATTGTTTTTAGTCTGGACAACAGATAGTGCAGCATTTTTTGGCGGAAATTATTTAAAAGGTCCTAAGTTATTGCCTAGCGTTAGTCCTAACAAAACAATTTCCGGCTCGCTGTGCGGGATTTTAGGGGCGATGATTATAGGGCTGATGAGTTATGTTTTTATCGATAATATCAATCTTATCCCGTTCTTATTGTTATCCGCCTTCCTATCTGTTGTTGCTCAAATGGGCGATCTTTTTGAATCGAAGCTAAAGCGCTTATATGGTGTAAAAGATGCATCTGATTTAATCCCTGGTCACGGTGGGTTGCTTGATAGAGTTGATAGTTTGCTATTTGTAGCTCCGGCAGCATCGCTACTCTTTATAGTTATTTAGCTTAATGGAGGCCTTGGACGTTATGAATTTGCTAAATCCAACAAAGCTATGATAAATTTTTCTAAAAACCAGGAATTAAGAACAATATCGCTATTTGGAGCAACTGGTACAATCGGCGATAATACGTTGAGTATTATACGCAGTAATAAAGATAAGTTTGAGCTCAAAGTTGTTACTGCCGGGTGGAATGTCGAGAAATTAATTAATATTTGCAAAGAATTTAAGCCACGCGTAGCAGCGATTATTGATGGGTCTAAATATGATTATTTAAAGCAACAATTATCAAGTTTGGATATAGAAGTTATTGCTGGGGATGAGGCTTTGCATGAGGCTGCAAGCGTTCCATCTGATGTGGCTATCGTTGGTATATCGGGTATGGCCGGATTGGCGCCTACTATGAAGTTAATTGAAACAACGAATGTTATTGCTATTGCAAATAAGGAGTCGATAGTTTGTGGAGGTAGGTTTTTGCAGGATAAAATAGCAAAATATAACAGAACTCTAGTGCCAGTTGATTCTGAGCATTCAGCATTGTTTCAAACTTTGGAACCTGGCTCCCTGAGTGAGATGAGTTCAATAGTGTTGACTGCTTCGGGAGGACCTTTTCTAAATCATGATTTATCTACTTTAGAAAATGTTAGTTTGGAGCAAGCTATAAAACATCCTACTTGGCGAATGGGTAAGAAGAATTCGATTGATTCTGCTACTATGGTAAATAAAGGCTTGGAGATGATAGAAGCTTATTATTTATTTCCTATTGCGATTGATCAAATAAAAGTAGTGATTCACCCAGAGTCTATAATACATTGTTTTGTAAATTTTATTGATGGTACATCTAAGGCTCTATTGAGTAATAACGATATGCGCAAATCAATTTCGTATGGTTTGAATTACCCTGCTAGATTAAGGATGGAGACAGAGTTTGATATTACAGATTATGGTACGTTGAATTTTCAGGAGCTAAATAGGGTGCGCTTTAGTATAATAGATGTAGTGTATGAAGTATTGCGTATGGGAGGATCTGCTCCAATTGTATTTAATGCGGTTAATGAAGAAATGGTCGATTATTATATCCAGGGTAGAATAAAGTTTTTAGATATTGTAAGGAATATCACAAAGTCTTTAGATAAAGCCAAAATTGAAAAGGTTGATTCCTTGGAGCATGTTTATGAAATTGATCAATATGCCAGAACTCTGGCTAAAACTTTTTGTTAGTTAAAAATGGATCTGATAAATACAATAATTTCTTTTATTTTAATAATGTCCTTCATTGTGTTTATTCATGAATTTGGACATTTTCTCTTTGCTAGAATTTTTAATGTAAAGATAGAAGAGTTTTCTATAGGGTTTGGCAAGAAGATTTTTGGCTTTACTGATAGTAAGGAAACTAAATGGAAATTTGCCTTAATTCCCTTGGGTGGCTATGTCAAAATGTTTGGTGATAGTAATGTAGCAAGTGGTGCATCAAAGGATATATATCAGCTGACGGAGGATGAGCGAAAGCAAAGCTTCTTTTTTAAACCACTTTATCAAAAGTTTTTAATAGTTCTGGCTGGCCCATTATTTAATTATTTGTTGGGCTTCATAATTTTCTTTGGCTTAATTTGGCAAAATGGCATGAGTAAAACTTCTAACATTGTTAATGAAGTCAGTAATGATTCTCCAGCTTATCATGCAGGCATTAAGTCAGGGGATAGGATTATCTCAGTGAATAAGAGGGAAGTTTTGCGTTTTGGTGATATCCAAAGAGTGGTGCAAATTAATCCAGGTATTGAAATTACCTTTGAAGTTTTGCGTGATAATCAATATTTCAATATTCCCGTTATTCCAGAGCGAGTAGAAATTCAAGATTTCTTGCAAAATGATATAGCCGTTGGCCGGATAGGTGTTACATCTGAAGTAGTGACATATGAGGATGTGGGAATGGTACGTAGCGCAGGACTTGCTGTATATGAGTTATATGATTTGAGTCGACTAACTTTGGTTGCAATGAGGCAGATCATTACTGGTACAAGAAGCTTGAGTGATTTAAGTGGTCCAATAAAAATTGCAAAATATTCGTCTCAAATAACAGAGAAAGCTTTTAGTCATGAAAGTAAATTTGTTGACTTGTCACTAATTTTTTGGTTTGTAGCTTTAATCTCTGTTAATCTAGGTTTGGCCAATTTGCTACCTATACCATTATTGGATGGAGGGCATTTGTTTTTTTATATGATAGAGTTTGTTACCCGAAGACCTATCCCAATAAAGCTCCAAGAATATGCTTATAAATTAGGCTTTACCTTTTTAGTTACCCTGTTTGTCTTTATAACTATTAATGATTTTAAATCTGTAGTTCAGTGAGCGTTATAAAGTCTATTAACAAAATTAGTAGCACGATATGCCTGTGTTTGATAATGGGGATGAGTATAGTTTATGGAGCTAGTGATATCTTGGTGAGGGGTAATCAGCGTATAGAATCCGCTACTATTAAATCTTTCTTTCAAGGGATCGATATTACTTCTCAAAAAGATTTGAACCATGCTTTAAAGAGATTACAGAATACGGGTATTTTTTCTGATATTAAAATTATCAATAAGTCTGATATATTGCATGTAAATGTGATTGAAAATCCTTTAGTAAATGAAATACATTTTATCGGTAATAAGAAATTAGGCTCGGAGGTGTTGCAAGAGGAGTTAGTTCTAGCCCCCAGATCAGTTTATACTAAACAAGTTCTTAAAAGTGATACGCAAAGAATAGTAGAAATATACAAGCGTAGTGGACGTGTTGATATAGAGGTTAAGCCCAAGGTAAAGTTCCTTGATGAAAATAGGATAGATCTTATTTTTGAAATTGAAGAAAATGAAAAGGTCAAAGTTGAGAAAGTTTATTTTATAGGCAGCACTGCTTTTTCTCGTGATAAGCTACAAAAGACCATTTTAACTAAAGAGCCAAGATGGTATAGATTTGGCACTTCTTACTATGATCCTGATAAAGTATTGTATGATAAGGAGCTTCTTAGAAGGTTGTATAACAATCATGGTTATGCTAATTTTAAGATTGAAAAAACGGATATAGAGTATTTGCCTCAGCTAAAAAGCTTTTATGTTAGCCTAACTATGCATGAAGGATACATATATTACTTTGATAATATTGCTGTTAAATCAGAAAATGAACTGATTAACGTTGAGAAAATTTTTAAAGAAATTACCATAAAGCAGTTGGATAAATTTTCGTATGATGAGTTAGAGAAGTCAAAAGGTAATATCTTGCATTATTTAAACAAGAATTCTTACGCTTTTGTTGATGTTGAATATAATATAAAATTGGATGAGAGATTATTATTATCTAATATTGAATTTGTAATTAAAAATGATAAGCCGATCTTGATAGATAAGATAGAGGTTTCTGGTAATACAAGGACTTATGATGCGGTCATTAGGAGTCGTATGAAAATATTTGAAGGTGATGCTTATAATGTGAGCTTGATTAAGCAGTCTAAATCGAGGCTAGAGAATTTAGGTTTTTTTAATAAAGTTAATATTCGTCAAGAACCTTCCAAAAAAGAGAATGCAATTAATTTGATTATTGAAGTTGAGGAGAAGCCAACGGGAGAGCTTAACTTTGGTATAGGTTATTCAACAACTGATAAATTCTTAGGTAACATATCGGTTAAAGAGCGTAATTTAATGGGTATGGCTCATACGGTATTTTTAGACTTTCAAAAATCATCCATTTCTGATCAAATAGATTTCTCATACAAGGTCCCTAATTTTCGAGACTATAACTATAATTTGGGAGTTGATCTCTTTGATATTTCTAGGGAGTATGAAGAAAGTGACGCTAATGTACATACAAGTGGTTTTGGCTTTAATATTTCTTATAACTTCAGTGACAACTTGTCCCAAACCTTAGGTTATGATTTTAAAAATGATGACATTTTTGATGTAGATGAAGATGCGTCAATTTATATTACGGAGCAAGAGGGGGAGAGTACAACTTCTCAATTTAGTCAAAACCTTATGTATAATAAGTTAAATAATCGCTTTGCTCCAACCAAAGGGTATTATATGAAGTATAATACTGCGATCTCTGGCCTTGGTGGTGATGCTAAGTTCTTCAAACAAGAGTTTTCTGCAAGCAAGTATATTCCGGTATATAAAGATAGTGTGATTTTTAAGCTTTCTCTTAAATTTGGGCAGGTAGAAGGTTATGATAGTTATGATGCTAGAATTAATAATCGTTTTTTTCTAGGAGGGTCATCATTTAGAGGGTTCCGGGCATCTGGTATTGGGCCGCGTGACTTTGATGGAACTGCTCTTGGGGGAAAATATTTGTATCAAACTACCTTAGAGACTATTTTGCCAACGGGGTTGCCAGAGGAGCTTGGGATTAAAGCATCAATATTCTCTGATATAGGAACTGTATTTGGTCTAGATCAGGAGTATGGAGATGTTAATGACAGTAAGTCTATGAGATTATCTGTGGGGTTTGGTGTGTTCTGGAGTTCGCCACTTGGGCCTATAAGACTTGATTTTGGTAATGCTATTATAAAAGAAAGTTTTGACAAAACTGAAAATTTTAGAATAAGCTTTGGTACAACTTTTTAAACTAATTAACTATGCCCTTCAAAATATTATTATATATCTTATTAGAATTAACATTAATCTCTAATCTACATGCTAAAGATACAGAGGTGAAGCCTTTGGTTTATATTGATGTTGAATATATTGTTGGCAAGTCAAAAGCATCGCAGCAAGTAAAGGATAGGATAAAAGTTGAGGTTGATAAATTCCAGGCAAGCATGCAAGAGAAGCAAAGCATTATCTCTAAGCAAGAAGAGTCTTTAAAATCTAGGGGACAAGTTCTGTCTCCAGAGGTGTTGCAGCAAGAGCAAGAAAAGATAGTGGCGCAATTTAAAGTATTTGAAGCTGAGCTTACTGAGAAGAAGAAAAATCTAGATAAAACATATAGCGATTTTCTAGCTGAAATACAAAGTCATATACAAAAGGTGGTTATTGAGCTTGCAGAACAAAATAATTATAAGGCCGTTGTAACAAGAAGTTCTTTAGTTTATGCAGCTCAAAGTTTAAATATAAGTGATGATGTTGTGATCTTGTTAAACAAGCGAGTGCCCTCAATATTGGTTAAGATCGAAAAGTGATAGATAAAAGCTTTTACGACAAACATCAAAATGAGATTGATGTAGATAAATTATCAAGTCTGCTTAAGGATCATGTTGTCAAGATAGTTGGCAATGGTAAAACATTGTCTAATATTACCACATTAGATAATGCTACAAGTTCGGATATTAGTTTCTTACATAATGCAAAATATTTATCAGCCTTGACCCAAAGCAAAGCTGGTGTAATACTTATTGATCAAGATCTATACAAAGATGCTGAAGCGAGTGATCAGACTTTTATGATTTGCCGAGATGTATATGGTGCTTGCTCTTTAGTACTAAATTATTTTTATGGCTATAGAGAGCAGGAGATGTTTTTGACAAGGGCTAGTGCAAATATTCATCCGGGGGCTGTAATTGATAAGACGGCAATAATAGGATCTAATTGCTTTATAGGAAAAGCAACGATTGGAGCTAACACTAAGCTATCTCCAAATACTGTGGTTGCAGATGGTGTGGTGATAGGTGATAATGTGGTGATAGGTAGTAATTGCTCTATATCTTATGCTAGGATAGGTGATAATAGTACTATTGCATCAGGCGTTCAAATTGGGTCTGAAGGATTTGGATATACTACAAGCGCTAAAGGTCATAGTCGGATTAAGCATTTTGGTAGAGTTATCCTTCATAAAAATGTGAGTATAGGTGATAATGCGGTAATACATAAAGGTAGCTTAAGAGATACTATCATTGGTGAGGGAACTAAGGTAGATTCTTTGGTACATATTGCGCATAATGTTGAGATAGGAAAACATTGTTTTATTGCTGCTCAGACTGGTTTTGCTGGTAGTAGTATAGTGAAGGATTTTGTGGCCTTTGGAGGACAATGTGGTGTAGCCGGTCATATCACTATTGGATCTAATGTGAGATTTGCAGCTCAGGCCGGTGTCACAAAGAATATTAGTGATCATAGCGGAGATTATTATGGTATGCCGGCTGTGCCTAAGCGAGTTTGGCAGAAAACACAAATTATGTTAAGAAAAATCGTCAAAAATAATAAAAATTTATAAAATAATTATGTCAAAAACTATCGAAGCATCAGAGATTATAAAATTAATTCCCCATAGATACCCAATCATGCTTGTCGACAGGGTTGTTGATTATAAGGCGAATGAATATGCGGAGGGGATTAAAAACGTTACTTATAATGAACCTCAATTTAATGGGCATTTTCCTGGCCATCCAATTATGCCGGGAGTCTTGATTGTTGAAGCTCTAGCTCAAACATCGGCTATTTTAGTCTCAAAATCAAATCTTGATAATCCAGAAGAAAAGCTGGTTTATTTTATGTCGATTGATAAGGCGAAGTTCCGGAAGCCTGTTATACCAGGTGATACAGTGAAGCTAAGAGTTGATGTTATTCAACATAGGGGGGGCGTATGGCGTTTTGAAGGCAAGGCTTATGTTGATGATAAGGTGGTAGCTGAATGTAGTTTTTCGGCAATGATTACAGACAAACCTAAATAAAGAAAAGTGATGGTACAAAATATTCATCCAACAGCAATAGTTGAGGCTTCCGTTCAGCTCGGTAGCAATGTTAAGATAGGGCCTTTTTGCTATATAACAGGTAATGTAGTTATTGGTGATAATTGCAAAATTGATTCTCATGTTGTCATTAGAGGGAGCACTGTTCTTGGCAATAATAATATTGTTTTTCCATTTGCTGTGATTGGTTCCGAGCCCCAGGATTTAAAGTATGTTGGAGAAGAGTCAAGGTTGGAGATAGGGAATAATAATGTCATTCGCGAGCATGTTACTATTCATTCCGGTACAAATGATGGTAATAAAAATTTTGCAGATAAATCGCTTACTAAAATCGGCAATAATTGTTTATTGATGGTCGCATCTCATATAGCACATGATTGCTTTGTAGGGGATTATGTGATCTTAGCTAATAATGCTACTTTAGCTGGGCATGTAATGGTAAGTGACTATGTGATTATAGGTGGGTTATCAGCTGTAAAACAATTTGTACGAATAGGTGAGCATTCAATAATAGGTGGTATGTCTGGTGTTGAGAAGGATGTTATACCATTTGGTCTTATAATAGGTGAGAGAGCTAATTTATCAGGAATTAATATTGTTGGTTTAAAACGACGCAATTTTGCTTTAGATAGTATTAAATCATTACAAAAAATGTATCAGGCTTTATTCAAAGCAAGTGATTTGGTTTTCTCTGAAAAGCTAAAAGAAATTAGGCGTGATTTTACAGATAAACATGTATTAGATGTGATTGATTTTATAGAAGCTGACAATGCTAATGCAATTTGTAGTCCTAAAAGCAAATGACCAAAGAATCTTTTGGTATTATAGCCGGTAGCGGTGAAATACCACATTACCTTATTAAGGAGTTATCTAAGCTTGAGATACCATTTTGTGTAGTGTCGATTAATGGATTATTTGAATATTCCAAGTCTGATGATATTAAGTGTGAGGAGTTTTTTATAGGACAAGTATCGGGAATTATTAGGTTCTTGCATAGTCATAATGTTACAAAAATATGCTTAGTTGGTAAGGTCGAGAAGCCAAAGTTTTCGGACCTTAAAGTTGATTTTAAAGGATCCGTTCTATTAGCTCAAATTGGCAAGAAAAAATTATTAGGAGATGATAATATCTTGCGTAGTGTTATTAGCTTTTTGGAAAGACAGAATATAGCAGTAGTATCTGTCTTAGATATTTGTGCTAATTTAATCATGGGAGCGCCAGGTTTATATACTAATACTAAATTATACAAAAGTTTTGAAGAAGATTTAAATATCGCAATAGATGTACATCAAAGTTTGGCAAGTTTTGATATAGGGCAATCATTAATAATGCAGGACAAGCGTGTTATAGGTATAGAGGGTTCGGAAGGTACAGATAATCTTATTAAAAGATGTGGCCAATATATTGATATTAAAAACAATAAATTAGCAATCCTAGTAAAATTTGCTAAGAAAAATCAAGATTTACGAGTTGATTTGCCCACTATCGGGATCCAAACTTTAGAGAATATGCGAGAGGGAAATATTAAGGTATTAATAGTTGATGCAAAGAATACTCTGTTTGTGAATAAGGAAAAAGTTATAGAGTTTGCTAATAAGCATAAAATTTTAATATATGGAATATAATATTCATTCTACCAATAGAGAAAATCAGGATAAACTATTTGATTTTACAAGGATTTATCGAGCTGACCCTGTAATATTAGGGGCGACCATTCTATTATCTATATTCGGATTCATTGTTTTATATTCGGCTGGAGGAGGTGATTTTGATGCTTTTGCTTTAAGGCAGATCCAGAGATTTTGTGTCTTTATCCCGTTAATGGTTTTGATTATTTGCATTAACACCAAATTTCTTTTCAAATATAGCTATATCACTTATTTTTTTGGATTGCTGCTATTAATAATAGCTGAGGTTAGTGGGAGCACAGTGCTTGGAGCTAAGAGATGGGTTAGTATAGGAGGCTTTAATATCCAGCCTTCAGAAGTAATGAAACTCGCCATTATTCTAACTCTTGCGAAATATTTTCATAATACACATATCTATAATATGAAGAAGGTAATGCATATATCATTACCTGTTATATATATCGCTATACCTTGCTTACTAATTTTAGCTCAGCCAGATTTAGGGACAACATTGATATTGCTTGCAACGGGTATAAGTATTATGTTTTGTGCTGGAATTAATGTTTGGTTTTTTGCTGTATCAGGTGCCTCTATGCTTTTGATGATGCCAATTTTATGGGTAAATTTAAAATCTTATCAACAGCAACGGGTGCTCACATTTTTAAACCCAGATTCTGATCCTTTAGGTACCGGGTATAATATTATTCAGTCTAAGATTGCCGTCGGGTCTGGAGGGCTATTGGGCAAAGGGTTCTTGTCTGGAACTCAAAGTCACCTAAGTTTTTTGCCCGAGAGTGAAACTGATTTCATCTTTACAATCATTGCCGAAGAATTTGGTTTTATAGGAGCGTTAATATTGATTATATTGTTTATGATATATTTTTTTAGAGCTTTAAATTTAGCTGGGAAATGCCGTCATCAATTTGGAAAGCTCGTGATACTGGGTATTGCAGTATTTTTATTTCTGCATTTTTTTATTAATATATCGATGGTCATTGGCTTGATACCAGTAGTTGGCGCTCCATTACCATTCTTCTCATATGGTGGAACCATGATGCTAATTGTCCTAGTTAGCACAGCATTGATCTTAAATATGGATATCAACCGCTCAGAATTTATTGATTCTGTAGCATTGGAATATTAGGGGGTATTGACTTCTTTGATGTCCAAACAATAGCAGTCTGGATAGTTGTCACTTATCGTCGCCACCATATCGATCATTGAGTTTTTTTGCACGATCCATCGGGTAGGCGCCTGGGTAGCTAGCACCTACGAAAGTGAATCACAATTTTATGTTATGTTAATCACTACTCAGATTCATACCAGCATTCTAAGCATAAATCATATGCTGGAGTATTTTTAGGGTGAGTAATCTCATCCCAATAAACCAGGCGAAAGGCGTTAATATTCCAATGGGGTATAACGTAATAATTGCTAAGTAATAATTTGTCCAAAATAGAGGTGTAGGTTTTTAATTCGTCTAAATCAGTAATGTTTGGAATTTTTGTGACGATTTCGTCGATATGTTTATTAGCAATGCCGGCAATATTGCGGCTACCCGTAATATCTTTATTGTTTGAGTGTAGGTAAGCATATAATTCATTACCTGGAATCATGGAGTTAGGAAATACGCTGACTGTGAGATCAAATTCAAAGTTTTCTAATCTTTTTTGATAAATACTAAAATCAACTAATTTGATTTTTGATGTGATGCCCAATTTCTTTAAATTAGCCATATAAGGCAGAATCACTCTTTTAAATGAAGGGGAGGTGATGAGAAACTCTATTATAAAAGGCTTGTTTGTTTTGGGATCTATTAGTTTATGGTCTTGTATGAGGTAGTTGGCATCTTCTAATAATTTTTTTGCCTCCAATAAGGATTCTCGATTATATCCGCTGCCATCACTAGTTGAAATTATAGAGTTGGATAGGCTAGCAATCTCATCAAGTCTATAACTCAGATTACTTATGGCCCTTTCTTCTTCTGTTGTCATGACCGCGGATGATTTGAAAATAGAATTGTCAAAAAAGCTCGTTGTACGATTATAGCTATTGAAAAATAAGTTCTTATTAGTCCATTCAAAATCAAAGGCAAGATTCATTGCTTTGCGGACACGTATGTCTGAAAATTTGGCTAATCTATTGTTCATTGTAAAAGATTGCATCCCTGACGGGATTGAATGTTTTATGAAATCTTGCTTTAGATGTAGCTTTAGCCTTTCATCATTATATTGTGTGGCCCAGTTTTTCGCAATATTCTCATATCTAAAATTATACTCTTTGGCTTTGAGGCCTCTTATCGCTATATCGCTATCGCGGTAATAAATATAACTAATTTGCTCAAAGTTGTAAAGGCCTGTATTTACAGGGAGTGATCTGCCCCAGTAGTCCTTATCCCTTGTGTATACAATTGATTTTCCTGGCTCTGATTTTGATATTATATAAGGGCCGCTACCCATAAGTGGTTCTAAGGTTGTTTTGGTAAAATCATGATCATCAAAATATTTTTTGCTGAATATAGGCATTTGAATGATCTGCAATATCAGATCTTTATTATTAATATCATTTAGTGTGAACGTAATGTTATGAGCATCTAAAATCGTTATTTTGGAGATATCACGTAAAACTATTTTATATCTAGGGTGACCTTTGCTTTGTAAGATCTCGAAAGTAAACTTGATATCAATACTCTCAAGAGACGATCCATCATGGAAGCTTACATCCTGGCGCAAATTGAAGCTAACTTCTGATGTTGCGTCATTAATATTGATCGAATTTGCAATAAGGGGATATGCTGATGCAAGCTCATCTTGTGACTTTGACATTAGTGAATCGAAGCTAAAGCCAATACCGCTAGCAGCTTGGCCTTGAAGAATGAATGGGTTTAGGTTGTCAAAAGATCCCACAGCCCCTATTCTTAGATGCCCAGATTTCGGGGCATCAGGGTTTACATAATCAAAGTGAGAAAAGTCTTCTTGATATTTAGGGTTGTCAAAAAATGAAAAGTAATAACTAGCAGATAAATTCCCTGTAAACAGACAGTAACTAATTAGGCAAAGGCGCAGGATTTTCACTATTGTTCCTCAAAAACTCAATCATTGATGCAATATCTTTGGGTTTCTTGAATCCGGCAAAAGACATTTTTGTACCAGGAGCGTATTTTCTTGGTGAATTTAGAAACTTATACATTGCGTCATAATTCCAATTACCTTCTATTGCAGTCAAGGCCTTTGAATAAGTATAGTCTGTTCTTGACGCAATATCAGAATTAATAATGTTCCATAAATTAGGCCCGACTTTGTTTGGCCCATCTTTGTTAAGGGAGTGACAAGATGTGCATTTCTTGGATAAGGCCTTACCCTTATCATAATCAGCTGACTTCATTATATCTGCAATAACAATCTCCTCGGGGACTTGCTTTGACTCAAGGGTCGTTGCACTTTCTTCAATCGATACTTGGTAACCACGCATATGAGGTGAATGATCAGCCTTATATAGGATATCAGTGAAAAAACTACAAAGCATTGCAATTAAACCAGAAAGTAATATGCTTGCGATGATTTTATTTGATTCTAAATTTTTCATAATCGAGTATAATATAAACAGCGAAACTTAATAAGCATAGATCATGAATAAAGCAATAATTTTAAGAGTAATGAGTTATTTTTCTTTATTGGTAATAATTGCAGCCTTGTTTTTCGGAGCTCTTGCTTATATACAAAGTTTATCTAAGCAACAGGAGGATGGGCTCAGTATAGGTACTAGTTTTACACTAACCAATGAAGATAATATTCGAGTTTCAAGTAATGATTTTAAAACAGATTATTTACTTGTATTTTTTGGATTTACAAATTGCTACGGAGTTTGCCCTGTTGGAATGGATAATATTACCAAAGCATTAGAAATGCTGGATCCTAAGTTACTCAATAATTTAACACCGCTTTTTATTACAATAGATCCAGAGCGTGACGACCCTGAGGCGATCAAAGAGTTTTTATCATCATATCATAATAACTTTGTTGGATTGACGGGATCTGATATTGAGGTCCAGGCTGTAATTAAGGCGTTTGGTGTCTATAGTAGTAAAGCTGAGGCTAGCGATAAGGGTGAGTATCAGGTTGATCATTCGGCTTATATATATTTGACAAAGCGAGATGGCAGCTACGTATCTCATAGTTTTTATAATGTGGAAACAAGTGAATTAGTAAAGTTTTTTCAAGAATATTTGGGTTAGGCAATGAGCGGGATAATTGATGAATTTATAGAGTTTTGTAGAGAAAACGCGATTAAAGTAACTGAGCAGCGTAAGGTGATTGTAAGAGTTGTTGATGAGTCTAAAGATCACCCTGATGTGGATCAGGTCTATGCTAGAGCAAGGGTGATTGATAACAAGGTTTCTATAGCTACTGTTTACCGTACGGTTAAATTATTGGAGGAGGCTAAGATTGTTGAAAAGCATGATTTTGGTGATGGCCGGGCGCGTTATGAAATTGAAGGAGACCATCATGACCATATAATCAATCTTGAAACTGGTGAGATTATAGAGTTCTGCAATGAGGAGGTTGAGAGGTTACAAAAAAAGATTGTTGATATCTTGGGCTATGAACTTGTGCATCATAAGTTAGAGTTATATGTTACGCCAAAGAAGAAAGGTTAAAAGCCTATTAGATTTTTTAATTATCCTTAAGTAAAGAGTGAGATTATGGAGCCACAAACTAAAAGTTTATGCATGATAACGTATGGTTGCCAGATGAATGTTTACGATTCTGAGCGCATGCTTAATTTATTACTACCACTGGGGTATAAGCAGGTGGATGATTATCATAATGCTGATTTTGTGATATTAAATACTTGTCATATTAGAGAGAAAGCTGCTGAGAAAGTATATTCCGAGCTTGGTAGAATTAATGTTGTAAAAGAAAGCTTTAAGCAGCAAGGCCGGCAAATGTTAATCGCTGTTGCAGGATGTGTGTCGCAGGCCGAAGGGGACATGATGTTTAAGCGTGCGCCTTTTGTTGATTTTGTAGTCGGGCCGCAATCATATCATAACTTACCAGAGCTGGTAAAGCGTAAGGATAAGGCTGTGAGATTAGATTTTATAGAAGAGGAAAAGTTTGATTTGTTACCAAAGCACACGGTCTCTAAGTCGGTAAGTGGCTTCCTGTCAATACAAGAAGGTTGTGATAAGTTTTGTACTTTTTGTGTTGTTCCTTATACCAGAGGAGCAGAATTTTCACGCCCTGTTGAGAAGGTTTTAAGTGAAGCCAGAAGTTTTGTGGCCAATGGCACCAAAGAAATTACTTTGCTTGGGCAGAATGTAAATGGTTATCATGGAGTAAATGACAAAGGGCAAGCAAGCAATCTAGGAAAGTTAATAATGGAGCTAGATAAAATAGATGGATTAGAGCGCATAAGATATATGACGTCTCATCCCAGAGATATGCATGATGAGTTATATGAGGCCCATGCCACAAGTAGTAAACTCATGCCTTTATTGCATTTGCCCGTGCAGTCAGGATCTGACAAGATCTTAAAGTTGATGAACCGTAAGCATGATAGGGAGCTTTATTTTGAGATTATTAAGAAATTGCGTATAGCAAGACCTGGTATAGCCTTTAGCTCGGATTTTATTATCGGATTTCCAGGGGAGGAAGAAGAGGATGTTGATGCTACTTTGGATCTGATAAAGCAAGTGAAGTTTGCTCAATGCTACTCTTTTAAATATAGTCCAAGACCGGGTACTCCAGCTGCTGGGAAAGCCAATCAAATATCTGAAGCTATTAAGTCTGAAAGATTGCAAAGGGTTCAGAAGGCGCTATCAGATCAGCAGTTTAAATTTAATCAAACATTTGAAGGTAAGGTGGTAGATGTATTATTTGACCGGTCTTTTAAAGGTCAGCAAGTGGGTCGCAGTCCTTACTTGCAATCGGTCTGTATTGATAGCGGTGATACAAATTTGCATAATCAGATGCATAAGGTTGAGATAACTCGCGCAGGACCTTATAGTCTGCATGGTAAGCTCGTCTAGATGGAAATTATTGTTATAAACAAAGCTCTGGGCCAATGGACTGCAGAAGGTTATCAGTCTAAGATTGAAGCTGTACTTAATTTAGCGGCAAGTTATTTAGGGTATCAAAAAAAATTTAGGCATAGCGCACTATCTGTTGTGTTGGCGGATGATAAGTTTGTGCGTGGGTTAAACAATGTATATAGAGGTCAGAATAAGCCTACTAATATTCTAAGTTTTGCAGAAAACCCAGATATTAATGATTGGCCTGAAGAAAGTGAAGATTACGGTTTGGGGGATCTAGTCTTAAGCTTTGATACTATAATGCAAGAGTCGAGAGATCAGGGTAAAGTTTTTGAACACCACTTATATCATTTGTTAATCCATGGCTTCCTGCACCTCTTGGGTTATGATCATGTTGAGGCCGAAGCTGGAGAGGTAATGGAGGCGCTAGAAATTGATATATTGCAAAAATTAGATATTAGTAATCCTTACAATATAGATTAATACCAAAGTTCATGCTTAGCTAACCATTTGCTCTTTGTATTTTTGGCTCTAAATATAATCTAAAAAAACATCTATATAAGCCTGATACGAATGGTTTTTTATCTCAGGCTTGTACCTCAAAACTCCTCCGATCAAATAAGTATATAAATATAAACTTTGATATTATACAAAATCCCATCTTTAAATCATAATTTACTAATTTGTTTTATGGCATAAATTTTATATAAAAAATTTGAATTAGCTTAGGCTAGTCCTGCATTTTCTACATAAAATTTCTACTCATAAAATATTCAATTAAATCCTGATTTAAATATGGGGCTGGGTATTAGGCGGCATTTTTAATGATTTACTATTAAAAAAAAATATGGTATATGATCAGCTACTATATTTTATTATTATATGGATATTGATGCAGTTTCCGAGCCTGGAGATGAGGTGAAAAAAGAGAGTCGTGTTGCGCTTTTTTACATGAAGTTTTCTGCTTTCTTGAGTAGAAAAAAAACTAGTGAAACGCTTTCGCAGAAAATTACAAATATTGTGACTGCATCTAATGATCTTGGAGATCAGGAGCAGAAGAAGATTATCTTAAATGTAGCGCATCTTACTAATGACCAGGTGGAAGACATTATGACGCCTAGGACCGATATAGTAGCAATTGATTCTAGCTCAAAATTATGGGAAGTCAGAGATCTTATGGTAAGAAGTAATCATATGAGGATACCAGTTTATAATGATTCTTTGGATCACATTAAGGGCTTTGTGCATATGAAAGATGTCTTGGGCAAGTCAGAAGCAGGAAGTAATTTGAGTATTAAAAAAGTAATCAAACCTATTTTGTTTGTACCACCTTTGATGAAGGTTGTTGATTTGTTAGTTAAGATGCGAACAAAAAAAATTAATATTGCCATTGTAGTTGACGAATATGGAGGGACTGATGGCGTAATAACTTTAGAAGATTTGTTTGAACAAGTATTTGGTAATATTGAGGAAAATGAGATTGAAGAGATTGATGCTAAGATGTTTGAAGTTAATGCTCGAATTAAAATAGAGGATTTAGAAGAGAAGTTAGGGATATCTCTGGTAAAGCTATCTTCTAAAGATGAGTATGACACTTTAGCCGGATATTTGATGAATATTTGTAATAAGATACCGAAAGCTGGTGAAGTTATTGCTCATGAGTCAGGGATTAAGTTTCACATCAAAGAAGCTGTGCCAAGGTTTATTAAAACAGTTGTGATAGAATTTGACTAGTAAGAAGTTAGCTTGATTTGTTAATCCTATACATTCGAAATGTTAGAATCTTTTCCATTCTCAAAAGCCATTCGAGGCTTCTGTATAAAGCCATTCTTAATAGGTTTGCTTATTTTTGTTACAACAGCTCCGATATATTTTGTGTTGGCAGGATTTGTTGTTATCAGTTACTTTTTGCATTTTAATTATTATCAAAGTGATTTAAGGTTAAAAATCAAATATGGGATATCTTTTGGCTTAGGTTTCTTTTTTGCAAATTATTACTGGATGTCTTTTTCCATGCTTGTGGATTTTACGAGCTATTGGTTTTATTTCTTCCCATCTTTAATTATTATACCGGGATATTTTGTCTTATTCTATCTTTTGCCACAAATTTATATTTTAGATTACCTGCATAAGAGGTACCGATTATCTAAGCTCAAATTCTATTTAGTTGCTATAATACTCTGGTTTTTATTTGAGGTAATTAGGTCGTCAATATTGGTCCTAATTGATTTTCAGGGCTTTAGTTGGGGGCTGCTTGGCTATAATTTTTTTGTTAATGATAATCTATCTCAAATTTATTCGTTAATAGGAACTTATGGGGCTAGCCTTGTTATAGCGTTTATATATGGCTCGTTATTTCTAGTTACCAATGAGAAGTTCTCTCTAGGTACAAAGAGATCGTTTATATGTTTTTTGATAAGTAATATTGTGATCATAGGTTTGATTTATAGTTATGGAGAGTGGCGTATAAAGTCTCAGGACAAATCTGAAGTTAAGAAGTTTTCTTATCTGATAGTGCATCCATCTATTTCTGAGCATCATGGGTTTATTAGTGAGCGAGCAAAGGCGAATATTGATAAAGAGATTAATATAGCGTCGAAGCAGGGTGGTCGATATGACTTTGTTATCTTTCCTGAAGGCGGAGTTAGCTTTCCTGTTGAGTCATTAGATGATTCTGAGGTTTTTAATTATATTTTGGGCAGGTTAGATAATGCGCGCTTTCTAGTTGCTGGTGCAACTCGAATTGCGAATGGCAGCGAATATTATAATAGCTTTTTTGTTTATGATGAATTTGGCAAGTTGCAAGATTTTTATGACAAGAAGTATTTAGTGCCTTTTGGTGAGTATATACCTTATTTGCGTATTTTTAACTCGCCTTTGGCAAGTAACTCATCTGGATATTTAAGCGGGGAGACAAAATCAATTAAAATTCATGATAATTTGCCTATAATAAAGCCGTTAATTTGTTACGATGCTTTATATAGTATGGCAACTATTCGGAAGCCAGCTGATGTTATTATTAATATTTCGAATGATATATGGTTTATTCAGAAAATGTTTAATATTCAAATTAGTACGGCACCATTTCAGCACCTAGATATAGTTAGAAGTAGGGCGATAGAGTCAGCGACCCCAGTGCTTAGGAGTACTAATCTTGGTATTAGCGCGGTTATTGATAGTAGAGGGCGTGTTGTCAAGCAGGCGAAGCCATATGAGGCTGGTGTATTATCCGGTGATTTGATTATCAGCCAAGCTCAGAAGACGATTTATCAAAAAATCATGCTGAAGTTATTTGGGGTTGGTTAAGATTGTTGTGTAGGGGCTTCTCCACCAGATTGTGTCGCAATATAGTTAGCGCTAAAGACATGCATTGTTATGAAATATTCTTTTTGAATAGTTGGTTCTATTCGTGCTAAAATCTTTATCAAAAAACTCTTGCCCAATTATCTTGCAACACAACCCGCTTGCAGTAGGGACAAGGGCGCGAGGCCTAAACCCCTGCGGCAAAGTCTTTTACTGACCAGTCATAATGCGTTCAACAAGTTGCTTAGTTGTTGGAATAAAGCCATCTGCGTAATATGGATCTGTTGCGAATTTGAATGCATTATGACCAGCAAACATTAACTCATTCATAACGTCGCCATCATAGACAATGTTTTGTAAAGTTTTTTGAATACAAAAGCTTCGAGGATCTGGTAGCTTCCCTGTAGTGAAGTTATTATCATGAGTGGTCCAGTTGCTAAAGGCGCAATAACTAAGGCATCCCATGCAGCTAACCTGATCGGTTCGGATTGCAGCAGTTTCATCTATTGAGGCAAATATTACGGTATTATCAGGGGTCTTTAGTAATTCTGTATGTCCTGCATTATTCCATTCAGAGATTTTATCAAAATCATCTCGCTTTATATAAATCTTCCGGTTGCGAGCTCCGTAGCTATATACTGTGTTGAATACATCCGTTACTTCCGCGCTAAATTCTACTTGCCTGTGTGAGCGTTCACGTAATGTTTTTATAAAATTATTATTTACAGCTGATGAGTAAAATCCGGTAGGTGAGAACTTGTTTAAAAATACATCCCCTTCTTTTAATGTTAGTAACTTATCTTTCCATGATTTTGGAGCAGGGTTTTCAATTGTTATAATTGGCCTTGTTCCAAATTGAAAGCAAATTTTACCAATCTCGGGATTATCAAGCCAATTCTCATATTCAGCTATGTTCCATACACCACCTGCCATAACTATAGGAGTATTTTCTAAACCCACTCCATTCATAAATTTACGAATTGCTTTAACTCGTATATAAGGGTCTTCGGGAGTATTAGGATCTTCGGCGTTGGATAATCCATTGTGTCCACCTGCTTTCCAAGGGTCCTCGTAAACTACAGCTCCAAGATATTTGGGATGCTTGGCATAAGATCTTTTCCACAAAGCTCTGAATGCGCGCATAGAGGAGACTATAGGGTAGTAATAGACTTTGTATTTTTCAGAGATGGCTGCAAGTTGATATGGCATTCCAGCTCCACAGGTAATCCCGTGTATCATGCCTTTGGTTTTTTGTAGCACTGCTGTTAAAATTCTTTCGGCTCCACCCATCTCCCATAAAACATTCATATGGATAGCTCCTTGGCCGTTTGATGCTTCTGATGCAATTCTTGCTTGGCAAATAGCGGCGTCAATAGAGTGGGCAATCAACTCCTCATGACGTTCGTTTCTAGTCTTTCCGTGAAATACTAATGGTATTGGGGTGCCATTGTTATCAAGTAACTCACCATTCACACCAGAGAATGTACCAACTGCTCCGGCTGCTGCAAAAGCTCCGGCACTTACTCCGTTGGAAACATTTACACCCTTGCCGCCTTCAATTATAGGAAGAGACTCTTTGCCAGAGATAATCAAGCTATTTAAATTTTTCAACAAGGCTAACACCATAAAATTAGAGGCAGATGATATATCATCTTTAGTTATCGTCAAATAAAACTTTGGGCAATAAGGTAAAACTCAGAAGAGTCTTTTCTTGATGAATCAGGCTTGATTTGTTTAATAGTTTTGAAGTTTTTCTTTAAGCTTGTTAAGATTATATCAAAATCTTTTCCCATAAACAATTTCATAATTAAGTCACCATCCTTGCTTAAATAGCTAGTCGCAAATTGCAGAACTTCTTCAGCAACTGCATACATTCTAATCATATCGGTGTTTTTGTGACCTGATTTATTAGGTGCGATATCTGATATAATTAAGTCAAATTTATCAGTACTCATATTGTTGATAATATCTTGCTGGATATCGTTATCTAAAAAATCACCTTTGATAAAATGACATCCAGGCACTTCGTCAATCTCGAGCAGGTCGACGCCAACTATAGAAGCTTTTTTATTACGAGCTTTTAATATTTGTAACCACCCTCCAGGAGCACAGCCCAAATCCAAGATAGTTTTAGCGTTTTTTATAATATTTAGTTTGTCATCTATCTCTAATAATTTAAATGCTGCTCTAGAGCGGTAGTTTTCTCTTCTGGCTAATTGACTATAGGGGTCATTTATTTGTCTTTGAATCCAAAGGGTTGAAGATATTTTTCGACCTTTAGCTGTCTTAACTTTAGCGAAAGTATTGCGAAAACCTTTTTGATATTTACCAGAAGACATATATGAAGTAATGGAAGTAATTATAATTAAAATTTATCCTATGCTAAATATAGTATTATTTCAACCAGAAATAGCAGAAAATCTAGGTTCTATTATTAGAACAGCCGCGTGTTTTGAAGCTGTAATTCATATTGTTGATCCTTGTGGCTTTCCTTTTGTTAGTAAAAGAATAAAGTTAGCCGCAATGGATTATTTTGATAAAGTTGAGATTATTAGATATAAATCTTTTGCTGATTTTTTAGATAAAAATCAAAATGCGGATATAATATTAATGACGACCAAATCTGATAAAGCATTATCTGAGACTATAATATTGCCAGATAGTTTTTTTCTCTTTGGCCAAGAATCAAGCGGAGTCCCAGATAAGGTTCACAACATGTGCGCGAAGAGGGCAAAAATACCAATTAATTCCAAAACAAGATCTTTAAACCTTGCCGTCTCTGTTGCAATTACTGCCTATGCTGCGACTAATGTCAGGGCTCCCTTATAATATTAATTTTTACTTAAAAAATATTTTATTAAATCTAGTATTATAGCTGAGCCTTGGTATGATGCCAACTCTCACCTAATCTACTTATAGGGTTGATAATTATGTGTAGTAAGCTAAATGCATCACGTGAAAAAGAATCAGAAAAATACATTGCTAGACCAAGTTTTTTATCCAAAAGATTTAAGGACTAATATTAGTAAGTCGCAGTTACCAGAGCTGTGTTCTGATATTAGAGAGCATATGATTGATTCTGTATCACAAACTGGTGGTCATTTGGGAGCTGGGCTTGGAGTTGTAGAGTTAACCACGGCACTTCATTATGTTTTTGATACACCTAGAGATAAAATTATTTTTGATGTTGGTCATCAATCATACCCGCATAAGATTTTAACAGGGCGTAAAGACAGGATGTTAACTATCAGGCAAAAGGGGGGATTATCAGGGTTTGCCAGTCGGTTTGAGAGTGAGTACGACTCTTTTGGAGCTGGTCACAGCTCCACTTCAATTTCTGCAGCTATTGGTATGGCAAAAGCACGTGATTTAAAAAATGAAGAATATTTTGTCATTCCAGTAATAGGTGATGGTGCTTTAAGTGCAGGCCTTGCTTATGAAGCTATGAATAATGCAGAAAAGGTGGATGGAAAATTATTGATCATTCTTAACGATAATGACATGTCTATAGCCAAGCCAACGGGCGCGGTAGCTAAGTATTTATCTAATCTTATTAGCTCTAAGAATTTTGCGATGATCAGAAAGTCGGCGAAATCAGCTGTTCAAATCCTGCCGGAGGCAATGCAAAAATCTTTCATTAACTTTGAGCGCAAAACTAAAGGTGTCGTAAATGAAGTGTTGCTCGGTAGTAATTTATTTGAGAATTTAGGCCTGAAATATTCAGGTCCTATAGATGGTCATGATATAGCTAAGCTGGTTGAGGTATTAGAAAGTTATAAAAGTAATCCATCAACCCATCCGGTATTATTGCATGTTGTAACTCAAAAGGGTAAGGGGTATAAGCCGGCTGAAGAGGCGGGAGATCATTATCACGGAGTTGGTAAATTTTCTGTTGCAACAGGTGAGCAGAGCAAGTCATCAGCCATGAGTTACACTGCATGCTTTGCCGATGAATTAGTCGAGCAAGCTAGTACAGATAGTCATATAGTTGCTATAACTGCAGCTATGCCATCGGGTACAGGCCTTGATAAATTTGCTAAGAAATTTCCGGAGAGGTCTTTTGATGTTGGGATTGCTGAGCAGCATGCGGTGACTTTTGCTGCCGGTCTTGCAGCAGAGGGAATGAAGCCTTTTGTGGCCATTTATTCAACGTTCTTACAACGAGCATATGATCAGATAATTCATGATGTTGCTATTCAAAACTTGCCGGTACGCTTTGCTATAGACCGTGCTGGATATGTTGGCGCGGACGGCGCTACTCATAGCGGTAGTTTTGATTTAGCTTATTTATCCTGCTTGCCTAATATGGTTGTTGCGGCTCCAAGTAGTATGCAAGAATTAAAAAATATTGTAAATACAGCATGCAATTATAATGATGGGCCATTTGCTTTTCGTTATCCTAGAGGTTCTGGCAAATCAGATGGATTAGTTGCTTCAGAATCTGTAGAGATTGGTAAGGGCCGGATAGTGCAAGAGGGAAGTAGTTTGGCAATTTTATCCTTAGGTTGTCATTTAGATAATGTGATAGCAGCAGCAAGTGTTTTGGAAGAAGAGACGGGGGATAAAATTACAATTTGCGATATGCGTTTTGCGAAACCAATTGATACAAATCTTATTGATAAAATTATGCAAAGTCATAATAAGCTAGTGACAATTGAAGAGGGAAGTAGCGGTGGATTTTCGGCTAGTGTAAATCAATATTTACTCCATAAAGAATATCAAAGTTTCAAAATCAAAAACTTAACTCTTCCAGATGAGTTTGTCGAGCATGCAACCCAAGATGAAATGTATGAAGATGCCGGAATGAGCAGCTCAAAATTAGTAGAAATCTTTAAAAGTTATTTGTAGGAGTGGTGTCCTCCCGCCCGTGATTAAATATATTGCGAACCCTGCAAAACCTTTTAAATTGTTGAATCTAAATAAATCATGTTTATAAAGCTTGCAAGCATCCAATGCCCGCGTGGCGGAATTGGTAGACGCAACGGACTTAAAATCCGTGGGGCCCTAGGCCCTTGCCGGTTCAAGTCCGGCCGCGGGCACCACTTGTATCTTAAGGAGTTAGGTATTGGTTGGGGGATGTTAATAATATCTATGAGCTATAGCAAATAATTCAAATAAGTGAAATTTTTTAAACAAAAGAAATTTATTAGTCTCGATAGTAATCAAGCTCAAAAAATTAAAAAATTTGTTAAGAATGATATTGAGGAAATTAATCAATTACTCAAATCGACTTTAGTATCAGACAGTAAGTTAACGAGCAGCATAGTAGACCATATTGTGAATTCTGGTGGTAAGAGAATTAGGCCAGTTTTATCTATTCTTACGGCTAAAGCTTTGGGTTACAATGGGCCTAAAATATATTGTTTAGCTAGCGCGGTTGAATTAATTCATACGGCAACTCTTTTGCATGATGATGTGATTGATGAAAGTGATAAGCGCCGAGGAGTTGATACAGTTAACAATATCTGGGATAATAAATCAGCAATTTTGGCCGGAGATTTTATCTTTGCTAAAAGCTTTGAATTAATGGTAAAGACTAACAACTTAACCATACTTGATAATCTAGCTAAGGCCTCATCAATCATTGCTGAAGGTGAGATCGTGCAGTTAGAGTTGTTAAAATCACAGGAGATATCCTTGAGCAAATATTTAGAGGTTATTTCAGCTAAAACGGCAAAATTATTTGCTGAAGCTTGTCGAAATAGCGTAATTTTGGCATCTGGATCACAGGATCTTGAGCGCAAATTATATGAATTTGGTTTTAATTTAGGTGTCATTTTTCAAATAATAGATGATTTGTTAGATTATTTTGGCGATGGAGATATCATTGGAAAATCGGTAGGAGATGATTTTTTTGAAAATAAGATAACATTACCCGTTATTTTATTACATAGTGAAATGAAGCAAGATTCAGGCGTTTTACAAAAAATTATATCTAAGCAAGATAAGCAAGAATCAGATTTGAATCAAATTTTAGATTTGATGAAGCAGTATAAAATAAGAGAGAAGTCCATTGAATATACAATGACTTATAAAGAAAGTGCATTGCTTCGCTTGAATGCTTTGCCTGCATCTGAGTCGAAGGAAATATTACAAGATATCTTAGAGCTAAGCTTATATCGTTTGAGTTAATAGGAGTTGTTGCTATTTGTTTGAACAAAGCATTAAGCTAAAGATTTATTTATTGATTTGTGTTTTTGAACCTAGTTTGATATAATAAGCAGCTTATTTTAAAGAAGATTTCTAGGCCGTGGTTGGAAGTCTTGTAGATGTAAGTCAATTTAATAGATGTGAGAAATGCCAGCCAGAGTACCTAGAGTAAATCACCGTAGAGCATTAATAAGCTTATTAAGAAATCCCAAATCCGCAGATAATGAGGTTTTGCGGGTAGCCAATTTAGCTTTCGCGCAAATATTAGTAGACCATGCGATTGGTGATGAAGAGTATGATGATGCCTTTATTGATTTAGCAAGTCGTATAGATAAAGCAAGACCTGGCAAAGCAGGAAGAGCTGGCACATCAACTAGGGCTGAAGTGCCGCCAAGAGCATCTATCTTAGAACAATTACCCCAAGAGCATCAAAGAAATATCGTAAGATCATTATATGTTAGCCAAGAAGAGATGGATTCCTTAAGTGAAGGAATGCGACGTTTTTTTGTAGATAAACTTGCCACCTATAAACCAGACAATGTCGGTAATTTTGTAGCTTTATGTAAGTATCAAAAGTCGGGCGCTAGTTATGCTTGGCTTGAGATGGGTTTGGGAATAGGGGATGAAGATGATAATGATCTTGACATTCAGGATTGTATTAAATCGATTATACCAAACGATCATTTATATCTGGAAATATTAGCGGAAAATGATATGGAAGCTTTTCAATATTTACTTGATTTAAATAAATTAAATGTTGATGAGAATAAAATCGCCAATTTAGCTATTGATCATATTGACTTTTTAAATGCATTATTTGTTACAAAATATAAATCTGACCCAAAGCCTTTTAAGGCGATGTTGGAAAAAATTAACTTAAGAGGTAATGGCGGTCAATTACGAGATCATATTGATAAGAACGGTGAGGGATTAGATCCAGAATTTTTAAATGTAGTTAGAAAGTCATTGCAATCTACCGCCGAAAAAAATCATGAAGATAACACGGCAGTATCAATTAAGAAGCTTGAGCAGAAACGGGATGCAATACAACAGAGGGTGGATGATGCTGCGCGGCCAACTCTTGTTGGTTCAGGCCATCTTATAAATTCTGGAACTATTCTGGGTGGGGTGATTGGTATTTTTGCTGCAACTATGGCAGTTATGGCAGCTTCATATATTGCTGCGGCTATATTACTTGTGGCATTTCCATTAGCAGCGCTGGCTCCTGGGTATCAGGATGCAAAGCATGAGCAGGGACTATTTGACTTGGAGCAAGATAAGAAGTATAAGGAAATAGAAGGGGTGAATAAAGAGATTCAAGAACAGCGTGATTCGTTACCAGACCATAGTGATAATAAAGTTGATAAAGCTGCAAAGAAATTTAAAGATGCGTTAGATCGCGAACGTGATACTAAGGGCGCGCCCCGAATCTTCTGAGATAAATTAGTAATAAAAACCTGGAGAATACATTGAGATAGTAGTTATACTATAATCAGAGTTTACAATTTCCTAAAGATGAAAAAAAGTATTTCCCAAATAGAGATGATAAGTTTGGAAGAATTAGTACCCTCGAATCATATTTACAGGAGATTCGATGATCTATGGGATTTTAGTGCTATCAAAAAAGAACTAGATCGAATAGAG
>JABJNB010000076.1 GCA_018659145.1 Rickettsiales bacterium
TCAGCGAATTCCGCTGCTTGCAAAGCTGTTTTATGATCTCTATCTTCTTTTTGTGCAGCATCTTGCCTTACTTGCTCTGCCGCTCTTGCAGCATCTTGCCTTGCATACTCATCCGCAGCATTTTTCTGCATTGCCAATTGATGATCTTCTGCATGTTTTTGACTATCAGCTCCAGCAGCTATTTCAGCAACTATTTGCTCCCTTTGCTGTTCAACCTCAAGCATCCTAGCCCTTTCAGAACTCTGAGCTTTCATTTGCTCTAATTTTCTCTCCTGAAACCTACCCACTCGCGCTTGCTGAACTCTAAGTTGTTGAGCACGTAATTCTGCTTGTTCAATAAGTAATCTATCAGCAGATAGTTTTTCTTCAGAAACTAATCTGGCAGCTAACATTCTTGCTTCAGCCTGAGATCTGAGAGCTTCCACATCTATCTGAGCTTTAGCCTGAGTCTCAGCAATTTTAACCTCTGATTCATGTTTAGATAATGCTACCTCTCTACCTGCCGCAATTCTATGCCTTTCTGTTTCTAGTCTCCTATCCGCATTAGCCACATTCATTTGATCAACTTGTGCTCGAAGAGTGGTAAGTTCATCAGTAAGTTTAGCTGTTGAATCTAAAGAATGAGATCCGCTACTCCCTCCTCTGCTCTGCCCAGGATCTCCTTCCTCCAGACTACTATCATCACTTACATCAACAGTCGTTTCAGCAAGCCCATCCAGAGCTCTGCTACCGTCACTAGATCCTACGGCCTTCCTACCTTTTGAACCTCCAGCAGAATCTCCATCTCCTGCTGCTAGAGAATGTGTAGATGAACCTGATTGAGTTTGTAGGTGTAAAATTTCAACATCCTTAGCTCCAATCTGACGATGCAAATCTGCATTTTCTTCCTCAGCCTTAGTAACACTATATTCTAGATCTCTTATCAGCGATTCTCGCTCTTCTTTAGCCTCTTCTTCCTTTCGTTGAAGATCATCATCCCTATCTGTGTGAGATTCTAACCCTGCCATTACCCGATCTTTACCCTCTATTGCAAGTTTTAAATTATCATTTTCTTGAGTTAAACTCCTAAAACCTGCCTGAGAAGTCTCTAATTCCCTTATAACCCCATCTCTCTCTTCAGAAACCTCGCCTACCATTTTACTAAGAGAAGGTATATATTCTCTAGCATGATCTTCTTGTTTTTTTAATCTTAGCTGTAACTCAGTTATTAAAGCTTGCTGATCTGCATGTTTTTCATCAAGTAAACCTTCTGTATCCTTACCACGGAGAAGCTCCAAGCTAGTCTCCATCTCCAGAGCTTTTATCTTCTCCTGAGACAATTCTCTTTGATTACCGTCCAATGCACTCCTTAACACCCCTATAGCCAAGGCATGATCCGCCTTAATTCCCTCTAATTCTGCCACTTGTGTTTCTAATGCTGCTGTTGCTTGCTCTTTTGCTACTCGTGCGGCCTCTAATGCTGCCGTAGCTGCGGCGGCGGCTTGCTCTGCTGCTTCTGCTGCTTGGGTAGACGCTGCTTGCTCTACTGCTAATCGTGCAGTCTCTTCTGCCTGTTGTGTTTGCGCTGCCGCCGCTGCCTGTTGTGCTGCTTGCTCAGCTAATGCTGCCTCATGTGCTGCTCTTAGTGTTTCTAATTCTTCTCGCGCTGCCACCACTTGTGCTTGTGCTGCCGCTGTTGCTCGTGCTTGCTCTGCTCCGAACTCTGCCACTTGAGACGCTGCCTGAGCCTCTAAGGCTGCTGCATGTGCTGCTGCTGCCGCTGTTGCTTGGGTAGATGCTGCTTGCTCAGCTGCTAACTCTGCTTCTAACGCACCTTTCTGATCTCGCAAGGTAACTAGTTCACTATCTATATTTGCTACTACTCTTGTATTCAACGCAGATAACTCTTCTACAATCCGAGCATTCTGTTCCTGCGCAGCTGCATGTTCAACCCTTAGTGCTTCTAGCGCCGCTGCTGATGCTGATAATTTTCCTTGTAACTCTGCTTGTACTGCTTGCGCTGCTGCTTGTGCACTTAGTTCTGCTGCATGCGCTTTCTCTTGTACTACTGATCGCTCTGCTTCCTGTAACGCCTTAGTCTCTTGCTTCCAAGCACCAAATCCTTGCCTTACTCTTGATTGACTAATACCTGTTAATGCAGTCTTCATTACTGCCGCTGCTGCTTTCTTAGTAACCTGTTTTTGAGCTGACAACTCTACTTCTTGCCCTCGTGCTGCTTCTTCTGCATCCTCTAATGCTGCTGCATGCTGAGTCTCCAAAGCTGCCGTAGCTGCGGCGGCGGCTTGCTCTGCCGCCTCTTCTCCTTCTTTTAATTTTTGACCGAGTTCTTTAACACTTTTATCGTATTTCGTTGTTAAGGAAGCTATATCAGATTCACTCCTCTTCCTCTCTGCTGTTAAGGCTGCAGTATGTTGCGCTAATTGGGCAGTCTGTGCTTGCTCTGCTGCTGATGCTGACTCTAAGGCTAATCTCTGCGCTTCTTCTAATGCTTGAGCTGCTGTCTCTAATTTGCTTACTTTGGCTTCCAATAGTTGTCTAATTATTTCTTCAGATTCTGCTTTTTGAGCAGATAGTATTAACTTAGCCAATTCTACGTCTCCTGCAATAAAGAATGATTGTTCCTTTTCATCTATCTTCTCCATATAACTCTCCAGCTCCTCCTTGTACTCATCACCAATTTTTTCCGCAAATTTTGCTACTTTCCCACGTATATCTGTTACTCTATCATATCCTACACCATCCTCTAAACACTCATTCTCTAAAGCTTTACAACCTGCAATCAAAGCTTTTATTACTTTTTTTTCAGCAGCAGCAGCAGCAGCAGCAAGCTTTAAATCATCTAGATTGATTACAAAAGGTTCACTCTCACCAAGATTAAAAGCGCCCTCTTCAGCTAAAGCAGAATCAATATTCACCTCTACCCTGCTTAAATCAAAAGTAACATTTTTGTCTTCATCAATAGAGCAAGGTTCAGACTGTCCATCGCGAAAAATATCAATCAAGCTAGCTAATTTTTCCGCTGTTTCTTCAGCTTCCCTAATAGCTTCAATATCTCTACAGAAATCATCATGTGATATAGTTTCCTGGGCTTCTGCTCCCTGTTGCGATAGATTTCTTTTGTCAAAAAAGAAATCTATTAATACTTGTACCTTATCTACTTGAGATTTAATATGAGCGTATTCTGATATATAGCCAATCTTAGTACCTATCTCTAATAATTTTGATAAATGTAATTGCGGCAGATCAGGCGTCTCATTTGATGCTACGGTAGAAATAGCACCAGAAAATCCTTTGCTTTCTTGCTTCATTGCTTCTTTAGCTTCGGCAAAGGAATCTGAGCTTGTTCCTAGAGACTTATCTAATTCTGCTAATGCCTCTCTAAAATTATAACTTGCTGAATATTTTGTAAAACAAGCTTCAATATCATTATTCTGAGTAACTTTTTCCGCTTTTTGAGCAGCTTCTAGTACTTTTTCATACTCTTTCTGTCTCGAATAGTCTATGAACTTCCTGAAAGCTTCCTTGTTACCTTTTAGATTATCTTTTAGATTATCTAGACATTCTTTGGTAAGAAATTTTTCAGCGTATTCGCCTTCTTTCACATTCTCTTCACATAGAACAGTAGTCCTAGGTGTAATATTTGTAAAAAAAGGCCAATCCTTGTTTAATTCAGTTGCTAAGGCACCAGCAAACTCACTAGCATTAGTACTAGCCCCCACCTCTGGTGCCTCTCCTATTTTAAAACCTCCTCTCTTGACAGCAAGCTCTTCTAAATAAAGATTAAAATTCTTTATTATTAAATCCTCCGTTACAACTGGCATCTTGAACCTTTCTTACTAATCTGTTTATCTAAAATTAATTCCATGTTTTCTCTGCCAGTTATTTTATAATTATTAATCATCTTTTGGTAGTATAGCAAAATTTGCGGCCCAATGAAATGATTTTGTTTAAAATGTTGTGATTTTACAATATACCCTTCGTAGGGGCGGGGTCCTCCCGCCCGGGTGATATGCCGCGTATAGGCGGGCGGGAGGACCCCGCCCCTACGGAATGTCGGTATTTTGCGATATTTTATTTTTTCTATAAACACATGTTTTTAGGCCCAAGGAAATGATTTTGTTTAAAATGTTGTGATTTTGCAACACACCCCCTTCGTACGGGGGCTATGGATTTTACGTCCTCACGGGTTACAATTTTAATAAATCATTTAAGAATTTTGTGATGCGTTCGATGCGTCTTGTGGGGTTGTCATCGGCGTATTTTAAGACGAGTTTTTGGTCGGGGCGGAGTTTTAAAATAAGGGGATTGTAATTGATATACGCTATTAATTTTTCTGGGTTGTGGAATTGGTCCGCCCGGAAACCAAATAAAATTGCTTTGGGGCCAGCTTCAATCCGATTAATATTTAAACGATAACAAAATTGCTTAAGTGAAACTATCGCAAATAAGTTTTTAATTTCTCCCGTAATATCACCAAAACGATCTATCATCTCAAGCTCGATTTCTTCCGCCTCTGCGGTATCCTTACAGAAAGCAATTCGACGATAAAATTCAATTCTCACACTCTCGTCAGAAATATAACGCTCTGGTATAAAAACTGATGCTCCTATGTTAATTTTTGGGGTGTAATCACTATTAGCTTCAAGCTCTTTGCTATCCTCATTATCTTTAGCGATATGTGAGTTTTTTAAAGCCGTTATGGCTTCTTCTAACATTTGCTGATAAAGCTCCACTCCTATATCTTTTATATGGCCTGATTGCGCCTCGCCAAGTAAATTTCCAGCGCCCCTAATATCCAAATCATAAGAAGCTAAATTAAAGCCAGCACCTAGACCATCCAAAGTTTGCATCACTTCTAAACGCTTCTCGGCATTAGTATTTAATTTTACCTTCTCATCAAATAATAAATAAGCATAAGCACGGGTTTTGGAGCGTCCAACCCTCCCGCGTAATTGATATAAGGCCGATAAGCCAAAATGATGCGCATTATGGATGATAATCGTGTTTGCACTGGCAATATCAATGCCAGATTCAATGATTGTTGTAGATAGTAATAATTGGTATTTACCTTCATAAAAATCGATCATTATTTGATCTAATTCTGCTGGACTCATCTTGCCATGCGCCATCACAATTTTTATCTCGGGAACTAACTTACTGATTTTATCATAAGTTTTCTCCAAATCACGAATTTTTGGACAAACATAAAATACTCGACCACTCCGATAAAACTCACGTAAAATCGCCTCCCTAATTATCATACCATCAAATGGCATGATAAAAGTCCTAACCGCCATACGATCCACCGGCGGTGTTGCAAGCAAGCTTAAATCCCTAATGCCATTTAACGACATTTGTAATGTCCGAGGGATTGGTGTTGCGGTTAGGGTTAGGATATGTAAATCTTTTTTTAATTTCTTAAGCTTTTCCTTTTGACTCACCCCAAAATGCTGCTCCTCATCTACGATAATTAAAGCCAGGTTCTTAAATTTAATTTTATCATTTAATAAGCTATGCGTGCCAATCACTATCTGCACTTGCCCGCTTTCCAAACCTTCAATTACCTTCTTTTTACCTGCCGTTGTTACCATCCGGGATAATTGCGCTATGTTAATATCAAAGCCTTCAAATCGCTTCAAAAAATTATTATAATGCTGACGTGATAAGAGCGTTGTTGGCACAACTATTGCTACTTGAACTTTATCGTTCATATCATTGGTAACAACACTAAATGCCGCTCGCATTGCAACTTCAGTTTTACCAAAACCAACATCACCACAAATAAGCCGGTCCATATTCCTACCACTGCTTAAATCCTTAGTCACATCCTCTATCGCTCTTTCTTGATCTTTAGTTTCAGTAAATTCAAATTTAGCATCAAACTCCGCTTTTAAAAAATCATGCGAATAATAACTTTGACCTTTTTGTAACTCCCTCGCCGAAGCAATTTCGAGCAAATCTCCCGCTATGTCTTTTAGTTTTTTCTTAACTTTAGATTTTTTCTCACTCCAATAACCAGATCCGAGTTTATCTAAGCGCATATTTGTAGCACTTTGACCATAGCGGCTAATCATATCCATATTCCAAACAGGGACATATAACTTATCATTGCCAAGGTAACTTAAACATAGAAAATCATGTTCCAAATCTTGGATATTTAATTTCTTTAAACCTAGAAATTCTGCAACACCATGCTCTTTATGAACCACAATCTCGCCCTCCTCTATTGATCCAGCTTCGAGAATTAAACGCTCCGCTCGGCGCTTATTTGAGACAGTCCTGTTCACCTTAGAGCCTAGTAAATCCTGCTCGCTGATTACAATATAATTTTGATAATTAAAGCCCTTCTCCAAAGGATAATGAAGTAACGATATTGGGCCAATTGGCTTATCCGGCCACGCCTCCACTATAACAGAAACTAAATCATGTTCACGAAGGATAGTCTGTAATTGCTCCAAGCTATGCTGGCTATAAGCGCAGATTACAATGATAAGATTCTTATGATCTCTGGTATGATCATCTAGATAAGCTTTCAATATATCTATGGTATGTTTTTTCTGTACCAAGCTTGATTTATAACAATCAATACTCGATGTGATATCATAATGAAAATTTCCCTGAGCCTTAATATCGAAAATTAAATTATTATAATTAGCCAAATGCTCAGTGATCTCAGCTGCGTTTAAATATAATAATTCCGGCGGTATTGGTAAATAATCCTTAACCCTAACTTTTAATTTATCATAATTGATTTTACGGGTTTTATAATAATCATTTATTGTATCTAAACGCTCAGAAAGTGAATCCTCCGCACTTGATCCAATAACAACGTTTAAACTCCTTGGTAGATAATCAAATAAAGTCACCATTTTCTCATAAAATAATGGCATTAGATGAAGGGCAACTGGGCTCAGAACATTATTTATCGTGTCTTGATAAACCGTCGCCTGGGTATCATCATATGAGAAATATTTAGTGAAATTAGTTGAGAAATTATTAATATTTGCTTCATTTAAAATCACCTCCAAAGCAGGAATTACCGTAATAGCCTTAATGACTTTGCCCGTTGAGATTTGCGTTAATGGATCGAAATATTTTATCAGATCAATTTTATCACCAAAAAAATCAATCCGTAGCGGCTTATCATAAGATGGAAGGTAGACATCTAAAATCGAACCTTTGCGCGAAAACTCGCCAGCTTCTGTTACCGAGTTACTATTTTTATAACCAGCCCTAACTAATTGCCGTATCAAATCATCTTGGCTAAGTATCTCGCCTTTAGATATCTCAAAACTTACAGATTTAAGTGTTTCAGCAGGCATCACCCTATTTAATAAAGCGTGGTAACTAGTGATAATTATTTTGGGCTTACTGCTAGTTGAAATATTATACAAAGCTTTTAAACGCGCACTTTGCACCCCACTATTTGGCGAAACCCTATCATATGCCTGACAATCCCATGCAGGAAACTTTATCAACTCAAAACCCGAAACCATCTTAGATAAAGCCTTATAGCTCTGCTCAAGCGTTACATCATTGCAGGTAATATAAAGATAATTCGCCTTGGAGTTATCTTTGATAATCTTGCTGAAAATAAAATCATTTACCCAAAGCGGAACTCCAGAGATGTATGATTTTTTTGGTATTTGTTTTAAGTTAAGAGAATGCTGCATGTTTAGAAAACTTCATCGGGACGGAGTTCTTCCGCCAGGGTAGCGTGCCGCGAGTATCCGGCATGCGGGCGGGAGGACCCCGCCCCTACGGGAATGGGGTTCGCCTCATCCGCCAATATATGTTTTTCGGTTTTGTAAAAAACATTATGGTTTTGCAATATATACTTCGTAGGGGCGGGGTTCTCCCGCCCTTGTAATGTGCCGCATATGTTCGGGCGGGAGGACCCCGCCCCTACGGGAGTAGGGCTCGGGTCTGCCCCTACGTTAATTATCATAACCGGCTTGGGTGAATGTTAGTATGTCTTCGATCAATAAAGCATACTCATCTGGGACTTGGAACTTGCCAGTGAGCCAGTTATAGATATCTAAATCATCTTCATCTAAGAAGATTTCATACAAGTTTATTTGCTCTAAGCTGAAGTTATGTATTTTGCTTATCGTATATTTACCAACCAGAATATCAGTTTCCTTACAGCCCCTATGGTTAGAACGATATATAATTTTTTTAATGAGATTTTCATCTATAGCTGAGTTCATAACAAATATGAATTATTTTACAGATGCGTTAATTATCTCACAAGCTTTTGCCTTATTTTCAAACCCAGTAACTTTAGCCCATTTACCAGTTTCTAAATCTTTATATCGCTCAAAGAAATGCTTTAACCTAGCAAGCGTGGTCTCGTCAAGATCAGTAATATCATTTATATTTTTAGTATATGGATGAATCTTATCAACAGGCAGAGCAATAATTTTCTCGTCAATACCACCATCATCTTCCATCATCAAAACCCCTATAGGTTTACATTCAACAACAGCTCCTGGGATTATTGGATTTTCAGAAATTACTAAAACATCCGCAGGATCTCCATCATCTGATAATGTGTGAGGGATAAAGCCGTAATTAGCTGGGTAAAACATTGCTGTCGTTAAAAATCTATCCACAAGCAAAGCTCCTGAATCTTTATCAAACTCATATTTAACCGGGTTAGCTCCAGCTGATATCTCGATTATTACATTAATGATTTCAGGCACATTCTTGCCCCTAGATATTTTATTTATGTCCATGTTCTTATTTTATATTTATGTCGAGTAGAAACTATGAGTTTTTTTTAAATTTACAAATAAAAAATCAATTAATACCAATTCCCATCTTAAAAGCGGTTCTAAGATGGGATTTGGTATAATATTTATAGGAGCTGGCTTCGTACGCCCGGGTAATGCGCCGTGGGCATGGGGACATCGGGTATGCCGGGCGGGAGGACCACGCCCCTACTTATTTTGCTACGTATGAATTAAGCATGATAAAATCTATCCTATCTCTGTGGCTGTTAAATAAGGCTAGCTCATTACCTTGTATCTTTTTCTGTGGTTGGATTTTGACTTTATTAGGATTGATAGGTTTAGAGCCAGCATATACTTCATAATGCAAATGTGGCCCGGTTGACCTACCAGTTGAACCAACATAACCAATCACATCACCCTGCTTAACATGCTTGCCATTTTTGATTGATTTTGGGATTTTGGACAAATGTGCATAAGCTGTATTGTAAGTAGAATTATGCTCTATCTTAACATATTTCCCATATGAGCTATACCAACCAGCAAATTTTACTTTACCACTTCCAGCGGCATAAACCGGTGTTCCATAAGGCGCAGCAAAATCAATACCCTTATGTAACTTAGTATAACCTAAGATCGGATGTTTACGGTAACCAAAACCAGAAGAGATCCTCGCACCGTTTATAGGCGTTCTAAGCAATGATTTTTTGATGCTTTTTCCAGACTCATCCAGATATATTTTATCACCCTTGCTATTGATATATCGGTAAGTCGCAATCTTAGTACCAGTTTGTTTAGAGGCGTAATATGAGAATATTACATCACCATATTTAACCAAATCACCATCAGCATTGTAATAACTTTCATAAAAAACTTTAAATTGGTCGCCCTTTCTAATATCACGTTGAAAATCCAAATCATAACTAAAAAGCTTGATATAAGATAAGATTATTTCCACAGGAACATGATTTGCTATTGCATCATTATATAGACTGTTAAAAATAGTTCCTGATGCTAAAACAGGCTTCATGGTTAATTCTTGATCAATCTCATAAGCGTAGAACTTACCACGATATTTCGCTGATTCATACTCAGTGCCTTCATTTAAATGAAACTTAACTCGATCAACAATAACCTGATCAAACTTACCATTTACTAACTTTTCTTTATAATTGATATAGATCTTATCACTAACTTTTAAACGCTCTGGCCTAAATACTTTTTTGAAACTTTGAGATATTTGGTGGATATCCGTGTTTTCAACTCGGATCTTACCTAAAGCTCCCCCTAAAGTATCTCCACTTTTTATATTAACTACAACTTGCTTTTCCTGATATGTGATGGAGTTGTTTTGTGCATCAACAATAAGTACAGTTTTGGGCTTAGCTACAGCCTGTAGAGCTAAAATCTTCCCTACTTTTGGGTCAATCTCTTTATCACTATCTATAGTAAATATTAATACTAACGCCACAACTAAACTGGCACAAATAATACAGGTTATTTGCTTGTTAACTAATCCCCATTTGTTAAAGCACTTTTTTATCACAATCTCAGTTATTTTAATTGATTTCAACTTGATCTGCTATTACTATAACCACAAATAATCCAAAAGCAAACCAAAATATATTATGAAATTACTTCAGTATTTTCTTAACTTTAACCGAAAAAACTCTTTCTCAGATGAGTTTATTTTGGGAAATCATAATATAGATGCGTACAACTATCTCAGGCTCTATCCTAACTGGCCAAATAAAATATTATTTATAAATGGACCAGAAGGAGCTGGCAAGAGTTATATCTGTGATTACTGGAAAAAACTTGCCAATGCTAGTTATATTAACCTATTTACAGAAACTGAAAAAGGCCTTAATACAATCCTAGAAAATAATGATTGTTTCATAATTGAGAATATCGATATTTATTTCTCCAGAAAATTTATCCTCAGGAATCTAGATAACCATGACTTCCAATGTTTCGAGAAAGTAATTTTTAAAATTATGGATCATGTGATCACTGAAAATAAATTTTTACTAATATCCTCGCACCTGCTGCCAAAAGATATGAATATTGAGTTATCTGATTTACTATCACGCTTAATGTCTATCGCTACAATCAAGACGCATATTCCAGATGAGCAAACTTTAAAAACTTTTCTTATCAGAGAATTTTCCACATGTCAGCTAAAGATCAATAATGATTTATGCGACTATATTCTGAAAAAATCTGTTCGCTCATTTGATGAATTACATGCACTAGTTAGCAAGATTGACACTCTATCTATGCATAACAAACGTAACATAACTAAACCCTTCATAAAAGAAGTAATGGAAAATGAAATTGGCTAAAAAATCTATAATGGACTATGCCATTGATAAAGTAAAAAAAGTTGACTATCCGCTCTACTGCATATTCGCTAACCATAAATTTGCCTGCGAAATTTTTACTATTTATAATTTGCATTTAGAACTTTCCCAAATACCCATCACCAGCAATAACCTTGAGACGAGACAAATACGTAGTAACTGGTGGCTGAATTCACTTGCCGAAATCAAAAATCCAAACAATAAGACGCAACATCCTATCTTATCACTAATATCAGAATATTTCGGACATAATACCGAGATATTAAAAGAATTTAAGCAACTGGTTATCTTGCGTGAGAAAGAAAATGAGTTGTATGGTTTTAAGACCAAAGCTCTATTTAACCAATATGTTGAGGCAACGAATCTAAGTATTTGGCATTTAATTTATCAGATGCTTAACCAATGTAAGCTGACTCGAGACAAAAAAGAGTTATTAAAAAAATTTAGTATTGGTATCAAATATGTTAACATTGTCGAATCGCTTTATTATCGCAATTATAATAATCACTTTTGTATCAGCGAAGAATTAATAGTTCAATTTAAAGATTCTACAGCATTAGAAAAGCAAGAAAGAATTTTTCAAGAATGTTATGCAATTGCTAATAAAAATTTATCAGAATTTATTTCTTTAGGAAAGGCAAATAAAGATTTGAAAAGCTTTGTTCTTTATAGTAAAATAAATAAATCGCGTTTACATTTACTACAAAAACGTTATAAGAACACCACTGATAATATACCGCCCTATATGACAAAAATATCAGTATTTCTAAAAATAAAAATTTTTGACAAACCAATATGGACCTAGTCGCTCACTCATCGGAATACTCACTCTCTCATATAATCATAGTATTATTTTCAGCAATTTCTGTTGTCTTGCTTTTTAAAAAGATAAAATTATCACCCGTAATCGGTTATATCATAGCTGGAGCTATTATTGGTCCACATGGGCTAGAACTTGTTGGCCATAGTGATGCGACAAAATCTTTGGCTGAATTTGGCGTTGTATTCCTGCTCTTTGCAATTGGTCTAGAGATGACTTTGGAACGTATTATGGAAATGCGAAAATATATTGTAGTTTTTGGTACTTTACAATTTTTCCTAACAACCCTTGCTTTTGCAAGTATAATCTATCTCTTTACTAGTCAGCTAACTTTGTCTATTATAGTGGGAATGGCCTTCTCTATATCCTCAACGGCTATAGTGTTAAAGATTTTATCTGAAGAAAAAAATACTAATTCCGTTACCGGAAAAGTTAGTCTCTCAGTGCTCCTATTTCAGGACATGGCCGTAATACCTATATTCATTATTATACCTTTACTTGCGCTTCAAGATGTAAATTATACAGTATTAACTGTTAGTATATTAACAAAATCATTAATTGCTTTAGTTAGTATTATCTTAGCTGGTCGATTCTTACTCCGTCCTTTAATGCGCTATATTATCTCTTCTAAAAATGATGATATCTTTATAGCTAGTACATTACTCGTCATTATTGGTAGTGCTTGGGTTACTTTTGAACTTGGATTATCCCTAGGACTTGGCGCCTTTATCGCAGGAGTGATGATTGCAGAGACAGAGTTCCAACATCAAGTTGAGACCATAACGATTCAGTTTAAAGCCCTCTTTCTTGGCTTTTTCTTTATGACTGAGATTGGTATGAATTTTGACTTTAACGTTATTATTAATAATACCCACCTAATCTTAATCATAACATTCGCTTTAATGCTCATTAAAACGGTTATTCTTTTTGGAATATTACGCTACTTTAAAATAAAGGCGCCAATGGCTCTGCATACAGCCCTTTTGGTTTCACAATCTGGTGAATTTGCTTTCATTATTTTTGAGTTAGCAAGCGATGCCAATATAATCAGCCAAATGCAATTACAGATTCTGTCCGTAGTTGTGGGTTTATCAATGGCCTTAACACCATTATTTGCAGCGCTGGGAAAAAAGTTTGAGAAAAAATGCTCTAAGCAAATAAGCACTACACATAATGTTAAAAATATTCCTGAGTTTAGCGATCATATTGTTATTGCTGGATTTGGTAGCGTTGGCTCTACCATTGGCTCTGTATTTGAAAGATTGGAATTAAACTATGTTGCTGTTGATACTGATTTAAAACATGTTTCAAAAGAATTTAATAATAAAAGACCAGTATTTTATGGTGATATTAGTCATCAAAAGATTATTAAAAAATTAAATATTGGTGAAGCCAGAGCTATAATGCTAACAATTACTGATATGGTAGCCTTGCATAAAACTTTAACATTCTTGGTTAAGAATTATCCTAATACACCTATCATAATCAGGTCAGTTGACATAAAGCATGTTGCCAAATTAACAAAACTTAGCGACAAAATAATAATTCCAGAGATGTACGAACTCGGCCTACAAATGACACGTGAATTACTAATAATGTCTGGTGCATCACCTGATGATATCTCGGACATATTAAATGAGCACCGAGATAATATTGCATAAGCAAAGCTATGTTTGGAAAAAATAAGCCACTAACAATGGTTCAAACCTATGATCATAATTTAGATATTGTAAATATATTTAGTACGATTCAAGGTGAAGGACCTTACGCTGGAGTACCAGCTATTTTTATCCGACTTGGTGGCTGTAATCTAAAATGCAATTTCTGCGACACTGAATTTGATAATTTTACCAAAACCAAAATTGATGACATTCTAAAAGAAGTATCTCTCCTTGCAGGAAATATAACAAAACTTATTATTATCACTGGTGGAGAACCATTACGTCAAGATATCACAGAATTATGCGAATTATTAATTACCCAAAAATTTGATGTGCAGATTGAAACTAATGGCACTATTTATCGCAACCTTAACAAAGCCGTCACTATTATTACATCGCCCAAAAACCATAATGGCAATGGTTACAACCATATTAATAACAGCATAAAACAAAGAACTGATTATTTTAAATTTATAATTTCAGAAAACAATAAAGACTATAATTTTATCCCAAGCGAATTCCTCTCATATAAGAACATTTATGTTCAGCCAATGGATGAATATGATGATACAAAAAATATAGCTAATCAAAAATTATGTACCAAGCTTGCTTTAAAATATAATTTTAAGATATCTATTCAATTACATAAAATATTAAATATAGCATGAAAAAAGCACTTATCTTACTCTCTGGTGGTTTGGATTCTGCAACGACAGCAGCAATGGCCATACAAAACGGCTATGAAATATTTGCCTTAAGCTTTGATTATAACCAGAGTCATAAATTTGAATTAGAATCAGCAAAGAACATAGTAAAATTCTTAAATATCCCTCATCATAAAATTATTAAAATTGATTCAGGAATTTTTCAAAACTCAGCTTTAACAAATGATATCCCTGTGCCAAAAAACCAAGAGATTGATCCAGACAATAATATCCCAGTAACTTATGTCCCGGCGCGAAATATCTTGTTTTTAAGCTACGCTACTGCTTATGCTGAATCATTTGACATAACTGAGATTTTTATTGGAGCGAATAGCGTTGACTATAGCGGCTACCCAGATTGCCGCCCCGAATTTATTCAAAGCTTTAATGAAATGATTAATATTGGCACCAAGATAGGCATAGAGAAGTGTCTTAAGATACAGACTCCCTTGATTCATCTAACTAAAAAAGATATTATCCAGCGTGGGTTAGACTTGAATTTTGATTATTCTCTAACTATAAGTTGTTATGACCCTGATAATCAAGCTAGAAGTTGTGGTACATGCGACTCGTGCCAAATTAGGCTAAGAGCATTTAAAGAGTTAGGCAAAATTGATAATATAACATATGTAACATGATAAATAATCTTACTTTCTTTGATACATTCCCTGCTTTAATAATTGATGATAACTATGCCCTGCGTGAACAATCAATTGATGATCATCAAGATTTTTTTGAATATTTTGCAGATAAAGATGTATCCAAATATATTTTATCTAATATCCCAACAACTCTTGCTGAAGCTAAAGATGAGATGCAATATTGGGTTAATTTATATCAAAGACGTATCAGTGTTTATTGGGCTATAATAGATAGAGATAGCAATAAAATGATAGGAGCTATTGGCTTTAATGATTGGAATCGCTTTAATAACAGAGCTGAAATTAGCTATGATTTAAGCAAAGCTTATTGGCAAAGAGGCATAATGACGAAGGCTATAAAAGTAGTTTTAGATTATGGCTTTAACACAATGCATATTAACCGGATTCAAGCTTCGACCCTAACCGCTAATAAGGCTTCTTGGCGCTTACTTAAAAGCTCAGCTTTTACCAGAGAGGGGTCTTTAAAACAATATCGTTTCCATAATGGTCAATATTACGATATAGAAATGTATGGCCTCACTCGTGATATTTATTTAGAGAATATCAATAAGCAAAAATCTAAATTCTTTTCATTTTTTAAATAAGCTTTATGTCCGATAATCTAAACTCATTAGGCAAGCAATCTAATATTCCAAGCGAGCCCAATGTTAAAATATTAGAATCAGTTAACAACCCTCATATTGACACCTTATATACAATACGCTTGACCTGCCCTGAATTTACTTCTATTTGCCCAATTACTGGCCAACCTGATTTTGCCCATATTACAATTGATTATATTCCTAGTGATTTAATATTAGAGAGCAAATCACTAAAACTATATTTATTTTCTTATCGAAATCACGGAGCTTTCCATGAAGATTGCACCATCCAGATTGCAAAAGATATAGTCCTAACCACAAAGCCAAAATGGATTAGAATCGCAGGTCTTTGGTATCCAAGAGGTGGCATCCCTATTGATATATTCTACCAAAGTGGATCCGAACCAAAAGACTGTTATATACCATCTGTAAATACTAAAGATTATCAAGCACGAAATTAACATGATCAAAGAATTATCCCCTACTGAGTTTAAAAATTTAGCTAATGAGAGTTACGAACTAATAGATGTAAGGAGCAGCGGCGAATATCAATTAGTAAATATCGGCGGTAAACTAATCCCTTTGGATGAGTTAAATTCTCGTCATAGTGAGATGAATGATGATAATAAGAAAATAATCCTATTATGTCATCATGGTAGAAGAAGCATGATTGCTTGCCAAATGTTAGAAAATTTAGGTTACGATAATATATTCAATCTAACTGGTGGTATTGATCGAGTTGCTACCGAGACAGATAATAAGCTTACCCGTTATTGATACCTGACCCTCAATAATTATTATTACACAATTATTATATAACCGTATTTTACGATATTACAATGAAGATAGAGAATCCTTTTTTACTATTTACAGAATGGTTTAAACAAGCAGAAAAACATCCCGACATAAAGCAAGCTAATGCTGTAAATCTTGCAACAAGTACCAGACATGGATTCCCATCTAGTCGTATGGTTTTAATAAAAAATTACAGCGAAGAAGGCTTTGTATTTTATACTAATTTAGAAAGCAGAAAAGGCTTAGAGTTAAAAGATAACCCTAGAGTTGCTCTTTGTTTTTATTGGGAAGCATTAGACAAACAAATTCGCATTGAAGGCAATGTAAAACCGGTAAGCAAGGAAGAGGCTGATCAATATTTTGACTCCAGACCACTCGATAGCAGATTAGGCGCCTGGGCCTCAAAACAATCACGCCCAATGGCAGGCGGTTTGGATGTATTAAAAAATGCAGCTTTGCATAGCCTTGATAACAAAATGGGTGCGGTAGAGCGCCCTCCTTTCTGGTCAGGATTTAGAGTAATACCAACAAGAGTAGAATTTTGGGAAGATGGTGGCACAACCAGGTTGCATGACCGAACCTTGTTCTTAAGGCAAGATACCAACTCCGACTGGAAAAGTCAGAAATTATATCCATAAATGTAGAGACGCATAACCATGTCTCGCGCAGAAGCAAAAAACAAATAGTGAATACAACTCGAAACACTCCAATCTCGCCAACATCCTGACGATAATTATGTATTTGTATTTACCACCCCCAGACGCAAGATTTTGCGTCTCTACAATTCTTAATTAATTTGCCCTATAAAGATAATAGGAGATGATTTTGTTTTGACTACAGGCCAGTAACACCCGCAACGCCGACTCTATAAAGGGTATCATCCTAGCCAAAATACTTCGCCATCTGCAACAAGGTGTTGTCCTTGGTATTAATATAAAAACTATTAACTTGATTCTTGGTTAAGAATTCATCTATCTCTTCTTTCTTACTATCAAATATTTCTTGGTATTTCTGACGACTAATACGATTAGATGTCACTAAATAACCGGTTGGATCATTAATGTTTCTAACTTCTAAATTATTCAAATATGGTAAATTCCTCTCTAAATCATCCCAAACAAAAATAAAATTTAATTGATTAGAAATAGCTAATTTCTTTATAACCTCCCTATACCTATCATCGAAATCATACATAATTGGTAATATTAAAAAAATATTTTTATTAATTACATCCGATCTAACTAACTTCTTAAGCAAACTCAAGTTAGACAGCTCATTGTTTTTACTAGGCTTCCTGCTACAGACCTTTGCAATAATCTCAAGAATATTAGCTTTCATATTGGTTTTACTATAATAGAAATCTTCTGATTCTGAGATAAATATATAAGGCCTAATATAATCTTTATTCGCCAAAGCTAAGCTCGCTAGAAAAGTAAAAACTTCTAGAGAGATATAAGATTTAAACTGATGCTTCGAGGCAAAAAGCATTTCTGAAGAATTATTCAATACTAATAATAACTCAGTGTTACGCTCCTCTATAAACTCTTTAACATATAACTTTCCTGTCCGAGCCGATGCTTTCCAATCAATACGCCGTTTATCATCACCAAACTGATAACGCCTAACATTATCAAAGATTAAACCAGAAGATTTGTATTTGGATCTATACGCACCTGATAAGCTAGAAACATAGCTAGAGTTTAGCTTGATTTTCTCATGCTCAACAAAACTACTAATCTTCTCAAGCACTTTAAAATCTGGATATAAACCATATTTATCCATAACTTAATAAGCAACCACTGCTATGATACGCTTGATAACTTCATCCTTTGTTATCCCTTCAGCTTTAGCATTGTAATTAATAACCAAACGATGCCTTAATACATTGGGTAACATTTTCTGAATATGAGCGGGTGTTACAAACTCTTCGCCATCGATATAAGCAAGCGCCTGAGCAGCCTTTAAAAGTGAAAGTGATGCTCTAGGAGAAACTCCATAATCTATATAATTTTTAAGATCTGAATCATATTTATCTGGATGCCTGGTCACAGAAATCAAAGACACTATATATTCTTGAAGCGCGGGGCTTACAAAGATCTTTCTAACTTCTTCACGCATTTCAGCCATCTCTTGAATATTAACCACAGCTGTTAAATCTAATTTCTTAAACTTACCTTCTGTTTCAAATTTTAAAATTTCTAATTCTTGCTTGAATGAAGGATATGTTACAACAACATGCAGCATAAACCTATCTAAAGCAGCTTCTGCAAGATGATAAGTACCTTCTTGCTCAATAGGATTTTGCGTTGCAGCAACTAGAAAAAACTTATCTAATTTATGAGTTTTATCAGCCACGGTTATCTGCCGCTCAGCCATAGACTCTAGCAAAGCAGACTGCACCTTGGAGGGGGCTCTGTTTATCTCATCCGCTAAAATGATATTACTAAATAATGGTCCTTTCTTAAATTCAAAATTATTTTTTTCATGATTAAAAATTTCAGTACCAATCAAATCAGTTGGTAATAAATCTGGCGTGAATTGAATTCTTTTAAAGATTGCCTTTATTGACTGAGCAAAGCAATTAGCAGCCAAAGTTTTAGCAAGACCTGGGACACCTTCAATCAAAATATGACCTTCCGTAAGGCCAGCAATAATTAAATTTTCTACTAACTCTTCTTGACCTATAACATATTTTTGTAGATTCTGCTTCAGTCCAATAATTTTAATATTCTCTGATGATTTCTTTGGTAAAATTTTTTTCATATATTTCGCTATATTTTTCCCCTATATAAAACAATGCTTAGAATTTTCTCAATAACATTTTTATTTATTTTTGCAAACTCAGTATTTGCAGCAAATAATATTGACGAGGTAAAGTACCCTATATTTGCTTCCCTAAAATATCATGAGACCAATGTTAGAACAGGGCCGAGTATTAATTATCCAATCAAATGGATATTTCAAGGAAATAATATTCCCTTAGAGATTCAGGCGAAATATAATAACTGGTTAAAAATAAAAGATTTCAAGGGTGATATAGGCTGGATACATCTAACCCTTGTTAGCCAATCACGTAATTTCATTGTAAAGAATAAAAACTCAGTCCTCTATCGCAAACCCGGACATAATGCTATAGCTGAATATCTCGTTGACGATAATGTTAGAGGTACTATTTTATCTTGCCGAAATAGTTGGTGCGAAGTCAATATGAATGGTATTGTCGGCTGGCTTAAGAAAAATAATATATGGGGAGTATATGATTATGAGAATTTTTAAGAATTAACTTAAGTTATTATGTTTGAAGCTCATACCCTATTTGTCACAAAATTTATAGATTTCCATACCTACTTTACTCTGATAGTTATAGCACTAGCTATATGCTCATACGTAACAGAAAAAGTATCGCTTGAGATTACATCAATGTTTGTAATTGCAACATTCATGATATTCTTTCACTTTTTTCCACTACTTGATGCTGGTGGTAATATTTCTTTATCAACCGATGCATTTCTATTAGGCTTTGCCAACCCCTCGCTCATTACCATTGTCTCGATGCTTATAATTGGGCAAGCAATTATCCAATCCAATGCTCTAAGTGTAGTTCCAAAACTCATCCTTAGAGTTAGCAAAAGCAATGCCTTTCTCGCCATATTATTATCTTTATTTTTGATAGTAGTAATTAGTGCATTTATGAATAACACCCCTGTGGTAGTAATTTTTATTCCTATCCTAGCTGAAGTAGCACGTAAATTAAACATTTCTGCGAGCAAGGTTATGATACCATTATCATACGCCTCTATATTAGGCGGAATGACAACATTGATTGGTAGTAGCACTAACTTATTGATTTCTGGAGCCGTACAAACTCTCGGCTTGCCTCCTTTGGATTTCTTTGAGTTTGTAATCCCTGGTATGATGATGGCAGCAGCGGGACTTGTCTATATTACACTCTACTTACCAAAATCATTGCCAGATAATAGGTCACATGAAGATTTTTATATTGATGATAGGCCCTTTATATCACAAATAAATATCTGCTCTGATTCAAAATTAATTGATTCAGCAATTATTGAAGGTTATTTACCTGGTTTTCCTAATTTGATAATTAGAGCTATTGAGCGTGAAAGTAATAGCTTTCTTCCGCCATTTCAAGATGATATGATTCTACGTGAGGATGACATTGTAACAGTTTCTGGAACTAGAAATGCCCTAGCTACACTTGTCCATAAGAAACCTGATGTGTTTCTAGAAAACTTGCATTTTCTAGATCATGATAGAAAGCATACTAGCATCACTGCAACAGCTGAGGTAACTCCAAAGAAAGTACAGACTGAGGAAAGTGAAGATATCTCGAGTAAAATTAACATTGAAGAAGCTAATATAGCCGAACTTGTTGTTGCACCAGCTTCAAGACTTATTGGCAATACAATAAAAGATGCAGAATTTTATACTAATTATGATTGCCCCGTGATTGGTATCCAAAGAAAAGGTAATTTGATAAAAGGCAAGATGACACAATTACATCTAATTGCTGGTGATGTTTTGCTAATATTAGGTGATATCAATAAAATTCTAGCACTGCGTAATAATAAAGATTTGATCTTAACAAAATGGAGTACCCAGCAAATCAACTCTATTTCACGAGTAGTAAAAACTCTCTTAATATTTATATCCGTTATTGTCCTATCAGCCTTAAATATAATACCTTTATCGGTTTCTTCTTTTGCTGCCGCGTCATTACTTATTTTACTTAATTGTATAAATATTAGACAAGCAGCACGCTCAATTGATAGAACTGTTGTTTTATTGATTGTAGCATCAATCGCCATGGGTACAGCGCTCCAGGCTACAGGAGCAGCATCCCTAATCGCTGGAGGAGTAGTTGGCTTGCTGCAAGATCTCTCAGTAACCACTATTATAGGCTGTTTCTTCCTCTTCATAACCTTAATGACTAACCTGCTATCAAATGCGGCAACAGCTGTAATTTTTACCCCTATTGCAATCAATCTGGCATTGCAACTAATGATAGATCCTAGGATCTTTATTTATGCAATGATATTTGCTTGTAATTCATCATTTATTACACCAATTGGTTACCAAACTAATTTGTTAGTTATGTCGCCTGGTAGATATAAATTCTACGATTTTGTAAAATCAGGAATTCCACTTGCCCTTCTCCTTTGTTATGTGTATGTTCTGATCCTTAAATATTATTTTCATATTTCATAATAATCACCATGATTACTATTGGTCAGCATCAGTTAAAATCTAACGTGTTCCTAGCGCCAATGTCTGGAGTATCTGACTTCCCTTTTAGGAAGTTAGTTAATAATTTTGGAGCCGGCTTAGTTGTCTCAGAAATGATAGCCTCGCGGGCTATGATAATCCAAACCAAATCATCTATTCAAAAATGTAAATTTGATGAATTAACTAATATGCCAAAAGTGGTTCAGCTGGCCGGATGTGATCCAGTTGTGATGGCTGAAGCGGCTAAGTTAAATCAGGATCTAGGTGCTGATATTATCGATATTAATTTTGGATGCCCGGTTAAAAAAGTCGTTAATGGTTATGCGGGCTCGGCTCTAATGCGCGATGAGCCTCTCGCCACAAAGATCTTAGCAGCTACGGTAAACGCTGTTGATATCCCTGTAACGCTAAAAATGCGTATGGGCTGGGATCACAATAATCTTAATGCGCCAAAACTCGCTAAAATTGCCGAAGATGTTGGCATAAAATTAATTACCATACATGGGCGTACTAGATGCCAACTATATAACGGAACCGCTGATTGGGAGTTTATAAAAACTGTAAAAGAGGCGGTCAATATTCCTGTAATTGCTAATGGTGATATTAAAACTTACGAAGATGCTATCAGGGCTTTAAAAGATTCAGGTGCCGATGGTATTATGATAGGCAGAGCTGCGTATGGAAAACCTTGGCTGATTAATCAAATTGATCATTATATCAAGACCGGAGAGATAATAGATGAACCAGATTTTAATACTAAGTGCATAATTATAAAAGCACATCTTGGGGATATGGTCGAGCATTATGGCGAAGAAGTTGGAATTAGAATGGCACGTAAACATTTATCTTGGTATTCAAAAGGTTTAAATAAATCTGCTGAATTTAGAAATAAAGTGAATAAGATGTCGAAACTCGATGAAGTTATAGAATTGGTTAAAGAATTTTTTGATAATGAAAAAAACTAAAATAGGAATCCCACTCTTTTTACTATCCTTACTTGTTATACCTTTGATTTTAAAGTTGGTTGATAAACAAATAAATCAATATGATATTGCAGAACTGGATGTCGAATTTTTGCAGATAAATGATAGAGTTGATGTAATCTTTATCCCAAATCACAAAGTCCCAGCCATTTTAAATATGATTTGGTTTAAAGTTGGTGGTATTGACGAGCCTAAGAATAAAACTGGTATAGCCCATTTTTTTGAACATATCATCTTTCACAATACTGATAATCATAAGAAAGGTGAGTATGATAAATTCTTAGAATCAATTGGTGGTAGTAATAATGCTTTTACCTCTTTTGATTACACAAGTTACTTTGCTACTTTTCCTAAAGATTACTATGAGCAAGTTTTAGATTTTGAATTTGATCGTTTAAATAACCTGCAATTTGATCCAGAATTAATTGAAACCGAACGTAAAATCATTCTAGAAGAACGTTTACTGCGAAAAGATAATGACCCTGGGCAAGAATTAATGATTGAAAGCAAACAGATATTATTTTCAAAAGACAACCTATATAGCAGGCCATTAATTGGTTATTTAGAAGATATAAATAACATTACCGTCGATGATTTAATCAGATTCCAAGCAACTCAATATAACAGTAAAAAAATGTTTATGGTAGTATCTGGAGATATTAGCAAAGAGCAGTTAATGGAAGTTTTAACTAGGAAGTTTAACCAATATTTTCCAGAGGAAGCATCTGAAGCGGAATTATCCACTCCCCTTGCTTCTCCTCAACATAATAAAGAAATTAAAACAAAAACTATCATCAAGCAAACTCATAAAACTAGTAGCTATAATATTAACTGGATTTATCGTATTGATAATTTCTATGATTATCAGCAAAAGGATCGTTTTGCCTTAATTCTTTTGGATCACATCCTCTCAGGATTACCAAATTCACTCATGCCACAAAACTTCATAATCAAAGATCATCTTGCCCAAAAAGCCTCAACTAGCTATTCAAACTTATCTAGGGCAGGAGCTAATCATTTCTCCTTAGAATTCTCATTAAGTGATAAGGAAAATTTTGTACCACTGAATAATAAAATAAAATTACTCTTACAGAATCTAAAGCTTGGTAGATTCGACCATGATCTCTTTAAAACCGCGAAAGCAAACCTACTTAGCAGATCAATTTATGAGAAAGAATCCTTTAAATCTTTGGGTTTTAATATTGGCGGAGGCTACGCTTCTGGACTCAGGCAAGAAGACATTATCAACTGGGATCAAAATATTGCAGATGTAAAATATCGTGATGTTATAGAAATAGCTAACAAGATTTTTACTAACGAAAATCTACTTAAAGCTTACCTAATTCCAGAAGATACTAATGATTTTAAAGAGATGATATATGAACAAGATAACTTATAAAGATTCCGGTGTTGATACAGAGAAATCTGCCAATATGATCGCCGATATTAAAGCAAATATCGAATCCACTCATATCAAAGGCGTTATGAGTAGGATTGGTGGTTTTGCCGGTTTATTTGACTTAAAAGCAACAGGACTGAAAGACCCTATCTTAGTTACAGGAACTGATGGTGTTGGAACTAAGGTTAAACTTGCGATAGATTACAATAAACATGATGGCATTGGCTCTGATCTGGTAGCTATGTGTGTTAATGATATTTTAGTCCAAGGCGCTAAACCATTATTTTTTTTAGATTATTTTGCATGCGGAAAACTTGATACAAATGTTTCAAAGCAAGTAATTAACTCAGTTGTAAATGCCTGCAAAGAAGCTGGTTGTGCTTTAGTGGGTGGTGAAACTGCTGAAATGCCAACTATGTATCAAGATGGCGATTATGATTTAGCTGGCTTTACAGTTGGAGCAGTTGAGCGTGATCAAATATTACCAAAAGCATTTGCAGATAACAGCTATAACTTAATTGGTATCGCATCATCCGGCCTGCATGCCAATGGTTTCTCACTGATCCACAAAATGCTTAAAGTACATAATCTTGACCCGAAAGCTGATTTTGAATTTGATACCAGCCAAACATTAATAGATAGCCTGCTCACACCTACTCGCATTTACGTAAAAGAATTATCGCCATTACTTGAGAATAGCTTGGTTATGTCAATGTGTCATATCACAGGTGGTGGTTTTGATGAGAATATGCCAAGAATAATTCCAGAGGGATATTCTTATGAATTAAATACCGAAAATTTTCCAGATAAACCAATTTGGCAATGGGTAAGAAAATATAGTAATCTGGATAAAGATGAAATGCTTCAAACCTTTAATTGCGGTATTGGCATGGTGCTTGTGATTGCAGATGATAAATTGGATGAAGTAACAGAATTATTAACCAACCAAAACAGTGAGTTTTATAATATTGGAAAGATAATCAAGAAATAACCAAATACCTATTGGATGGATGTTATTGTAGGGGCGGTCCCGCGTGTCCGCCCGAATATAAGAGAGATTTATATATGTAGAAAGACGGGCGAACACATGGGTTCGTCCCTACGAAAATAACCAATTTCCATTGGAAGGAATTTGTAATAAGGAGCCCATATGAAAAATAAAAAAATAGCAGTACTAATCTCCGGCACGGGTAGCAACCTAAAGGCCATAATCAATGCAAGTAAGAATGGCAAGATCCCAGCTGAAGTCTGCTTGGTAATCTCTAACAACCCCAATGCCCTCGGCATCAGGCATGCAGAGGATAATAACATCCTATATTACATAATTAACCATAAAGATTACAACTCCCGCCGCGAATTTGAGCTCCAAATCGAACTAGCATTAGATAGTCAAGAGATAGACCTAATCTGCCTAGCCGGCTTTATGCGCATTTTAACTGCGGAGTTCGCCAGAAAATACAAAACTAAAATGATCAACATACACCCTTCTCTATTACCTAAATTCAAAGGGGCAAATGCGATTAAAGATGCTTATAATGCAAATCATAAAATAACCGGATGTACGGTTCATTACGTTATCCCTGAAATTGATGCTGGTGATATTATCCTTCAAAAATCTGTGCCAATTGAAGAAAATGATAGCCTAGATGATCTTAAGCAAAAGATTAATAAGGTTGAACATATTGCTTATGTGGAAGCTATTGAAAAAGTATTAAGGAGTGCCCATAGGCAACTTTAACTTGAGGCCAGCTCATTATACCAAATCCCATCTATAAAGGGAGCGTTAAATAAACTGTGTCATTTGAATTCTTAGTAACCATAACCTTTCTTAACTCAGTGCACTAAATGAGATTTCTCAAACATCACTACCACAACTTAATATATAACGACTCGGCCTTTGGAATAGCACTAGTCCTGTTAGCAACACTGCTATTATCAGTCAGATCGATCTTAGTAAAATTAGCTTATATTGAAAATATTGCAGTAATTGATTTACTCTATTATCGCTTTCTATTTACAATTCCTTTATTATGGGCTTTTACTTTCTATAAGAAAAAAAAGGAATTTTTTACCAAGCTTGTTGATAAAAAAATTGCCATTAATTGTGTTCTTGCCGGGTTTTTTGGCTATTACCTAGCGACATTATCAGATTTTCATTCGCTTAAATTAATAGATGCGAATGTTAATCGAATTATTATTTACACCTTCCCTATTTATGTGCTTCTATGGAACTCCATTTTGGATAAATCTCTACCAAGCAAAAAGGAGGGATTATCATTCCTGGTAGTTCAAATTAGTCTGTATTTCATCTTAGGTGGCTTTGATATATCAATATCATCAAGTAACAAAATTGGCGCTGGGCTCGCTTTATTAGCCGCCATCAGCTATTCTATTTATATTATAATCAACCAACAAATTGGTAAGAAGATTGGGAGTATTTTATTCACAACTTACGCTGTAACCTTTTCATTTATCTTTATAAACATTCACTTCTTCAGCTTTAATGATGCGACTTTAGGAACTCTAATTTCAAAAAAAGGTTACGCTATAATATTAACGATGGCAGCATTTTGTACCTTTATCCCATTATTATTAATAGCTGAGGGTATTAAACGTATTGGCGCTTCCAGATTTGCACTTCTAAATACCACAGGACCAATTATGACAATCTCATTATGCTTTTTTATTTTAGGCGAGACAATGACATTACTTCAAATTATTGGTTCAATATTTATTATTAGCATTTTATATATTACTCAACGCGAGAAAGCGAATAAGGAAGTATGTATCAAGAAATTATAGATTTTTGGTTTCACGAGATAGAGCCAAGTAACTGGTGCAAAAAGATGATGATTTTGATAATCTAATAAAGACACGATATGTAGCCTAGTAGACCAAAGGGATAATAATCAATAGAAAAGTCCGTCTTCGCTAAGAAGCTATGCCAGGCAGGCTTCTTCCAATTTGTTCTCCACCTGGCTTGTGAAGTTGTAGCCCAAAGGGCTAAGTATGGTGCACCCGGAGGGAGTCGAACCCCCGGCCTCCAGAGCCGAAATCTGGCGCTCTATCCAGCTGAGCTACGGATGCACTATATTTAATCAGGTTATTTATAACAATAAAAACTTACTTAGCAAGCAAGCAAGCCATTTGAGACAGACCCACAAGCTGCAAAAAGATAATATTTGTAGTTAACATAACTATGCTATATTAACTTCTATTCTACTAAAAAGTCTTCATGAAAAAAACTGAGATCACCGCTATTATATTCGCATTGATTGCATGCTTGCTTTGGTCTGGTAATTTTATTATTGCCAGATCCATTCACGAATTAGTACCACCAATAACTCTTGCTTATTGGCGCTGGACTATAGCAGCATTAATTATGATCCCCCTTAGTTATAAAAAGCTAATTGGAGAATGGCTAATCATAAAACAAAATTGGAAATATTTATTCGCCATGGGAGCCTTTAGTGTGGGTAGCTTTAATACACTTATATATATTGCTGCTCATCATACCACAGTCCATCATCTTTCTCTTATATCATCTTTAGCCCCCATTATAGCCCTAATAATTGTCGCTATTTTACAAACAGAAGGTCTCAGCAAGAACAAAATCCTTGGCGCTATATCTGCATTTACGGGCTCTATTCTTGTTGTAACTCATGGTAATATCGCGGATATATTTTCACAAGAATGGAACCCTGGTGACCTTTTGCTGCTACTTAGTGCATTTATATGGGGATGTTGGAATGTTGCCATGAATTTTAAACCTAAAAATTTATCAAGTAGGACACTTTTAACTAGTATGATGATTGTGGGATCCTTTTGGATTTTGCCTTTTTATATCTGGGGAACAAATTATATCGCCCCTATTCCACTTACCTTAGAAGCATGGTTAGCATATTTATATGTTAGCATCTTTGCCTCTATAATTGCTTGGTTCATGTGGAACTATTCAATAGATGTAATCGGCCCAATTAAAACCACCCTCATTTATTACTCCATCCCTATCTTCAGTGGAATATTAGCAATAGCTCTACTAAACGAGCCTATTAAAGCATATCATATCGCTGGATTTATTCTTGTTTTTTCGGGGATTGTTATTTCAAATTTAAGACAGTTAAATTTGAAAATTAGAAAACAAAGTAAAGATTCTGTTTAATAACAATGTAGCTTGCCACCTATTTACAAATTCCTAACATATTCGCAAATCCGGCTAACGCCTTCATAAATCTTAGCGAAATATTTATTACAATATTCTTCCGTAAATTCTCCTGTAAACTCACCCAACGCCCCTGCTCCATCGAAATCAACAAAGGCATATCTGGCTAGATAATCATGATCTCTCATACCAAATGATGAAGCTGGTAGTAACATCACATTTTTTGATTCTAAGAGATCTAAACATAATTTACTATCACTGGTGAGATCATGTTTTTTTAACTTTTCTTTATATTTTGAAAAATCCAACATTAAACAAAAACCTCCCTCTCCCTTATCAGTTACAATATTATGATCGTTAAATCTTCCATATGAATATTCTGATAAATATTGCAATATCCTACGCTGTTTATATAAATAACCTTTATCTAGTTTTAAATTCTCATAAGCAACTATCGCAGCATTTTGGATAGGAGAAGCAACACAAGAATATGTCTCCAAGCAAATACCCAGAAGCGTTGATTTTAAACTATCTCCCAAATCACGACTATAATAACAACATCCCAATCTCCATCCACCCACAGCGCACCATTTTGAGAGACCAGTTGTTACTATTGTACCTTCTGGATAATAATCAATTATCGATTCATGACGGCCAGTATAAGTAAGCAAAGATGATATCTCGTCAGCTATAATTAAAACATTATGCCTTTGACAAATTCTAGCCAGAGCGCGAAGATTATCGCTACTATACGATATACCGTTTGGGTTTCCTGGGTAAGTTAGAATCAGAATCTTCTGCCTATTATCATTCACAGGTGTTTGAGAAAAAGCTTTTTCAAGTAATTCATTATTAAGTAAATAACGATTTGATCGATCAGTTTTAATTCTTTTAACGTGTTGATTTAATATCCGGGCCTGCGGCTCATATGATACCCAAGATGGAGCTGGTATAAAGATTGTTGCCTGCTTAAAAATGGCCATAATAGCAAAAATCATCATTTTAGAACCAGGTCCCACAAAAACATTATCGGCGGTGATATTAGTTTTTTGTGTACTATGGAAATCGGCAATTTTTTCTCTGAGACTTATTACACCTTGAGGATGAGTATAGGAGGTAAAATTACCATTGGCATTTAATGCATCTCTTACATTTTGCGGCGGATAAAATGGTGATTGTCCAAAACCAAATTTAAAGATATTGCGCCCCTCTGCTTCCATCTCACTACATTTTTGATTGATATATACACTATCTGAAAAAGCGACTTTATTGAGATTACCCTCCCTTACCTCCAAAGGAATCTTTTTCTTTTCTTCGAAATTATACATCGCAAAACTACCATTAAGTCAAAATTATCCTGTATTCTCAATATAGCCTGAATTAAAAAGCGCAATGTTATTTAGTATCTGAAAGTGTCAGTCCACGACGAAAGAAAAATCTTATATATTAAAACACAGCCAACACATGGCTTCATTTAATGTAGAGACGCATAATCATGCGTCTTGTACACAAACCCAAAACAAATAATGAATAAATCGAAAAACTCCAATCTCCAGAGCATACCGACGATAATTATATATTTGTATCCACCATGTAGAGACGCATAATCATGCGTCTTGTGAACAAAGTTAAAACAAATAATGAATATAAATCGAAACACTCAAATCTCCAGAGCATACCAACGATAATTATATATTTGTATCCACCATGTAGAGACGCATAATCATGCGTCTTGTGAACAAACTTAAAACAAATAAGAATATAAATCGAAATACTCCTATCTCCAGAGCATTATGTATTTGTATCTAGCACCTCAGAGACGCAAGATTTTGCGTCTCTACATATTCTTAATTAATCCGAGAAAATTTCTTCGGCAAATTCTTGGGCTGAAAACTCTTTTAAATCGGTGATCGCTTCACCCTGCCCCAAGAAATAAATACTTGCTTTAAATAGATCTGCCAAAGCTACTAAAATACCGCCTTTTGCTGTACCATCCAACTTCGTCACAACTAATCCATCAATTGACAAGCTCTCGCTAAAGCCCTGATATTGCTTGACTGCATTCTGGCCCGTTGTACCATCAATAGTAAGTAAAGATAAATGCGGGGCTGCATCATCGAGCTTTTTAATAACACGTGATATCTTAGATAATTGCTCCATGAGATTCTTATAATTTTGTAGCCTTCCCGCCGTATCAATAAGCACAATATCATAATTCTCTGCCAAAGCTTTACTCACAGCCTTATGCGCAATTGCAGCTGGATCAGTGCCTTCTTTTTCCGGAGATACAATTTCAGCCCCAGCGCGCTCGGCCCAAACTTCCAATTGCTTAACCGCCGCTGCTCTATATGTATCACATGCTGCTAGAAGCACCTGTTTATTTTGCTGCTTAAAATAATGCGCAAGCTTACCGATGGAGGTTGTTTTACCAGCCCCATTAACTCCTGAAAATAAAATGATATAAGGTTTTTTATCTAAACTTATCCTACCTTCAAACTCACTTAGGTAAGCTGTTAGCTCTGATCTAAGCTGATTATTTAAATCCCTCCCTGAGATTTCTTTCTCTTTAAGAGCTTGTGTGAACTTATTCGTAAAACTAACCCCTATATCGCTCGAAATCATAACAGATTCTATACTAGATATATCATCCTTTGATAACTTATCCTTACTGGCAAAGACACTAAAATATTCTCTGAATTGCTTCTTAGTTTTACTAAGACCAGTATATTTTCTAATTTTAGGCTTCTTGCTAAACAAGCTAAATATACTCTTTAACATAACTCTAAGTCAAAATGATCACTCAGCTCATCATAGCCCTTAACAAGAACATTTATTAAAGCACCTTGCTTAAATTCATTCTTATAGCTTATTTTTAAAAACTCCTTGGAACATATTGTTTTTTCTGACTCAATTAAGCATTCCAGGGTTTTTCCAACCATAGATTTATTATATCTTGTCATATTTCTCTGGCCCAAAATACGCAGAGTATTAGCTCTATCTTTTCGCTTTGATTTTTCAACTTGTTTATTTTCTGGAATTTTAGCTGCTGGTGTTCCGTCGCGCTCCGAATATGGAAAAACATGTAGATGAGTAAAACTCAACTCCTTCACCAAATCAAAACTATTTTGGAACATACTATCCGTCTCAGTTGGAAAACCAGTTATAATATCCGCGCCGAACGAACAATCTGGCCGACGCCGCCTAACATCCTTACAGAAGTCATAAACTTGCTTTCTATTATGACGCCTTTTCATACGCTTTAAGATTAGATCATCACCAGATTGCAGCGACAAATGCATATGCGGCATTAATCTTGGCTCAGTTTCAATTAACTCCATTAACTCCTCATCGATCTCTGCTACATCCACAGATGATAATCTAAGGCGAAGTAACCCTGGGCATAAACTTAACACCCTTCTCACTAACTGACCAAGTTTTGGCTTACCAGGCAGGCTGGCCCCATAATCTGTAATGTCCACTCCTGTAAAAACAATTTCACAATAACCCTGATCGACCAGAATATTACAAGCTTTAACAATCTCAGCTACCGTATGACTTCTATTATTGCCACGTCCATAAGGAATTATGCAAAAAGTGCATCTATGATCACAACCATTTTGAATTTCAACAAAGGCCCGAGCTTTACCTTCGAAATCTTTAATCATATGCAAAGCCGACTCTTCTAGACGCATAATATCGGAGACTATAACATTATTGCCTTCTCTTAAATGCTGGTAACTTGCTTTGTCTAACTTCTCAACATTACCCAATACATAATCAACTTCAGGCATTGCTTGATATTTTCTTGGATCAATCTGCGCAGCGCAACCTGTCACAACAATCTTTTTATCTGGATATAAATTATAATTTTTACGAATTGACTGCCGAAGTTTCCTTTCAGCTTCGGCAGTGACCGCACATGAATTAAAGACGATATAATCATCCACCCCTGAACTCTCCAGCTCATTCTTAATAATCTCCGACTCTGATATATTTAATCTACAACCGAATGTAACAACTTGATTTGTCATATTTTGATAAGCTATTGTTAGTCAGCCCGCATGATATTCAAATAAACCCAAGCCGCAAGCAGAAAGGGTTGCTTGAGAGATTTCTTTAGACAATATAACAAATAGCTACTCATATACTTCTCGCCTATGCCTAACTGTTAAGACCAGTATAATAAGCTTTTCATTTTCTCTTTTACAGATCAGCCGATAATCACCCACTCTGAACTTATATAAACCACTTAGAACCCCACTTAATGGGACCAAATATTGACCTGGCATATGATAAAGTTTTTCATTTATAGATTTATCAATCCTAACTCTTATATCATAAGGTAATTTTTTGAATTCTTTAACGGCTTTTTTGGCGAATAAAACTTGATAAACAACTTTATTCTTCACTTATCTAAAAGTTCCTTCCTAATAGATTCATACGATACTGGATCCTCCCCACTCGTAACAAATTCTTTATACGCATCTTCACCCATTCTTGAAAGCATAGCATCTTCCAGCCTTTCCTTTAAAAAACCTTCTAAAGCTTTCTTTACATAATAGCTTTTATTTCTCTCTTCTATCTCGGCAACTAGGTTTAGCTGCTCACCTAAATCTTTAGGAATGGTGCATGATATGGTTGTAGTCCCTATTCGACTCATAATAATATTTGTATGATTTATAATGTCAATAGTATAAATCATACAAATATTATTATCAAACCTATTTATCAAAAATACCGTGCCAATCTAAGTTGGATATGACTATCATCTTTTATATTAGCCTCAAATGTATTTGGCCGAGAATCTTCGTAGAAACGCAAATCTAATTCGATTTTCCAATTATTGCCATACCTAGTGGAGGCCTCAAGAGAAATAAGCTTGGCCTCGGTTTCATAATCAAAAAATATTCCAACCAGTGCTGCAGAATCACTAATATCGTTAAATGTTAACCTCGCGCCCATAAATATATCATTATCAGCTAATACTGTTGGAGCTGTTATGCCTCTGCCATCTGAGGTATATTCAAGCAGAACACCCAAATCATAACCGGCTTCGTTAAATCCATAAAATGTATATTCTGTGCCAAAAGTTGTAGCCGCGAATCTATCGCCCTGACCTGATCGCTCTATTGCTTCTAATTTCCATAACCAACCTTCCATAGTTAATTGTAAGTCAATGGATGATTGCTCGATTATATCATAGATTGGGACAAAAATATTATTGCCATTACTATCTGCAGAGCTCTTAAACCTTGCCTCACGACTAATACCAGAAAAATGCGCTAGACCGATGTCCCAATAACCAATACTATGTTGGTACCTAACAGCAAAGCTTGGATAATTCTCACCCTCTGGATTATCATAAATTGCTAAATCATTACTTACCAATACGCCACTTCTAAGCCTTCCCTCCTCACTTGCAAACTCTTGCTCTCTGAAAAATGGTAAATAGAAAAAACGCAAAGTACCAAAGTCAGAAAACCTGGCATATTGCACCATTGACTGACCAAATTTATCCTCACCATCACTATCTTCCAAACTATCTATTTGGTTAATAACATCGACCAAGTGATTAGACTCCGTAACCCCCCAATACACTTTACTTATTCCTATTTTCATTTCATAAGAATCCCCACTATGAACCCAATCTAACCCGCGAATATCAATATGGCTTCGATGTGAATCATATTGATCATATCTGGCAAATGCTTTAAATGTGAGAACATCATTACCAGCCTCGCTTACATGATAATATTCTGGCTCAATAACAAATGATGGGCCATTATTAGATTCCTGACCATCAAATTGCGGATGATCAAAAAAGAAGCGATTATCGATCGCGGCATAACCGGTTAATTCAGCGTAGGAATTGAGGGAGAGGAGGAATAAGGCTGCAAGCATTTGCTTTACCCCCTTCCGGATCAAGCAAAGCTTTCTCCGACTTCCCCTCAAGGGGGAAGCAATATCTTTGTTTTTTACTTCCCCCTTGAGTGGAAGTCGGAGTCTGACAAAGTCAGACTCCGGAAGGGAGACGTAATACCAAATCCCATCGTTGTGAGTTGGTATGAGGATTTGCCCGAGAGGCAAATCCTCCGCGTAGCGTAAGGCATGCGCGGCCTTACAGGCTGTGTTGCAATATAATTGCGAAAGAGTTTTTTGATAAAGAGTTTGGATTTTATGGAATGCTTTAGCACTAATAGCTAAAGCTATTCGAAAAGAATATTTTATAATAATACATCTCTTTATCGGGGAAGGCTTTGTAATTATATTGCGACACAGCCTGTTAGAGCGCCCCATCTTAGAACCGCTTTTAAGATGGGTATTGGTATAATATTGAATCATTACCTAATATTCTTTAATTTCGCGGTTGTAAAATCACTATCTTTTAAACCAACCCGGAATTTATAATCTTTCCAGATAATATCGGTTTTTTTGCCATTTTGGTGATTAACCATCAAATATTTATCAGCGCGCCAATATTGATTTAAATATTGTTTATAATCTTCAAATTTTAAAGTCTTGAGTAATGCAGACTTTCGATCATAGAAATCAATTGATATTATTCTAAACTCAATTGCATCAACCAAACAAATTTGTTTGGTGTATCCAGAATATGCATAAAGCGGAAAACGCTCCACAACAAAGCATTCCATATCGCCACATGGACGATTCTCAATATATTTATAAGAATATTTTTCAACTTCCTGAGATGATATATCCTCATATGCAAATTCACTACCGACAAAAGGCCCCGATTTATTTTTAGATGATATCCTCTTCACTCGCTTTAAAGCTGGCAAATATAACCACTGATCATCCGGCTCCAAGATCTTTGAATAAGTTAAAAATGCCGTACCCTTAACATCTCTTGGCTCATCAAAAATAATCAAACTTTTATCACCCAAAGTTGGATCCTCTATTTCTAAAATTTTATTTCTTTGAGTTTTACTAATTCTTTGACCATGTGCATTTTCAAGTACCATATCAAGAGTTACTTCCATATCACCAAAGCCAAAATCTCGCTTATCTAATTCAACAAATATTGCTTCACCTTTTTTCTCAGGGGTGAGATCCATTGCCAGAATCTCAGATGCTGTTTTTGCATTAGCGTTAAATGCGCCAAATACTGCGACCATTAAAAGTAATTTATTATACCAACTCCCATCTTTGTGAGTTGGTATGAGGATTTGCCCGAAAGGCAAATCCTCCGCGGAGCGTAAGGCATGCGCGGCCTTATAGCGCCCCATCTTAGAACCGCCTTTAAGATGGGTATTGGTATTATATTTCATGCTTATTTACCTTTTTTTAATTTATCTAAAAATATCAATATTGGCGGCAATAACAGCAAATCAGCAATTAGTGCCATTGCTATAATTAATGATGTTAACATACCCATCAAGCTATTCATTTTAAAGGCTGATAATATCAATACTCCAAAACCCAATATTAATATCACACTAGTGATTATAAGAGCCGATCCAACTGTAGTAAAAACATATTTCACAGCTTCCTCTGGATTCATCCCTTGCTCTTTTCGAGCACGATTATACTTACTTAAGAAATGCACCGTATCATCGACAATAATACCAAGACAGATAGCGGTTACAAATGCCACAGCCATATTCACCTGACCAACCAATAAAGCCCATAATCCAAAGCCCATAATAGGTGGTACTAGATTCGGAATTAAACTAATAAAGCCAATTTTAACATTTTTAAGCGCAATCATGATAACCAGCGATATTAAAAATAACGCTATCATATTCCCTTTAAACATCGAATTAATATTACGCTCTGCAATGTAAGCAAACATAATCGGCGGACTTGTTGCTTCTGCCCACATATATTCTGGGCTATGTAATTTTAACCAATTCTCACTTTTATCTTTAAAAGCTCGTATTGCAGTAGTCGATATATCTCCACCAAGTGTTACAGTAACACGCGTTGCTGATTTATCGATATTAATTCTATCGGTTAAATCTAAACCATATGGTAACGAGAATTCATATAATAATAAATATTGCGCGGCTAATTCATTATTCTGAGGGATCCTATCCCAATTCGGATTATCACCATGCATATTCTTATTAAGACGCTTCATAATATCAATGATACTATAAACATGAGTTACTTCCGCTTGATCACTCAACCAACTATTAAACTCTTCTAATTTGGCTAGATAGTCCGGATCAGTAATACCACCAGCTCCAGCTCCACCTACAGAATATTCAATTCTGTAAATACCAGTTAGATTATCCATCATAAATTCACTATCACCTCTAAATGATATTGAATGATCAAAATATTGCAGCCATTGATCATCTACTTCCAATCTAGGAATCATTAGAGCAAGTATAATAACAACCGCGCTCATAATCACAGCTAGCTGTTTACGTTTGGCTATCACAAAATCAGCAAATTTTTCCATCACATCTGCTTCGCCTGATGCTCTATCTGAGGCTCTAGCACGCATTGGCAAAATAGCTAATATACTTGGTAAGAAAATTACAGAAAATAAAAATGCCAGAGTAACACCAATAGCAGTAATGTTACCTAAATCACGAAATGGCGGTGCATCAGAAAAATTAAGTGTTAAAAAACCAATGACAGTAGTCAAACTAGTCAGAAATACTGGCCCTACATTAATTCTAAGACTCTCAATAATAGCCTCTCGTTTCGCTAAACCATTCTGCATAGCCTTAAACATCGAAACAATAATATGAATACTATCGGCGATAGCTAGAGTTAAAATAATAGTTGGAGCCGTAACCGAAGGCGGGGTAAGATTAATACCCAAATAACCAGCTATTCCTAATGCTCCTATAGCCGAGAAAGCAATAACTAAAAGAGTTGCAAACATTGCTAAGATACTCTTTAGGAAAATCGCCATAGTAATTAACAAAACCAAATACATCAGAGGTATCAGAGTCGACATATCTTTTTGCGATGCCTCAGCAAATGCATTATTGAGTGATACCATACCAGAACTTCGTATTTCTACCTCTGGGTATTTACGTTGCACTTTATCTAATAACTCTATCGCTTTACTATTAGCCGTTGAGACTTCAAACATATCCTTCTCAGGAAAAGTAAAGGTAACATTAACACCTGTTGCCTGACCTGTTTTGGACACTAAATTATCAACCAGTAATGGCTCGCTAAAAACTACTTCTTTAATTTTATTGATCTCTCTATCAGACAAATCCTTTGCCTTCCCTTCTATTAAATCAATAACCGTTAAATCATCCTCAACAGCATAACTATATTGATAATTAGACAGCGAATCTACTCTGGTGGAATAAGGTAACTGCCAAGACTCTTCTGTTAATTCTTTAATTGCTGCCAAGATCCTGCGATCAAAGATATCACCCTCTTTTGCCTTTAAAACAAAAGTAATATTATCAGTTTTTGTATAAACTCTTTGCAACTCATCAAAAGCCTGTAACTGAGGGTTATCTGCTCCAAAAAAAACACGATAATTTGTATCAAATCCAAGGTTTTTAGTACCATTACCCATTACCCCAACAAGCAAAATTGCTGATACCACCACATACCACCTGATACTAATGATAAATTCTGCAATCTTTGTTATCCTATTCTGATGATTATCCATGACTGATAAATATTAATTAGTAAAAATCTAAGTTAGTTACCTAACTAAGCAGTCATTATAGTCAATTCTCCAGAGCATTTCGACGATAATTATATATTTGTATCCACCATGTAGAGACGCATAATCATGCGTCTTGTGCACAAACCCAAAACAAATAATGAATATAAATCGAAAAAGTCCAATCTCCAGAGCATCCCAACGATAATTATATATTTGTATCCACCATGTAGAGACGCATAATCATGCGTCTTGTGCACAA
>JABJNB010000077.1 GCA_018659145.1 Rickettsiales bacterium
ACCCATTTTGTTTAACAGCAGCCAGAACAATATTCCTGTCGCCCTTAAGCTCCGCTGATGCATGAATTAGCGCAAGCCCATTTTGTGCAACTGCAGCCAGAACAATATTCCTGTCGCCCTCAAGCTCCGCTGATGCATGAATTAGCGCAAACCCATTTTGTGCAACTGCAGCCATAACAACACCCCTGTCAGCCTTAAGCTCTGCCGATACCCACGTTAGCACAAGCCCATTTTGTGCAACAGCAGCCAGAACAACATCCCTGTCGCCTTCAAGTGCTACTGATGCATACACGATAGCGCAAACCCATTTTTGCAACTGCAGCCAGAACAACATTCCTGTCGCCTTTCTGCGCTTCTGATATGCCTATTGAATTTATTGAACCTAGACCTCTCATATCACTACTCTCTCTTAAATTAACACTATCTCCAAATAATTTCTCTGTTATCCAATGTTATTACTATCGAGTCAATCTGTAAAAGATATCATATTTTGCCAATAGGACCATATAAGATTTTGGGATAATTATACAGCACGAGTATTTGTTATCCATTTGAGACAAAACGGATTCATGATATTAATAAACTTTTTAATGGATAAAAGATAGAATTTAATATAAACGAGTTTCACTCAAAACATTTAAACTAGGGTCCGCATTGGGTAAAAAAATATTACTATATATATTCATCGCTCTGTTTAGCTGCTCAATCAATGTTTGGGCAAATTATTCTGACATCCTAGACCCCAATGATTTAGCTTGCCTTAAAAAAGTTGACTCTCTATTAATGCGCGGCAAATACACTGATGCCCTAATTGCATCAGACCATTGCGAAGATGAGGCCATCAAATTACTAACTCAGTGGTTAATCATACAAAAAGAAGATTATTTCTCACTTGCTAGCCTACTAAATTATCAAAAAAATGTGAAGAACATTCCTCTCCCTAGCAAATTGCAGGAAAGATTCATGAACGCCGCGCGGGATCAAGATGCAAATGTCACTGAATTATCTGATTTTGTGATTGGCAATAATGCTTATGAACTAGATCTGCTCCAAAAATATTTAGAGTTAAATAGAAATGACAAATCGCTAACTGAGGCCAAGCAATCTGAATTAATTATCAATAGTTGGCTTAATGGAAAGCATGATTTCACCGATCTAAAAGCCTTCTTGCAGTATTATAAAAACCAGATCACTGAGCAAGACATCATCAAAAAAGCTAATCAATATCTACGCTCAGGAGATATTAAAACAGCAAGTTTCTTAGGATCTTATATCCGGGATCAAGATTATAAAAAATATCTAAAGATAGTATCTTCATTCAAGGAAAGGTCGAAAGCCTCCATCTCATTATTAAGTAGCTTGCCTCCGCAATATAAAAATGATGAAACTTTGATTTTTTACATGGCAAAATATTACCATTATAAAAATCAGGACAGCAAAGTCAGTAAACATATTTTATCATTACCAGACACACTAATAGAACCAGAGCGATGGTATGGTATTAAAATACGTAACGCACGTTATAATATTGAAAAAGGCAATTATAAAACAGCTTACAAAATATTACAGGATCACAAGCTTGAACCTGGAACTGCACAATATGCTGAAATAGAATGGCTAGCTGGATGGGTTGCGCTTCGATTTGCAGATAGGCCAAAGGATGCTGTAACTCATTTCCAAAATATGCATAATAATGTAGGTTATACAATTAGCTTATCACGTGCTTCTTACTGGTTAGCAAGAAGTTATAAAGCCTTAGACGACACAAAAAAAGCGGGTCATTGGTTTAAGATAGCAAGTGGTTATAGCACCACATATTATGGCCAGATGGCCTTAATGGAAGACACCCAGGACCTCACCATATCCCTTCCCAACCTTCAACCTTATGAGGTCTCTGAATTACAGTTCCGTGTAAATACAAGTCTGGCATTAAGACTCTGTTTGTACTTACAATACATTGGCAATGAGAGGTCAGCTTATCGATTTGCTAAATATATAATTGAAAATAACCCAAAAAATTCTGACCTATTCCTCTATTTGGCCGCGTTCAAACAGACTAATGACTATGCTTTTATCACCAAAGTTTCACGATACGCAACACGCAAGAATGTTATTACCACGGCAAATTATCCAATTATTGAGGATATTCACTTTGAGAATAAATCTTTAGCTTTTGCAATAATCAAGCAAGAGAGCGGCTTTAATGAAAAGGCAATTAGTAACAAAGGAGCAATAGGTTTTATGCAATTAATGCCAGCTACAGCAAGAGACGTATCAAAGCGCTTAAAGATCAAATATAGTTATAATAAATTGCGCAATAATCAGGAATATAATATCCAGCTTGGCAGTTACTACATTAAACACCTATTGAGTCAATTTGATGATTCATACATCCTTGCTGTCGCCTCCTATAACGCCGGTCCTTCAAATGTTAAGAAATGGATTAAGCGCAATGGCGATATTAGAGAATATAAAGATATTTATGATATTATAGATTGGGTAGAGAAAATTCCATTCCCTGAAACTCGTAATTATGTTCAAAGAATTTTAGAAAATATGATTATATATCTTCATATTTTGGATAAGGAATAAATCAAAATTGCGTAGGGGCGGGGTCCTCCCGACCTTGGCAGACCGAGCTCGATGCTTATGAGCGGGAAAAAACCGCCCATACGAGCAATATTGACATTAAAATCATAGGTAAATTCATCAATAGTAGGAATAGTAACTTAGCAATTATGATTTGGTAAATCTTGATATTAGCAATGCGATATTGGTCTATGATACCATCATTGAGATCACCTTTTATGAAGCCAATGCTATTAATATAAATCATTGAGAGGGTAATTGCAGATATCACGATCGGCGTCATAAAGTCATTAAGAGCAAAATACAATATAGTAATTACCAGTATAAAAATACCAAAACTTGGAGCTGTTTTAGTAAGATGGTTACGAAAATCTTTAATATCAAAAAGTAGGATTTTTAGAATCATAACTCAAAATCTGAAAGATTAACCTGATTATTTACAACTGGTATATCTGTATCCACACTAGCAATTAAAACAATACCACCCTCTCTTGCCCTAACTTCAATCATATTAGAGAGTTGCTTTTTCATCTTTGGGTCCAAATCTGTAAAAGGCTCGACCAAATACCAAATTGGTGCTGGCTTTAGAATTAATCGAGTTAATAAAACATGTTGTCTTTGCTCTGTGGTTAAATCTTTGATTTTACTATCGGCCAACTCTTCTAATTCAAAGAAATGAAAAGCTGTATTAATCAACATCTCAGTTTCATAAATACCGGCCCAATGCTCTATATTATCCATTACAGTTAAGTCCCGCTTCAATCCATCCGCTCTACTTATGTAATTAATATCATTTCGATAAGCCGCAAAACTATCTTTAATATTATTTTGCTTAACTAAAATATTCCCTTGATAAGGCTTATGCAATCCAGATAAAGTTTTTAATAATAGGTTTCGCACGACTTCATTCGATCCAGATAATAAAGTAACAGAGCTTTGGAAAAAGCTGCAGGATAGGTCTTTGATAACTATCTTGTTATCGATTTCTAAAGAAAATTTCTCAATTGTTAGCATAAATTATTTAATCACCAAGCGCGATAAAACCTATAATAAAAAAACCATAAGATCGATTGTTAATTATGATTTTATGATTAATTTCGTATCCGACCTTATATTTTAGATTAAAATGACTCAAAATCCACATATTCAAAACTTAACAATTGGTAATAAAAATTACAAATTCTTCTCTCTGAAGAATTTTTTGAAATCAATTAATAGCGATATCACGACATTACCTTATTCAATCAGGATATTATTTGAAAATTATTTAAGATCTGAATTATTGCGAGATAATATAGCTGAAGCAGAAAGTCGGATAAAAGATTATTTAGCTAAAGTAGAAAATGTTGAAGTAGCTTATTTCCCAGCACGAGTCTTGATGCAAGATTTTACCGGAGTTCCTGCAATTGTTGATTTAGCTTCCATGCGCTCGGCCCTTCAAGATAATGGTGGCGATCCTAGAGATATAAACCCTATCATCCAAGTTGATTTGGTGATTGATCATTCGGTTCAAGTTGATTTCTATAAAACAAGTTCTGCTTTATCCTCTAACATTAAAAAGGAATTAGAGCGTAATAATGAGCGTTATAAGTTTTTAAAATGGGGTGGGTCTGCTTTTGATAATTATAGAGCAGTGCCTCCTGGTACAGGAATCTGTCATCAGGTGAACTTAGAATATCTCGCAGAAGTATCATATGTTAAAGAGACAGCTTTAGGTGAATTTATCTTTCCAGATAGTTTAGTTGGAACAGATTCTCATACCACTATGATTAATGGTATTGGAGTATTTGGTTTCGGAGTCGGTGGGATTGAGGCTGAAGCTGCTATGCTTGGCCAAGAAGTATCCTTGGTTGTGCCAAAAGTTGTTGGTTTTAAATTAAGTGGAGAAGCCAAAGAAGGTGTTACTGCAACAGATATTGTTTTAACAATTTGTGAAAAATTACGTAAACATGGTGTGGTTGGTAAATTTGTTGAATTTTATGGTGACTCAGTGAGCAATCTTCCTCTTGCTGATCGAGCAACAATTGCAAATATGTCGCCTGAGTTTGGTTCAACTATAGCATATTTCCCAGTGGATAGTGAAACTATAAATTACATGAGATTAACCGCCAGATCTGAAGATGTAATAACGCGAACTGAAAGCTACTTTAAAGAACAGCAATTCTGGCGTAATAACAATGATCAAATCTCATATGATGAAATTTTAGATTTTGATATATCAGCAGTGGAGCCTTGTTTAGCCGGCCCCAAATTACCACAAGAGCGCGTAAGTCTAGCTAATGTTAATAGTGACTTTGCCACAAAATTTAACGTCAATTTAGAGCAGGAATATCAAGTTGGCACGAAAGATTATCAAATGAGTAATGGAGATGTTGTAATTGCAGCTATTACTTCTTGTACAAACACTTCAAATCCAAATGTAATGATAGCAGCAGGACTTATTGCTAAGAAAGCGATTGAAAAGGGCTTAAGTATAAAACCTTTCGTCAAATCATCTTTAGCTCCCGGTTCACAGGTTGTAACAGAATATCTAATAAAAGCAGGTCTGATGCCATATTTAGATGAGTTAGGTTTTAATGTTGTGGGTTATGGCTGCACAACTTGCATTGGTAACTCAGGCCCACTTGATAGTGAAATTGAGCAATCTATTAAAGATAATCAATTAATCGTATCATCTGTATTATCAGGTAATAGAAATTTCGAAGGACGCATTCATCCGCATGTAAAAGCTAGTTATTTAGCATCACCTCCACTGGTTGTAGCTTACGCAATTTTGGGTAATACTAGATCCGATATTACAACCACCCCACTCGGCAAAGACCAAGATGGGAATGATGTTTATTTAAAGGATCTTTGGCCTTCAAATAGTGAAATAGCAGAATATGTGGCTAAATCAATTAATCCCCAGATGTTTAAAAGCAAATATGCTAACGTCTTTGATGGAGATGAAGATTGGCAGAAAATTAGCTTCACGCAAAGTGAGACTTATGAATTTGACCAAAGTAGTACCTATATTCAAAACCCACCTTTCTTTAATACTTTAGATAAGAAAGTAGATCGTGATATTAAAGATGCTCGGATACTTGCTTTATTTGGTGATAACATCACCACCGATCATATCTCACCAGCTGGCGCAATTGCCAAAGGCTCTCCGGCGGCTATTTATTTAGAAGAGGAAGGTACTAGCGCAAAAGATTTTAATTCTTACGGCTCCAGACGTGGTAATCACGAAGTGATGATGCGCGGAACTTTTGCTAATATTCGCATTAAGAATGAAATGATGAATGGCATCGAAGGTGGAATGACAATCTTCCGGCATAATGGGCAAGAACGCGAAATGCCTATTTATGATGCAGCCATGGGTTATCAAGCTTTAGAGCAAGATTTAGTTATATTTGCTGGCCAAAATTATGGAACAGGATCTTCTAGGGATTGGGCCGCTAAAGGTAGTCGTTTACTTGGAGTTAAAGCTGTAATTGCTGAGAGCTTTGAGCGAATTCATAGATCAAACCTCATTGGTATGGGAGTGCTTCCATTGATATTTCAAAATGATACAAGACTTACTTTAAAACTCACTGGAACTGAGTTAGTAACCATATCAGGGTTAAATGATATTGGCGTTGGATCAAAAATTACCGCTAATATCCAATCCTCAGATGGTAAAAACCAGACTGTTGAGCTAACAGTCAAAATCGATACTGATGTTGAATTGAAAAATTATCAAAATGGTGGAATTTTGCAAAGAGTGGTTAGGGAAGTACTACAAAAATAATTAACGTAGGGGCGGGGGGGTCCTCCCGCCCAGAAACACCGAGATCGGTCTAGCAAGGGCGGGAGGACCCCGCCCCTACGCAATTTTGTATATTGGTCAGATTTGTAAAAAACTGCAGAGTTTTTATTAACGCCTCTTAAGTAGCAACCCCTCCTCTATCGGGATAAATTTTGAGACTGAGTTAATTAAAGAATTGGCGGTTAGCTTTGCTACTCCATAAGCTTCTGCTGTTACAGCATAATCCCCTCGCACCTTCTGCATCAATAAATCAAAATCACCATCTCCCGATGCTAACACCACAATATCAGATGCCTGAGCATGCTCCATTATATCAATCGTGATACCAACATCCCAATCGCCCTTAGCTGAGCCATCTGATCTTTCAATGAAAGGTTTTAATTTCACTTCAAAGCCAATTCCTCTTAGGATATTTTGAAATTGCTTTTGCTTAGCATCATCACGATAAGTTGCATAAGCTATGGCTTTGTGCACCTCCCGGCCTTTCGTGGCTAGGGCCCAGAATTTATTATAATCAAAATTGCAATTATAAATCTGCTTGGTTGTGTAATAGATATTCTGCACATCTATAAATAATGAAACTTTCTGCATATTTGTTTTACCCCCTGTTCGATGCAGATATATCGTAGATATTCTACCTTATCATTCAAGATTATAAAATAATTATAGATCACATATCCTTGATAGGATTTGGCGCATGCGTTAGTAAAAGACACTTGCTGAAACAGAGTTGGAGCAATATACAAAACCATTGCTTGATTATTTAGATAATAATCAGCTATTGCCAGATTTGCCATGTGATTTAACCGGCACAAATTTTCAAAAACAAGTTTGGCAATTTCTAAAAACCATACCAAGTGGCAAGACTTATTCTTATAGCGTTCTTGCTAAAGCCATCGGCAAGCCAAAAGCCGTCAGAGCTACAGCTAGCGCCTGTGCTAAAAACCAAATTGCACTGATAATTCCATGTCATAGGATAGTACCCGAATCTGGTGGGGTTGGGGAATATCGCTGGGGATCTAAGCTCAAGGCAAAATTATTAGTTGCAGAAAGATAATCTATCGCTGCATAATATAGTTATGAGTAAAAAAACTGACCCCACACATAATAATTGCTGTCCCTCTCAAAACAACCAAAAATCACGCTTTGATTTTATATTCTACGGATCACTATCTGGTGTCGGCATTTTATATATATCATCCATTTTAATACCCTCAAATTTGACGAACCATAAATGGTTAGTAACCATGAGTGATACAACTTATCATATGGTCAATTCTGTCTGGATCGGAGTTATTATGGGAATGATATTTGTTGGTATCCTGACCAAAATCCCACGTGAATTCATTATGTCTATTCTAGGCAGGGGCGGTAGTTTTTCAGGATTACTTAGGGCCACAAGTGCTGGTGTGTTGCTGGATTTATGCAGTCATGGCATTTTGATGGTAGCGGCCAAACTTTATGAACGCGGAGCTAGTACTGGGCAAGTAATGGCTTTTTTATTAGCTAGCCCATGGAATTCATTATCTTTAACCATAATTCTAATTAGCTTAATTGGTGCTTTATGGACAGTAACTTTTATTATTTTATCCATGGTAATCGCTTTAATAACTGGGTGGGTATTTGATAAGCTAGTTGGCAGAAATATATTACCGCAAAACCCTAATAAAACCGAAATATCCAAGGATTTTAAATTTTGGCCAGAAGCAAAATCGCAACTTAAAAAGGCAAATTTAAACAAACAATTCTTCAAAGATATGTGCCTAGATGGCGCTAAAGATTCTAAGATGGTTATCAGATGGTTACTTTTTGGCATAATGCTCGCAAGCCTATTGCGTGCCTTTTTGGATGTAGAATCATTCAAAGAATTTTTCGGCCCAACTATACTCGGCTTAACCATCACAGTAGTAGTTGCAACCATATTGGAAATATGCTCCGAAGGCTCCACCCCCATCGCCGCTGATATTTTAAACAGGGCAAAAGCCCCCGGCAACAGCTTCGCCTTCCTAATGTCGGGCGTATCCACAGACTATACCGAAATCATGGTCCTAAAAGACACTACCAAAAGTTGGAAAATAGCTCTTTTTCTCCCACTTATCACCCTACCTCAAATCATTTTGATTGCGTGGATGATTAATGTTTCTAATTTTATCTGATAAGGTCTAATACCAATTCCCATCTTAAAAGCGGTTCTAAGATGGGGCGCTCTAAGGCCGCGCATGCCTTACGCTACGCGGATGATTTGCCTCTCGGGCAAATCCTCATACCAACTCACAAAGATGGGATTTGGTATAATATACATATTCCACCTTCAAGAAAGTTTAAGCAATTTATTGACAACAAATAAATATATGTTTGATCTTGTGGACTCAAACTCAACATGCACAAATTTAAATACCTAATTTATTGGCAGATAAAATGATAAAAATTTATACCTTTTCTTTTTTGCTACTACTATCTTCTTGCACAACACAGAAAGTAATATTGGATAGAGCAGGAGATCCAGAATTATCACCGGCATATAAACAAGATGAAGCTTTTTTTCTAAATGGTCCTTTTCAGAGTGCTAATGTTGATACACGGAGAGTCTGCGGCAGCCTGGATAAAGTATACTCGTTTCAAGCAAAAAAAACATTTTTAAATGGATTCGTGGCAATGATAACTTATGGAATCTACACTCCTAGAGAAGGAAAGGTGTTTTGCATAGATAACTATTAATTTATAACGATTTTACAATTATGAAAATACTCTTAATCTCAATTATTTTACTTTTATCATCTTGCTCCACACAAAGATTTGTGCTGGATAAAAAATATTATAAGTCTCAATCCCCAGACTACACGCAAACTGATCATTTTATTTTATGGGGAATTGGCCAAACAAAAATTACTACAAATGTTGAAGAAAAATGTGAGGATCGTAAGAAAAAAATCGCTAGTGTAGAATTTAAACAAACAGTACCTAATTATTTTCTGAGATTTATCACTTTAGGAATTTATTGGCCTAGAGCTTTAGAAATCCATTGTATTAGGTAAAAAAACAATAAGCTTAGGCGATTATGAGAAAACTCATCGTTTACAGCTTTATTCATTTTGGGCTTGCCCCGAATCCCCTTGGCTAAACAAGCTCAATAAGTTGCTGAATAATTTAAAGATTAATTAATATTACTTTTCTCTTAAGATTTGAGCATAACTAAAAACCTTACATTATAGAACAACATTCTTTAGAATGTCCTTCTGCCCTCCTCTGCTCCTCTTCGTCTACAAATCCAGCCCCATCTACAAGACCTTCTGCTTTTGCTGCAGGCAAATTCTCTGCCTCTGCAGAAGCTTCTCCTCCGTCTGCAAGCACAGCCACCTCTCTAGGAGGTTCTAAGCATAATTTAAAAGCTTTTAATTGTTCCAATATCGCCTGTGTAACTGGAATTTTTTTTGCTACAGATGTACCTGGCTCTCTATATTCTAGTAGCCATTCTCCATCGGAATCTTGTGATGCACTCACTCCATCAATAGCCTGACTTAGGTCTAGTCCAAGTTGATCTATTAGAATCTGAACAAGATCGAATCTACCTCTTTGAACTGCTCTGATGCGCAATGTATCCATCAGCCCTACTGCATCTAGTTGAGCAGAGATATTTGGATATCCTATGGGAAAATTATCTAACGTAAATGGAGCAAACAAGCCTTCCTCCTCTATAAATTTAGCAAGCAAACTCTCTGCCTCTGCTGCCAAATATATTTGATACCCTCTCTCTTGGTCTCTCATCTTACAAAATATTTTAAAGATTAATCAATATTACTTTTCTCCGAAGATTGTAGTATAGTTATGAACATCACATTATAGAACAACCTCCCTTAGAATATCCTTTGCCGTTCTTTGGTCTTCTCTATCTACACAACCACTAAAAAGCGATATGTAATTCATTGTAATACAAGGTAAGTATTATTATAACAACATTATTCTTGGGCAAAAGGTTTTGTGATATAGCACTAGGATAGTCAGTTATAAAAATCCAGATCTAGCCACGGAGCTCCAATAGAACAACTTCCCTTAGAATATCCTCTGCTACAGACTTATGTACCTCTGCAGGAGTTTCTGCTCCGTCTGCAAGCATAGTCACCTTTCTGCTCTATAAAATAATTTGTTAATATTGCTCTTTGCCTCTCATTTATAATATATTTCCAATACGACACCCAGCAAAAACTAAATCCAATAATTAATTTATATTGAGTAGTATTTGCAACTATATCATTGGAGAAAATTAAAATAGCAAATATTTACAATGTTTCTAATTATTAATAAAATCGCTTTTCATAAAAAATTCGATTTATAAGCATTTTTCACAAACCAAAACTATTTTTCATAAACTTCTTGCTATTTAACAGCAGACATCAAATACTATAATTCACAAAAGCCCACTATTTGTAATCGTTTTTCACAAACTACTGCCATATGAACCATTTTTCACAAAGTGTAACTATTTTTCATGACCGTATCCTTCCCGAAGATAATGCGGCATTAGTTGGATATTCAGCTTTAATTAACGCATATGAGTTAAAAATTAAACTACCTGAAATATTATCTATAATTGCCTCCAAACATAAGCAATATTCTCAAGATTGTTGGAATATCTATACTCCACGTCATGCACCAGAAGACTCACTAGCAGGACATCTAATATTTGCATTAAAATATGAGGGTATTGATTTAGCAGTTTTAAATGCAATATTTAAAAAAATATCTGCTCAAGATATTATACATATAGTTCAAAACGAACCTACTGGTAATTATAGTCGTCGTATCTGGTTTTTTTATGAATGGTTAACTCGAAAAACTTTAGATATACCAGACGCTTTATCAGGAAACTTTGTCGATGCACTCAATCCCGAAGAATATTACGTTTGTTTGCCCGTCTTATCCAAAAGACATAGAGTGAGGAATAATCTACCAGGTACATATAATTTCTGCCCTTTGGTTAGGAAAACAGCTAAAATTGAAGAATATATTGCCAAAGACCTAAAAACTTTAGCACATAAAAAAACCAAAGCTATTCATCCAGATGTTATTACCAGAGCTTCAGCATTTTTACTACTAAAAGACTCTAGAGCTTCTTTTGCTATAGAAGGAGAGAGAGCGGGCAAGAATAGAGCTGAACGATGGGGAAAAGCAATTTATCGAGCTGGGCAATCACCTCTATCAAAAGAAGAGTTAATACGCCTACAACATATTGTTATTGAAGATACACGCTTCGTAAATATGGGGTTTCGTACCGCAGGTGGCTTTATAGGAACGCATGAACGCATGACCAACATTCCTATTCCAGATCATATCTCTGCAAGATGGCAGGATATAGATATATTAATTGATGGATTAATAGAAACTTATAATCGATTATGCGAAAGTGAGATGGACCCTATCATTGCTGCCACAATTATTGCTTTTGGATTTATTTTTATTCATCCTTTTGAGGATGGAAATGGACGTATACATCGCTATTTGATTCACCATGTATTAAATGAAAGTGAATTTGCACCAGATGGCATTATATTTCCTGTCTCAGCTGCAATATTAAATTCTATTAAAGAATATAAAAATATTTTAGAGCATCATGCCAAACCAGGTTTAAACTTAATCGAATGGCGTCCTACTGATAATGGGAATGTTGAAATTTTAAATGAGACCATAGATCTTTACCGTTATTTTGACGTCACAAAACAAGCTGAATTTTTATATGATTGTGTCTACCAAACAATCGAAGACATATTACCTGAAGAAGTGTTATTTCTCGAAAGATATGACAATATGAAAAACGTTATTAACGAACGTTTTGACATGCCAGACCATATCGCTGATTTATTAATTAGATTCCTAGCGCAAAACCACGGCAAGCTCTCTAAACGCGCTAGAGAAATTGAATTTAAGGAATTATCTGAAGATGAAATTAGCAAATTAGAAGATTCTTACCAAGAAATTTTTGATATTAATTCTGATAATTGACAAACCTCTATACTCCACAAATATAGCTTTTTAACAAACTATAATTTGCTTTCTATCCCAAACTATACATTTGCACCCAAATAAACAAATTATAGCTTATCTTTTTCTTAAATTTTCAAATAAACAAAATATAATTTGCTTAACTTGTTATTTTATATATAATCAAAATATAATTTACTAAAACTTACTCACCTCCTAAAAATAACAGTAAAAACAAACTATAAATCAATAATATGACAAAGACAGGATATGTATATTATAAAAATGATTATGCTGGAGTTTTAGAGGAATCTCCAAATGGGAATACATGTTTCACTTATAATGATAGCTACCTAGGCACTATAGCCTGTTCTCTGCCAAGACACGGACAAAGCTTTACATGGAAAAAAGCCGTGCATCCATTTTTTGAAAACTTAGCACCAGAAGGGTGGTTACGATCTCTCCAAGCTAGAGGAGGAAGTATTCAAGCAAAAGATACATTTGGAATGCTGTTGGCATATGGTAAAGATTGCATAGGAGCCGTCGGTATTAGACCTAAGCAATCAGAAGCTATACAACAAAATAATAATTATGATGTAGAGACAAGGGCTGCGACGACGGCTCCGAGAACAATTTCTGGCGTACAGCGCAAATTACTTGCCTATAAGAAAGCTGGTAAATTTTATCCAGCAGAGGCAGTGAGTGATAGTACAACTCATATTGCTAAGTTAAATAGCCAAGATAATCATACGCTGGTTCAGAACGAAAGCCTAAGCTTAAGGCTTGCATCAAATATATTAGGTCAAGACCAAGTAACTAAATTTACTCTCGGATCATTACAAAGAATAGATGAGATATCCCTGCTTGTTGAACGCTTCGATCGTACTAGTTCCGGAGAAAAATTACGTATGGAAGAATTTGCTCAAATCCTTAATAAGCCTTGTGGTAATAGCTATAGTGGGAAATATCAGGGTAGTTATGAGGAAATAGCTTTAGCTATTAAAGAGTTTTCTAGCTTTCCCGTTATAGATTTAGAACGTTTTTTCAGGCAGTTGGTCTTTAGTATCTTAGTTGGTAATTGTGATGCCCATTTTAAAAACTTTGCTTTAATTGAAACAAATACAGGGCTTCGCTTAGCACCAGCATATGATATATTAAACACCCTATTATATCCAGAAAAAGGCTACAGCTCTCAGCTAGCACTTGAGATAGCTGGAGCAAAACGACAATGGGATGTAATAGACAGAAAAATTATCACTGACTTTGGTCAAGCAATTGGCTTAACAAAGCAAGCTATAGAGCTGGCATTATCACAAATTGAAAATGCTAGCACCAAAATACAATTGCAAGAATTGCTAGAACCTCATCCTCTAGCTAGGCCAGATGATTTTAAAACCAGATATAAAACAATTTTCGATTCAGCATGTCACAGAATATTCACAACATAACATCTCTTAATTGGCAGTCTCTAGTTACAGAAGCCATCAGAAGGCGCAAAGACCTTAACCTTAACCAAAAAGAGCATGCAGCTCTTGCTGGCGTAAGCGTTCCAACGATGTTTTCATTTGAAAAATATGAAACAACTATTTCTTTAGCAAAAGCCTTAGATATCTTAAATGTGGTAGGTTTAGTGATTAAACAAAACGAAATAACAGACCCACTAAGCAAATTTGCCGAAGCTGCCGAAGCTAAATGGTTTGCACTAATACAAGACTTACCAAAAGACTCCCCTGCCAGACATCCTTATGGTTATTATACATATACATATGAGATAACGGATAATTCAGGTGCATCGAAAGCAATATCATTAAGTAATTTAATGGGATATCTCAAAGAATCTCAAAAAATAAACCATAGTGGATGGGCACCTTTTTGGCTCCCCACCAGAGATGAAATCAAGCCCTATATTGACAATGATACCATAGAATGTTGGCATAAAAATTCTGACGTTTTTAACGATGCAGGACATAGTGATTTTTGGCAAACTAAACCAATGGACTCCTCTAAATTATTAATGCATCTCCATAGAGGTTATAGAGAAGATGATGAGCATAATCCTGGTACCGCATTTAATATTGATAGACCCATTATAAACGCAGGAGAAATTATACTTCACGCAGTACATATAGCTAATTTAGTCACCAAAAACTCAGATGATATAACTATCAAACTAAAGGTAAAATATCACGGATTGAGAAACAGAGAGTTATTTTCAATACCCAACACAGTTTATAACAGAAAGATATGCAAACAAGATAGTGTAGATTTATCTATAGAATTTAAAGCCTCAGATATAAATGAACTACCAGAACAAAATGACAATCTCACTGAAATAGTGCATAGCTTACTAACAGATTTATACAGCCGATTTGATTTCTTCAAAATTAGCCTAGAAGGCGTAGATCAGAGATTAGTACAAATGAGAAAAAATAGATATTAATATAGTACCAAAAGTAAGATAAAAAATTTATGAATAATTTAGAAAAATACAAAGCTGATTTAGATCAACTTATAAAGGATGGAAAACACCTACTCCTATCTATTGAGAGCGAAATATCACCGTCTCAAGTGAAAAGAGAACTTGGGGATGAACAATATGACCGCTTTGTGGATTGCGAAATACACCTAGAAACTCATTATCAAGCATGGTATTCAGAGGCATTGTTTATAATAGAGTTATTGCTACCTAATAGAGCTGACAATTTTAGGCAACTGTATGAAGCAAATAAGAGTAGGAAATATATAAATTATGAAAATTATAGAATTTATGATTATCTTCTAGGTTTCACTGTTAGTAGTAAATCTAACTCTTTAGAAGAAGTCAGTGAAGAAGCTGTATTCCCTTTATTAATACAACAAGTTGAGATGCTAAAATCTTGCACGAGAAAATTTGATAGCTCTCTTTTCAATATAAGAAATTTAATACAATCTGATCTTTTTGATTCTGAGATTGATGCCGCTAAAGATCTAAATAAGAAGGGGTTTACTCGTGGAGCTGGGGCTATGGCAGGAGTGGTATTAGAGCATCACCTTGCACAAATATGCGAAAATCATCAAATTAAAATCAGTAGAAAGACTCCAACAATTAACGACTATAACGAAGCATTAAAGAAAGATAACGTAATTGAATTACCCAAATCTCGACATATCCAGACCTTAGGTGATTTAAGAAACTTATGTAGTCACAAAAAAGATCAGGATCCCACAAAGGATGACGTAGATGAATTGATAAGTGGAGTTACTAAAATTATAAAAACAGTTTTTTGATCTATGCCCCACAAAATTTGGAGTAGAAACTTCATAGTTTTGAGTGAATTTTGGTAAAGGTTCGGATTCGAGCAGCGGAGCATACATATGTATGTGAGCAGCACAGAATCCGGAGCTTTACCACTCCGCTGCTATTTGATTCAGCAGGAATCAAACTAGCAGAAATTCACCAAAAATATGCAGTTTATGCCCAAATTTTAAATTTGGAGTAGAAACTTAAAAGTAGTGAGTTGTTTTTGCTAACATTCAATTTCGAGCAGCGCAATGTACATCTGTACATGAGCAGCAGCAGAAATTGGAGGTTGGCAACTCGCTGAACCTATAAAGTAAAACTTTATAAGTTCAGAAACAGCCGCTAATTTTGAGTTTATGCCCAAATTTTAAATTTGGAGTAGAAACTTAAAAGTAGTGAGTTGTTTTTGCTAACATTCAATTTCGAGCAGCGCAATGTACATCTGTACATGAGCAGCAGCAGAAATTGGAGGTTAGCAACT
>JABJNB010000010.1 GCA_018659145.1 Rickettsiales bacterium
ATGGGGATATCTTACTATTTGATCTTGATACGGAACTCATGCTTATACTCTTTTTTAATTTAGACTTAAGAGTATATTAGTAAATTTGACTTAATAGACCGGGTTCACCGGACGCTTACGTAAAATGGACAATTTTGTAAAATACACCAAAGATAATGCACCATCATCCTCAAGTGAAATTGTGAATCAATATCAGGATAATTATGGATTCGTACCCAACTTTATTGGTTACACCTCCGAATCTGATATATTAACAAAAGCCTATAAGCAACTCGGAGACTTGCTTGCTAATGGGACTTTGACTCCGACTGAGCAGCAAGTGGTGCTTTTAACAATTAGCCGCTTCCACGAATGTCGTTACTGCACAGCCGCACATAGTATGATTGCTGAGACATCCGAAGTAGATATGAGCGTGGTAAATGCCATTCGAGATGACAAACCTATAGATAATAAGAGGTTGGAAACCCTAAGAAATTTTACATTAAGTATTGTAGAGCAACGCGGTAGGATCTCCCAAACTCAACTTAGTGCATTCCTTAATGCAGGCTATGATAATAAAGCTGTCTTTGAAATCATCACTGCCACAGCTTATAAAACATTAAGTAATTACACCAACCACATTGTTGGTACTGAAATTGATGATGAGTTTAAAGCTCAAGAATGGACTCCTATAAATGAGCGTTAATAACTATATCTAGACCAACCATCTAAATAATATTGTAGCAAGGCAGGTTTATCTAACATATTAATTTCTAGCTCACTCTCCTCTGCTATAATGTCTTTATCAAAGACAAATAGTTTCTGATAATTATTTTGATCAAGAAATTTGGTTGGCACATTAATTTTAATATCTGATACAGCTTTTATACCAGAGTTACTTGCAAGAATAAATCCCCAATCACCAAATGATGGTATTTCAGTGTGGTATGGCAATACAGAGCTAAAGCCGGCTGAGCTGATTGTTTTCTTAATACTCCAAAAAGCCTTAGTAGCAAAATATGGGCTAGTTGCCTGAGTCACCAACACACCATTATAACCAAGCCTCATCTTCAACAACTTGTAGAACTGCTTGCTATAAAGCCTTGATAATACTGTGTTATTAGGGTCTGGCAAGTCGCAGATTATAAAGTCAAAAACTTGTTTATTATCCTTAAGGTAGGTAAAAGCATCAGCAATAACTATTGATAGTTTTGGCGAGTCCAAGCTTTGCTCGTTCAGCTGTGATACATACCTATTCTCCTTAGCTAGATCTATAATGGTCTTATCCAAATCTATTAGCGTAATATTTTCAATTTCTGGGTATTTAAGCAATTCCCTAATCGCGAGGCCGTCTCCAGCGCCAAGCAATAATACATTTTTAATCGGCCTATTATGTAAAGCAATTGGTATATGGATAAGTGATTCATGATAACGATATTCATCTAATGATGAGAATTGCAAATTACCATCTAAGAACAACCTTATATCATCCCTATCTTTGGTTAAGATAATTTTTTGATATTTGGATTGCTCACTAAAGATTATCCTATCTGCATATAATTGATTATCCCAATGACTTAGCATAACATTAGAAGAGAGAATCATTAATAATAACAGAATCGTGGATAATATAGCTGATATAGTTAGGCGTCTGCAGCCGCTAATTTGATCTTTAAAAGCCCACAGCACTACAAAACCTATGGACATATTGATCAAACCAAAAATCAATGACGACTGGTATATGCCAAATAACGGCAATAATAAAAATGGGAATGAGATTGTCGCAATTAACGCGCCCAAATAATCAAATGATAAGATATTGGCGATATTGATATTTAACTTATGGTAAGACTCCATTAGCCTGGTCAGGAAAGGTATTTCTAAACCAATTAGAAATCCTATTAAAATAGTAAAAAACAAATAAAACCAAATAAATAAATCTGTATAAGCATAAGAGAAATATAAGAAGGGAATACTCATTCCTCCAAGCACACCTAGTGATATCTCAATAATAACAAAACTCCTAACTATGTCCTGGGTAATATATTTGGAGACGAACGAACCCAAGCCCATTGCCGCCATATATATCCCTATAGTCAGAGAAAAATATTTAACACTATCACCCAAGAAGTAAGAAGTGGTAGTTGCAATTAATAGCTCATAAATAATTGAACAAAGGCCGGCTATAAAAGCTGAAAATATTAGGGTTAACGAATGCTTTTTAGATTTAGAATAATTCTGCATAACCAAAGAATGAATGTTTTTAATTATAGGGAAATAAGAATTTCGAACTTAACTAAAATCAGATCCCATCTTTGGGACTGCTTTTAAGATAGAGAATGGCCTAAGCTACTTACCGCTACCTGGCCCACCGCCTCGAACTCTAGATCCGCTTACACTACCCCCTCGAATGCTTCTACCATAGTAAGTTGATGCTCCACCAAAATAAAAAAAGGAAGGACCACGATGATAACCATAATAACCCATATAGCCATAGCCGCTTGCCGCCCTTGGAAAAAGCGCAAAATAAATTAACATCAATGCTAAAGCAGAAAGTATAATAGCTTTATTCATAAGTTCCCTCTAATGCTCTAGCAAGCGAATTATGCTTTTTCTCATGAAAGACAACTCCCACTATAATACAAATGATTCCAAATATTAGATGCGGAATACCACTGCCTCGAACTCGACTTATAAGAACATGTACCGGCCCCATTGCTCTATTGCTGTCGGATTTGAGTCTAAAGTAATAATTACCCGTTTTTGCAAAAGTTATATTCATCTTATAACTAGTATTATTCTCCTGCCACGCTCCCTCACTATCTCTACCAGATTCTCGCCATAATTCTTTACCAAAAGAATATAAATATTCTTTCTCTGAATCTAAAACTTCGATTTCAAGAAATGACCATGATTGCCGACCTAAATTAGCCTGTATTTTAACTTTGTAACTAGCATTTTTCTTGTTAACCTGGATTGGTCCCCATATCTCATTTGGACTCAATTTTGCTTGATAACCCTCCTTTGTACCAGCAGAAAAAAAGAATGATGTGAGTATGCTAATAATACCGAATGCAAAAAACACCTTAGACAAAATTCCTAGATCAGTCTTACTATTTGTATGATATAAAGCTCTAGCCATAACTAATCCTTAAAAAATTTGTGTTAGTATCAAGGCAAAGCTAATCGCAATACTCGCTTCTAGAAAACCAGCTCCTACATTCTTATCTTTTGATATTTCAGAACTTAAATTACTACCAGGAACTACCATTCTATCCATAATAATTCTAATGATAGGCAAAAATACAAAGGCAATACCACTCGCAGATAAGAAAGATATTACATCCTGCTTCCAACTCAAGAAATCTCCAGCAATACCATTTAATATAATAATTCCCAGAGCTATCATAGTACCGGAAAAGGCTACTCCTGCCGCAAGATTCTTTTTAGCTAATTCTTGATGAATGCAATATGGAGTAAGCAAATCATAAATTAGACTAAATATTAGTAAAGTAGCCTGACCTAATACAAAGAATATAAGAGCTGAGATCAAGCCCCCTCCCTGACCCGAGATAGCTCCAGCTGCAATAAGACCAGTTGCAATATAGGTTCCAAACTGCACCGATGCAACAGCAAGATTCTTATTCTTAGTTAGCTCAGTAACATTGCAAAATTTTCTTAAAATAATTTTATCAGTAACCCACCTAGATAAATTTAAGAACACTAAACCAAGCAATGAGAAAATAGTAACTGAAATCAAATCAGTTACAAAATTTATACTTGGCCCAATTAAAGCTCCAACAAATATGAATGAAGTTGCTAAATAATAACCACTCATTGTCAGTGAGACTGCAACATTATCTTTTTTAACCAACTCATCACTAATATTATATGAAGTCAGTATGTCTTTAAAAATTTTAGCTAAGCAAAATAATGCTATATATGTAGCAATAAAAGCCGATGCTTTTAAAGCATCATCAAATAAAATATGTTCTGGATTCATAGGTGCTTAAATAAAATATTGCATAAGGGGCTTGTCTTACAGGTTGTGTCGCAATATAATTAGAAAGCCTTTACCGCTAAAGACATAATTGTTACAAAAAACTATTTCCCAATGATATTACGACACAACCTGTTAAAATAGAATTAACAAAACCTTTATCAAAAGCAACCTATTAGCTCTTTTATTATTTGTCTTTTTATTTCTAACGTTTCATTAGGCTGTATCTTATATCGCTTTGCCAATATTTCATAATCATCTGATGTAAGTGACATAGTTAAACGTGGCCTCTTGGGGAATGAATAAGATAGACCTATTAATTTACGAATTTGATCTGAGGCCGTTAAGCCCTCTTTTGCAGATAAGAGCCTAATGTGACCAGCAATTTTCTGCTCTAACTCAAAAGCTATCTGAGTGGCCTTAACTACTTTATCCTGTTGGTTAGATTCCTTTGCCAATGTCTTAGAAAAATATACTATAGATAAGCAACCCTAAAACAGCTATAGTCAGCAAGACATCTATGTAGGTTGGAAATGGTGATTTTACGTATAAACTGCCAAGCCAAAAAAATATCTTAGTCATTTCCAACCCACATTTCTTCTATTTCTGAGAGGTCATGATAAATAGTTGCGCTTAATTCTATTTCATTAGAACTGTAGACTTCGATCTCTAATGCATAGGTATCCGACTTATCAACTAAGGTATGTGACTTAAAAGTTTGAGCATTATGACTCGACCCACTTACTCGTGCATCACCTTTAATGTAAGAACCCTTAACATTATCATCCGTTTCCGTATAGGAATCCACTAACCAATCCTCTAAACCTTCCGGCCTAGATCCCACTTTAACCTTAGTACCAATGCCCTTTTTCAAGATCTTCTCCAGTTGCTCTTGGGGTAAGATATCGCTAATTTTAGATTTCGTAATTTTTTTACTAAGAGCTAAATATCCTTCACCATCTTCTTCTTCAACCATTAAATAAATAATATTTGATGAAGTGTCTTTTAAAACATATTCAGGATAAAACTCATTATCGTAAACATATGTATTTATTTGCGAGATCCCAAAAGTTTTTCCTGAAAGATCTTCCTGGCTTAAAAATTTAAATTTTATTATATCCCCAACCTGCAAATCTTTTGGATGAGACAGATTGCGGATTGGTTTAGTTTTTGCACCAAAGAGATTCTTAAAAAAACTCATATTACTTTTTGGCCTTTAATTTTGCTAAAATATCTTGGGCTTTATTATCACCTTCAATAATACCAGCAGCTTTCATTTTCTCGTCCAGGCTTTTGCCATCAAAATCATCATCCATAGACTCACTCACAGATAAACGATCTTCTAAATCTAGCTGCTTTTGCTTAATCCTATCTAAAGATTCTTTAGCAGTTAAAAGTTTAGATGATCCTGATGCATAGCTCTTAGTAATCGATATAGTGGCTTTTTGTACGCTATCAGTCGTTTTAACCATAACTAATTGTCTCTTCATATCGGCTAAACCTTTATGAGTTTTTTTAATCATATCCTTTAAACGCTTACCATGACCGGCAAAACTTGATTGTGACTTTTCTTCAATAGCTAATTCCACTTGAATATCAGCAATTTTTTGCGCTATCTCTAAAGCCAAATCTTCACTACCCTTTGACAAAGCTTGGCTTACATATTGCTCATGTTTAGTTACATCTTCTTTCAAGCTTTTAATCTTTCTTGCAGCCTGCATTTCTTTAGCCAGAATTCCGGTCAAGTCTCGCTTAGCTTTTTCCAACTGATCTTCAGAGTCTTTAATCTCTTGCTCAAAAATCCTAATGCTATTTTTATCAATGATAGCTTCACCCGCCTCTCTTGCGCCACCTTTGATTGCTGTAAATATTTTATTTAGTATCGACATTTTATTACCTTAAATTTTAATTATTTTAAATAGTTTTGCATAGTTTCAATAGCATCAATGGTATTGTCACTTAGAGTTTGAATTTCATGAACTACATCCTCTGCGCTAGAATTGACCGACATAGCTCCATAGAGAACATATTGATCATTAATTTTAGCAAATGATGATAATGGCATAGCCGTGTTTGCTAGTAACATCTCATTATTAACTTTGTCTAATACATCATTTTTTAGCTCACCCTCTGCAAAAAGATAAGAGATGCACAATATTTGTTCATCAGAAGTTGAAATAAAGATAGGCAACTCCTCCCTATCCTCAATTACAATTTGCAATACTTCCACTTCACCCGGAATAGGATTCACTACAAAAGGAAAGTTTGCATCTTCCCCTTGCTTTTCAAGGGACTTGGCTAAAATATTTGTATCTACCATAAAAAACTATTTATTATTAATTCATTAAATTATACGAATATTAATCACATTTTAATATTCTACGTGGCAAAGCTACAACCCACGACATAATATGTCAAGAGACTATTAATACAATTTACAGAACATCCGACTTATAAATAATTTAGTGTGATTTTCGCTTCCATAAATAGACAAGGCTCATAACTCCAGCAGCAAACCACACAACAATCCAAATAAACTCTGGAATATGAGTTATGTCGGCAAGTTTGGACCCATCCCCATAATGCCGCCCATCAATTAAATATAGTGGAGATTTTATAGCATCTAACAAAATGTAAATACCTGTAAATTTTAAGAAGATCTTACCTGATTTCCAGGTTTTAAATTTTAAAACACAAACAAATAAAGCAAATAAAATCAGTAAAATTATCCAAGTGATAACATCCCGACTCCATAAAATTAGTGATATGGCTATCAAACCCAAAATAGCATAAATAATAATATTCGCATGCTTAGACTTAACCTTGCCTGCGATCATGTAAATAAGGACTCCCCAAAACACAGCTCCCAAATACCCGGCTTGCAAGATAACAAACCTTATACCCCCTCTAGTATAACAAAGGCCCGATCCAGCAAGGTGAAGCTTTATTTTTTCAATAGATCCCCCAGTTAACAATGCTGATATCCCATGACTTATTTCATGAAAAAACACAGCAACCCATGTAAACGGAATATTCACAAGAGGAATGGCTGATATAATAATAGCAGCGAATATAAGGAATCCTAACTCGGAGGTGTATTTGGACATAACTGTATGATTACCCTCTTCTATATTGCTGCACTATAACTTTATCTGGATTAAACAATCTCTTTAAAGGTTCAATTGCATTAACCGCATCACACTCCCCGCACATAAAAACATCAATAGCACAAAAATCTATTTCAGGCCAAGTATGAATACTGATATGAGACTCAGCTAAAATAATAACACCTGTAATCCCCACGCCTTCACCGAAAGAATGCATTTTGGTATCTAGAATAGTTGCCTTGCACTCAGTAGCAACTTCTATTAAGGTCTTTTGAACAAAATCTAAATCTGTTATTTTCTTAGCACCCCAAAAATCTAGTAATACATGCTTACCTGGGGCATGAGAGTTATTTAACATTTGCGAAATCTGCATTAAATTTAATATTTGGAGTTAAGTGATGACACATAATTATGTAATTTTCAAATCTTACAAGTTTTAAATAATGCTCAGGAGGTTTAGTATATTTGAGAATATATTAGTAATTGAATAGTAGTTAATCTGAGTTTATAAAAGCTCCCTAATGGGTGTGTCACTGAGAATGAATAGCGATAAGATAATTACGATTTCAAATTTAAGCAAAAGTTATAAAGGCGGTTTCAAAGCACTTAAAGATGCTAATCTTGAAATTAATCGTGGTGAGATTTTTGCCCTACTTGGCCCTAATGGCGCCGGCAAAACAAGTTTGATCAGTATAATTTGTGGCATTGTCAATCCAACTCATGGGTCTGTGAAGGTAGATGGTCACGATATTATCAAGGATTATAGAGCTTCCAGATCTTTAATAGGATTGGTGCCTCAAGAATTAACTACGGATGTTTTTGAAACAGTTTGGGATACAGTATCTTATAGCCGCAGCTTATTCAATAAGCCTAAGAATCCACAATATCTCGAGGAGATTCTCAAAGCTTTATCTTTATGGGAAAAACGTAATAACAAAATTATTACTTTATCTGGCGGAATGAAGCGTAGAGTTATGATAGCTAAAGCTTTATCGCATGAACCTAGAATCCTATTCCTTGATGAGCCAACTGCCGGAGTTGACGTGGAGCTACGTAAGAACATGTGGGAGATAGTTAGCAATTTGCAGAAATCAGGAGTAACAATAATTCTAACAACCCACTACATAGAAGAGGCTGAAGAGATGGCCGATCGTATTGGTATCATAAATAATGGTGAAATCATCTTGGTTGAAGAAAAAAAGAAACTCCTAAAACAATTAGGTCAGAAGCAATTAGATATCGATTTAAGAGAGGCTATTACAGCCCTACCAGAGGGATTGTCTGAATACGACTTAACCTTATCCAATGAAGGAAAGACTCTGAGCTTTACTTATAATGCGAATAAACAAGATAATAATATTGCAGCCCTTCTTGAGCAACTTAAAACAAACAACATAAGCTACCAAGATCTGCATACTAGAGAGAGCTCACTGGAAGATATTTTTGTACAATTAATTAAAAAATCATGAATTACCGAGCAATTAGAGCTATTTATAAATTTGAGATGTCGCGTACTCTCAGGACCATAGGTGAGAGCCTATTAGCACCCGTTTTATCCACAATATTATATTTTGTAGTTTTTGGCTCAGCTATCGGATCACGCATGCCTGATATTAATGGAGTGAGTTATGGTGCATTTATTGTTCCAGGCCTCATCATGCTCACCGTTCTAAATCAAAGTGTGTCCAATGCATCTTTTGGAATTTATATGCCAAAATTCTCTGGTACTATTTATGAGATATTATCAGCACCTATATCATATATTGAGATTGTAATGGGCTATGTTGGAGCTGCTGCAACAAAATCAATGATCATTGGTTTACTTATTTTACTAACATCAAATTTCTTTGTCGATTTAGAAATAAAACATCCAATATCAATGATCTCATTTTTAATGCTCACATGCATCACCTTTAGTTTATTAGGCTTTATTATTGGAATTTGGGCTGAGGCTTTTCCTAAATTACAAATAATTCCCCTATTGGTAATCACGCCTCTATCATTCCTTGGCGGAAGCTTTTACTCAATTAAGATGCTGCCCGAAATTTGGCAGACCATCTCACTTGCTAACCCACTAGTTTATTTAATTAGCGGCTTTCGTTGGAGTTTTTACGAATCATCCGATGTTAGTGTAGGTACGAGCCTTATCATGATTACCCTATTCTTAACTATATGCCTGTTTACTGTAGCAAGAATCTTTAAAACTGGTTACAGATTAAAGCCTTAAGCAAGACTCCACACCTCATTAATCAATTTTGTGGTACGGATCTTGTTTCGTAAGCGATCTTTTATAGATTATCTGGTAATATTTAGTAAACTTACTTTTGACAGCCAAGTGAATTCTAATTATAGTGAAATACTCGTTAAAAATACAAATATAGGTTGTATCTATGTTAGTTAGAATTACATTCGTACATATTGAATAATAAGTAGCAACTATCTATGACATCAGTACTGAGTGTAATAAACAAATATCCCGATTTAAATCTTAGCGAGATTTTGGATATTAATATAAAAGCATTACTTTATGCTAAGGATTTTTTATCAGACCCATTCTATCACAAATGTTGTTTACTTAGCCAAATTCGCGGCAGGGCTGTACTCAAATCTCAATACAGCAAGGAATTAAAGAAAAGCTTAAGAATTATAAATAGAATAATTTATACTGATCCAACGATTTTAACAAAACCAACAGAATACCAAAATGAGAAAATAATATATCTCTGCCTATTAAAAGCTTATCTAGAAGAAGATGAGCATAATATCAGGCCACTTAGGGCTGAGTATTGCTTAAAACTACTCAAAACAATTCACGTTAGTAAAGTCATCGAATCTTTAACAGATTCGCTATTTGCTATTTGCGAACCAACTAGCCATCAAAAGCTAGACAATATTTTAATCGAAAAAAATACCGCCAATACAAATCTTAAAAAAGCTGCAATAGAATATTTTGAAAGCTTAGCATCAGATCAAAATCTTGACCTTAAAGTTACGGGACGTATAAAATCTCTTCACAGCATTTTCGAAAAACTACAAAATAAGAGTTTGTTACTTAATCAGATTTTAGATTTTATTGGTATTAGAATTATTACTAAGACAAAAGAAGATTGCTTTAAGTCATTAAGCTTAATTACCAAAAAGCACCCTGTTTTAAATAACAGGCTCAAAGATTATATAACCATTCCTAAACCAAATGGTTACCAATCAATTCACACAACCATCTTTTTTAAGAACCAGCCCATTGAAGTCCAAATAAGAACTGAAGATATGCATAATTTCTCCGAATATGGCGATGCAGCTCACAACAAATATAAAAACGATAGCACTCAAAAATCTGGATCATGAATATAAACTATAGCAATACAGCCCTTATCTTAATTGGTTATCAAAATGATTATTTTGCCAAAGATGGAATTCTAACCAAAGTAGTAGAAGAATTCTTAAGTGTCATAAATACCTTAAGTAACACCCTGGGCCTTTTAGATGCCGTTACAGGGAATTTACTGATCATATCAACTCCTATAACATTTACCCCCAATTACGCTGAGCTGGATGATCCAGTTGGCATACTCAAGACTATAAAGGAAGTGAAGGCATTTCAACAAGGTAGCAGCGGAGCTCAGACCATACCGCAAATACAATCTTATGGAGATAGTATTATCGAGATACCGGGAAAAATTGGTCTTAATGCTTTCATAAACACTAATCTAGGAGAAGTGTTGAAGCAAAAAAACATTACAAACTTAATTATGGCCGGATGTGTCACTTCAATTTGTATTGACTCCACTGGAAGATCAGCTTTCGAGCAAGGTTACAAAGTGGGCGTACTATCAGACTGCACTTCAGGGCGCTCATCTTATGAGCAAAAATTTTATTGCGACTCGATATTTCCGTTATATAGCAGAGTATTAAGCTCCTCGGAGATGATTCTAGAATTAAATCAGAATTCTAAGAAATATGCATAAAAAAAATATTCTCCATACCCAAATTCAATATAAATTGATTGAAGAGTTGCAAGCAACTAGCGAGTCTTTAAGAGATGAGATTAAGCAAAAAAAAGAACTATCCGAAGAGCTAGATGCATGCAAAGAAAAATTAGATGACCAAATGCAAGAAAAGACCTTTGAGTTGCAGCTAAAAAATGAATATTTAAAAAAAGAGATTCTTGATCGAAAGCTAATTGAAGCAAATATTGTTGGACTGAATAATTGCTTTATGGGATTTGGAGGATCTACATCAGATAACATAAAGCGTATTGTAAGTACGGCTGGAACTCTACTCAAAGGTACCGCCGCCCTATATAGCAAAGTTATAAACAATCAGCTTGTTATATCTTCCGACTGGATGGCTCCTCCTGACATCAAAAGAAGTGATGACCCACTTGGTCATATTTGCTATGATATCATCACAAAATCAGGTGGTGCTGTTATTACCCTATCTGATTTACAGAAATCTGAATATTACGCATCAGATTTATCTGTAAGAAAATATGGTATTCAAACATATATAGGCATTGGAGTAAAAGATGAGAATAAAATAGTAGCTAGTTTATGTATTGTTTACACAGATGAGAAAGAGTTTTCCAAATATGACGAAAAGCTGATTGCGCTATTGGCCAAATTCATTGAGCTTGAGGAGATCAAAGAAAAATCAAATAAAAGAGTTACTGACTATTATAAAGACCTATCTTTAGTTAATCGAAGGATCAACCTTTTATCAAGCTTTAAGATCAGTAATTATAGTAACTTAACCGATATTTATGACTATATAACAAGCTCCGCTCTTAACTTCTCTGACACCAACAAATGCTTGTTATATGGCAAGAAAAACGGAGAAAACACCTTATACTCATCACAGGGTATCAATTCTGCAGAAGTAACATATTTAGAAAAGGATCTGTTTCAGAAATTAGATATTATTAATCGGGTACAAAAAAACAAAAGAGTATTTCAAATAGATTTCTCCAATGAAGATGCTGATGATAAGATCGTTAAATTATACTCACTATCTTCAATGCTAGCCATCCCCTTAATTACAAAAAAAAATTCTCCGGCTATACTTATCTTACTATTTCAGAATAGCATTATTCCTAATAACCAAGAATTGGAATTTTACAACGTGCTAACTCATCGGGCTGCAAGTGCTTTAGATAATTTGCCAGAAGCAGCGGCATAGTCTAAGAATTTTTACTTCAGCAGAAAGACCCAAGCAAAAATGATTACTCCAATTAATCAGCCTTTTTTATATTTGAGACATATTACCACATATTTTTCTAGTGGATTTATGAGATATATAAGATAAAGTGCTTCATCTGAATGTACTGAGGTCACAAATGCAAAAAATCAATCTGGGCAATATTACCATCTCCAATCAAGATAAATTCACATTTATTTCTGGTCCATGCCAATTAGAATCACGAGATCACGCCATGATGATGGCCGAGAATTTAGTTAACATTACTCAAAAACTTGGAATCCCTTATATATTCAAAGCTTCATATGACAAAGCTAATAGATCAAGCATGTCAGGCAAAAGAGGTATTGGCTTAGAGCAATCCATCCCAATCTTTGAAGAAGTTAAAAAAACATTTAACTGCCCAGTTCTAACTGACATTCATAATGAAGAGCAAGCAAGAATAATAGGCGCATCCCCTGGTGTTGATATTATGCAGATTCCTGCATTTTTATGTAGACAAACAGACTTACTTGAAGCTGCGGCAAAAACACCAAAGATTATCAATATAAAGAAAGGCCAATTTTTAGCGCCATGGGATATGCAAAATGTTGCAAACAAAGTTTTACATTTTGGCAATAAAAATGTCATGCTAACTGAGCGTGGTGCTACATTTGGCTATAATAACCTAGTTACAGACCTTAGAAGCTTAAAGATTATGGTGGATACTGGGTTTCCTGTAATATTTGATGCTACTCACTCCGTACAGCAGCCAGGAGGACTCGGCGGTTCATCAGGTGGACAAAGAGAATTTATTGAAACCTTAGCAAGAGGCTCTATCGCTACTGGTATTGCCGGTATTTTTGCTGAATCACATCAAGATCCAGATAATGCACCAAGCGATGGACCTTGTATGCTTCGACTTGATACAGTTGAAGATTTTCTAACTAAAATACAAAAAATCGACAATTTAATTAAAGAACAATTTTAAGGATAGAACATGATAAATATCGCGAATATCAAAGCTTTAGAAATTTTAGACTCACGTGGCAACCCAACAGTTGAAGTAGAAATCACATTATCCAATGGTATTAAAGGACGGGCTAGCGTACCAAGTGGAGCATCAACTGGCAGTTTGGAAGCATGTGAATTACGTGATGGTGACAAATCAAGATATTTAGGTAAAGGTGTTTTAAAAGCTGTTGCTAATGTAAACAATATTATCAATAGCGAATTATCCGGATTTGAAATTGATAAACAAGCGGAGTTAGATCAAAAACTAATAACATTAGACAATACTGAGAATAAATCCAACCTTGGTGCCAATGCCATTTTGGGCGTATCTCTTGCATATGCTCATGCTACTGCGAATAGTAAGAATATTTCGTTATATCAACAAATTGGCAATTCAGATAATTACAAAATGCCCGTACCTATGATGAATATCATTAATGGCGGTGCTCATGCTGACAATCCTATTGATATTCAAGAATTTATGATCATGCCAGCCAAAGCTAAATCAATCACTGATGCTATTCGTATTGGTGCTGAAATTTTTCATAATCTTAAGAAATTATTAGTTAAAGATGGTTATAACACTGCAGTTGGTGATGAAGGTGGATTTGCGCCCAATTTAAGCTCTACAGAAGATGCTATACAGTACATCTTAAATGCTATTGAGGTTAGTGGCTATCAAGCTGGTAGTGATATTTTATTAGCACTAGATGCAGCATCAACTGAATTTTACATAGATGGCAAATATCATCTAAGGGGTGAAAATAAGATTTTATCTTCAGATGAGATAATTCAATATTATACAAATTTGGTTAACAAATACCCTATTTTCTCAATTGAAGATGCAATGTCAGAAGATGATTTTACTGGCTGGGAAAAATTAACTGAAAAATTAGGCCATAAAGTTCAATTAGTTGGTGATGATTTATTTGTCACTAATCCAAAAATCTTTAGCGAGGGAATAAAGGCTAAGAGAGCTAATTCCATCTTAATAAAAGTAAATCAGATCGGTACTTTAACCGAAACCTTAGCTGCCATTGATTTAGCTCACAACAATGGCTATACAGCAATTTTATCACACAGATCTGGAGAAACTGAAGATACAACTATATCTCATATTGCGGTTGCTACAAATTGTGGCCAGATTAAAACAGGCTCATTATCTAGATCCGATAGAACTGCAAAATACAATGAATTAATTAGAATCGAAAGCGCGTTAAATGGCCGAGCCATTTACGAGCAAATTAAATTAGCATCTTAAATAGGTATAGAATGGGTTATAATGTCGCAGTAGTTGGAGCAACTGGAAATGTAGGTAGAGAGTTATTATCGATTCTTGATGAACGTGAATTTCCAATTGATAATATTTATGCTTTAGCATCAGAGAGCTCTATTTATAAAAAGGTAACTTTTGGTACAAAAACTTTACCGGTGCATGATTTAGCTAAGTTTGATTTTAGCAAAGTTGATATAGGTTTATTTTCACCTAGTGGAGAAATATCCAAGATATATGCTCCAAAAGCTGCAGCAGCAGGATGCATTGTAATTGATAATACATCTCACTTTAGGATGGATAAAGACATTCCTCTGATTATTCCTGAAGTTAATCGCGCTGAATTAAAGCATTACACAAAGCGTAATATTATCTCAAATCCAAATTGCTCAACAATACAAATGTTGGTTGCTCTTAAGCCATTGCATGATTTTGCAGGAATAAAGCGTGTTGTAGTATCAACTTACCAATCAGTATCTGGAGCCGGAAAATCTGCTATGGATGAGTTATTTAATCAAACCAAAGGCATTTATGAGAATAAAAAATTATCATCAACTCAGTTTACAAAACCTATTAGCTTCAATGTTATTCCACATATAGATGTCTTCATGGAAGATGGAAGTACTAAGGAAGAATGGAAGATGGTCCAAGAAACTAAAAAAATTCTAGACTCTAAAATTGAAATAAGTGCAACTTGTGTACGCTGCCCTATTTTTGTGGGTCATGCTGAATCGATTAATGTTGAATTTCATAACCCTATTACCGAAGATGATGCCTTTAGAATTTTTTCTGAAGCAGAAGGTATCATGCTCTCAGATAGACGTAAGGATGGTGGTTACATGACACCAAAAGAATGTGTTCGCGAAGATGAAGTATTTATATCAAGACTCAGAACTGATCCCACGGTGAAACATGGTCTTAATTTTTGGTGTGTTGCGGATAATTTGCGTAAAGGTGCTGCTTTAAATACTATCCAAATTGCCGAATGTTTGATTGAGGATTATATTAGCAAAGACCCTCCTATTATAGCGTCTTAGCTTTATAGGCTGTATCACAATATAATTGCGAAAGAGTTTTTTCGATAAAGATTTTAGATTTTATAGAACATTTTGTACGAATAGCCCAAGCTATTCGCAAAGAACATCCGGTACAATACATATCTTTATCGGGAAAGGTTTTATAATTATATTGTGACGTAGTCTGTTAACCAAGTAAGAACATTTGATATTATCACTTGACGTTTTGCTTTGATCATATAAGTAATATCGGTCCTAAATTACAATTAGGGTGCTTAGCTCAGTTGGTAGAGCAGTTGACTTTTAATCAATTGGTCCGGGGTTCGAATCCCCGAGCACCCACCACTCTCAAAATTCATATCCGAACTCTTGCAATACACCCTTAACTCCAGGGGATGAGAACCTCGGAAGGGGTTTGACCAATTTAGCTTTTGC
>JABJNB010000078.1 GCA_018659145.1 Rickettsiales bacterium
GTTGGATGAAGGTGTAGAGATGGTTATGCCGGGTGATAATGTAGAGTTTAAAGTAGATCTAATAAGCCCAGTAGCGATGGTTGAGGGTATGAGATTTGCGATCAGAGAAGGCGGTAGGACTGTTGGATCTGGTGTTGTTACTAAAATTGTTGAGTAAAAAAATACTAGTAGGAGTGTAGCTCAATTGGTAGAGCACCGGTCTCCAAAACCGGGTGTTGGGGGTTCGACTCCTCTCACTCCTGCCAGATAGTAGGTCATTATGATTGAAAATTTAAAAAAATACATACAGGACGTAAAGGCTGAGTCTAAAAAGGTTTCTTGGTTGAGTAGAAAGGAAGCTTTTACTACGTCTATTTCGGTTTTTATAATAGTGTCAATCTTTGCCTGCTTTTTCTTGTTAATAGATTTGTTTATATCTAATTTTGTTAATTATATTTTGAATATTTAAATATGTCCTATAAGTGGTACGTCATTCAATCTTATTCTGGCTCTGAAAAAAGTGTTAAGCTTGCTATTTTTCAAAGAGCCGAAAAGGGTAACCAATCTGATAATATCGAGGAGATATTGGTTCCTTTGAAAAAGGTCGTTGAGATAAGAAAGGGCAAGAAGGTAGAGATAGAAAGAAATATATATCCAGGATATATATTAATTAATATGGATTTGAATAATGAAATTTGGCAAATCATAAAAAACATACCAAAGGTCTCAGGCTTTGTTTCGAATGATGGTAGTCCAAAACCTTTGAGTCAAAAAGAAGTTGATTCAATTTTTAATAAACTCAATGATGATAACTTCACCCTGTCTCATATTAGCGATTTTGAGGTAGGTGAGGTAGTTAAAGTTATTGATGGAGGGCCATTTGATGGATTCTCTGGTTCTGTAGAGTCTGCAGACCCTGAGAAGAAGGAGTTGGTGGTAAGTGTTGTTATCTTTGGTAGGGCAACCCCAGTAGTAATAGCTTTTGACCAAGTGGAGAAAGTTTAAAAAGTACTTGATATTAATCTAAATAGAAACTAAAAGGCTTAGTTCGTTTTTTAAAAATTATGGCACGTAAAGAAGAAATAGGAAAAATAAAATTACAGATCCCAGCTGGTCAAGCTAATCCAAGCCCTCCAGTAGGTCCTGCATTGGGTCAGAAGGGTTTAAATATCAAAGATTTTTGTGATAAGTTTAACGCTGCAACAAAGGATGTTGAAAAGGGTCTCCCTATTCCTGTTGTTATAACAGCGTATACTGATAAAAGTTTTATCTTTGAGACAAAAACTCCACCAACCTCATATTTGGTGTTGAAGTATAGTAATTTAAAGAAGGGAAGTAAAACTCCTGGAAGTGAAGTTGTTGGTAAGATTAAAGCAAGTGCAATTAATGAAATTGTTAAGATCAAAAAACAGGACTTAAAGCTAGAAGATGCATCAATCTTCAAGATGGTTGTTGGAACTGCTAGGTCAATGGGAATTATATTTGAGGAATAAATGCCAAGTAAAAGATTAAAAGAAATATCTGGTAAGCTGGACTTATCTAGATCATTCGATATTGATGAAGCAATTGCTATTGTAAAAGAAAGTGCAAACTGCAAATTTGATGAAACAATTGAATTGAAAGTAAGGCTCAATATTGATCCTAAGCATGCTGATCAAAATATTAGGCATTCATTAGTATTGCCAGCGGGTCTAGGAAAGACTATCAAGGTAGCTGTTATAGCTAGTGGTGATAAAGTTGAGGCTGCGAAAGTTGCGGGTGCTGATTACTATGGTTCCGATGACCTTATTGCCGAAATTAATGGTGGATTTTTAGATTTTGATTGTTGTATTGCTACCCCAGACATGATGATTAAGGTTGGAAAATTAGGTAAGGTACTTGGCCCTAAGGGATTGATGCCTAATCCAAAGCTTGGTACAGTCACACCAGATGTGGCTACGGCAGTTAAAAATGCTAAATTTGGTCAAGTGGAAGTTAAGGCTGATAAATATGGTATTGTTCATGTACCAATTGGTAAAGCAAGTTTTGATGTAAAGGCTATAAGGGATAATTTTAATAGTTTTTATGAGTTTATAAAACAAGTTAAGCCTCAGAGTGTAAAGGGCATTTATATAAAAAAGGTTTATTTAAAGTCAACTATGGGCCCAGCCCTTAAGATACAATATTAAGAGATTAAAAATGGATTTAGCCAGTAAGAAAGTATTTGTAGAAGATCTAAATGGCAAAGTAGCCAACTCAGTAGTGGTAGTTATCGCTGAATATAGTGGTATAACAGTTGAGCAAATTAATGATTTGAGGGTGCTTGCAAAAGAAGCTAAAATTAAGGTAAAGGTTTGCAAGAACAGTTTGTTTTTGCGTGCTATTGAAAATAGCGAATTTAAAAATTTAACAGAAGATCTATCTGGTCCTAACATATTTATTATGTCCGACGATTTGATAGGTGCTGCAAAATTAGTTACTAATTTTGCTGATAATAATGAACTATTTAAAGTAAAAAATGGTTCGTTTAACGGTGATTTGCTTGATAAAGATTCAATTGTAGCATTGTCAAAAATGCTATCACTTGATGAACTTAGGGCTAAAATCATTAGCGTTATTAATACTCCTGCTACTAATATTGCAAGAATGGTGAAAGAGCCTGCGGCAAAAGTAGTAAGAGTGGTTGACGCATATTCTAAACAGAGCAATTAATATATATATTAGAGGTGTAACAAATGGCTGACGTTAGTAAAATTGTTGAAGATTTATCTTCATTAACTATTTTGGAGGCTTCAGAGCTTTCTAAATTATTGGAAGAAAAATGGGGTGTATCAGCTGCGGCTCCCGTTGCTGTAGCTGCTTCCGGTGGTGCTGCTGCCGTTGTAGAAGAGCAAACAGAATTTGATGTTGTTTTAAAGGACTTTGGTGCTAATAAAATCAATGTTATTAAGGAAGTTAGGGCAATTACAAGTCTTGGTTTGAAAGAAGCTAAGGATTTGGTAGAAGCGGCTCCAAAAGAAGTAAAGGTAGGTGTGTCTAAAGAAGAGGCTGATAAAATTAAGGAGCGATTAGAAGCTGCTGGTGCAGCTGTAGAAGTTAAGTAGTCTTTGCACTAACTTCTACATTTTCTTTACCTAATTTTATAACAGCTAATTGTTACTATGACTAGTATTACTGATCTATCCCCTGTATATTTTCGAAAAAATTTTGGAAAAATTGAAGATGTTATCTCTTTACCAAACTTAATAGAAATACAAAGAAATTCTTATGTAAAATTTCTTGATCCTAATAATGATCAAGGCGGTGGTATAGGAAGTGTTTTTGAATCAGTCTTTCCTATTGATGATTTTACAGGTCTGTCAACGACAGAGTTTGTAAGTTATCGATTGGAGAAGCCAAAATATTCCCCAAAGGAATCGATTATTAAGGCAACTAGTTATACAGCAATTATTCGTGTAACACTTCGTTTGATTGTGTGGCTTATTGATGAAGATACAGGTACGAAGGAAATAAAAAGTGTAAAAGAGCAAGAGGTCTACATGGGAGAAATTCCATTAATGACTGATAAGGGTACTTTTATAATTAATGGAACTGAGCGAGTTGTAGTTTCTCAATTGCATCGTTCTCCAGGAGTTTTCTTTGATCATGATAAAGGTAAGGCAACTAACCAGAATAAGTTATTATATTCTGCGAGAGTTATACCTTATCGTGGTTCATGGCTTGATTTTGAGTTCGATACAAAAGATTTAGTTTGCTTTAGGATTGATAGAAAAAGAAAATTGCCGGCAACTACTTTATTGCGGGCTTTAGGTCTGTCTACTGAGGGTGTGTTATCTGCTTTCTATACAGCCAAGACATATAACAAGGTTGCAAAGGGTTGGGTCGTTAAATTTAATCCAGATGAGTATAGGGGGGGCAAGTTAAAGTATGACTTAGTTTCCGCTAAAGATGAAAAAGTAATTGCTGAGTCTGGAAAAAGATTAACGCCTAAAAAGCTAAAGGAAATTAAGAAATCTGCTTTTGATGAAATTTTAATTTCTGATGAGCAGATGTTAGATAAAGTAACAATCTTAGATTATAATATCTCTGAAGGTGCTGTGATTGTTTCTGGAACAAAATTAACAGAAGATCTGGTATCAGAGTTCTCTAATGGACAGTCAATAGATTTGATAAATCTAACCCAAGCTAATGTCGGAGCATGTATATACGATACTTTAGCCCATGATAAGTCTACGACATCAGAAGATGCTTTGCTAGAAATCTATAAAGTACTACGCCCTGGTGATCCTCCTTCTGTTGAGGCTGCTACTGAATTATTTAATTCAATATTTTTTAATAAAGATAGATATGACTTGTCTGATGTTGGTCGTGTTAAGATTAACGAAAGATTAAATTTAGATATTGATATTACGTTACTAACAAAAGAAGATTTATTGGCTATTTTGAAGACATTAGTGTCGATGAAGGTAAATAACTCTAAAGCTGATGATATTGATCATTTGTCTAATAGAAGAATAAGGTCTGTTGGTGAGTTGGCGGAGAATCAATTTAGAGTTGGGCTCGTTAGGGTTCAAAGAGCTATTCAAGAGCGGATGAATTCTGTGGATATAGATACTGCCTTGCCTCAAAGTTTAATCAATGTAAAGCCACTAGTTTCAATTGTAAAAGAATTTTTTGGGACATCACAATTATCACAATTTATGGATCAAACTAATCCTTTGTCAGAGATTACGCATAAGCGTAGATTGTCAGCATTGGGACCTGGTGGATTGTCAAGAGATAGAGCTGGATTTGAAGTAAGAGATGTGCATACCTCGCATTATGGTCGTATTTGTCCTATTGAAACTCCAGAGGGTCAAAATATTGGTTTGATAAATAGTATTGCAACATTTGCACGTGTGAATCAATATGGATTCCTTGAAAGTCCGTACAGAGTTGTAGAGGATGGTAAAGTTACAGATGAAGTCCATTATTTATCTGCTGGTCAGGAGGGTAATAATATTATTGCTCAAGCAAGTCAGGCTAGGGATAGTGAAGGTCGTTTTGAAGGCGAGTTAATTACATGTAGATGTAATGGTGATTTTGTAATGATTTCGCCAAAAGATGTGAATTATATTGATGTTTCTCCAAAGCAAATAATATCAGTTGCTGCATCATTGATTCCATTCCTTGAAAATGATGATGCAAATAGAGCTTTGATGGGATCAAATATGCAGCGTCAAGCTGTTCCATTGTTATATCCTCAGTCACCTGTAGTTGGTACTGGAATGGAGCGTGTGGTAGCTCATGATTCTTCAGCTTGTGTTGTAGCAAGTCATGATGGAGTTGTTGAAAAAGTTGATGCATCCAGAATCTTCCTAAGGGTTGATGATGGAGAGTCTTTAAATATTGAGATTTATGAGTTAGCAAAGTTTCAAAGAAGTAATCAAGATACTTGTATTAATCAAAAACCAATCGTTAAAGTTGGGCAAAAGGTTTGCAAAGGAGAGATCTTGGCTGATGGACCAAGTACAAAGCATGGTGAATTAGCTCTAGGACGTAATGTTCTGGTTGGCTTCATGTCCTGGAATGGTTATAACTTTGAAGATTCTATACTTATCTCTGAGCGTATTGTGAGAGAAGATGTATTTACTTCAATTCATGTTCAAGAATTTGAAATGGTCGCTCGTGATACAAGGCTTGGGCCTGAAGAGGTTACCAGAGATATCCCTAATGTTGGTGATGAAGTATTGCGACATCTTGACGAGACTGGTATTGTAAATGTTGGAGCTGAAGTCATAGGCGGTGATGTTATAGTTGGTAAAGTAGTGCCAAAAAGTGAGTCTCCAGCTACACCGGAAGAAAAACTGCTTCGAGCTATTTTTGGAGAAAAAGCTGCAGAAGTAAAAGATTCGTCTTTATACGTTCCACCTGGTGTTAAAGCAACTGTAATTGATGTACGTGTATTTGTACGTAGGGGAGTTGAAAAAGATGAGCGAACTTTATTAATCGAACGCCAAGCAGTTAGCAAACTCAAGGTTGAAAAAGAAGAAAAAATAGAGTTATTAAAATCTTATACTGTAGAAAATTCTATCAAGTTGTTAAAGGGTGCAAAGCTTAAAAAGGTTATTAAAGGCATTAAGTTAAATACTGAGTTAACAGAGGATGTGCTAAAAGAAATTAACTTCTCTGATTTAAGAAAACTAGTTATTGATAACGAGAATTCGGCTAAAGCTCTGCATGATTCTTTTGCAAAATATGATCAAATTACAGATCAAGTCGAGGAAGAGTTTAACAAATCTGTTGAAAAAGTTCAGGGTGGCGATGATTTGCCACAAGGGGTTCTTAAGGTAGTTAAAGTATTCTTGGCAGTCAAAAGAAAATTGCAGCCAGGTGACAAAATGGCTGGAAGGCATGGTAATAAGGGTATTATCTCAAAGATTGTACCAATAGAGGATATGCCATTCCTTGAAGATGGAACGCAGCTGGATATTCTATTAAATCCACTAGGTGTGCCATCTCGTATGAATGTCGGTCAGATTCTTGAAACGCATTTAGGATTTGCCTCTTATAATTTAGGTAAGCAAGTTTCTGAAGTGCTGGAGACTGCGATCAAAAAATCTGATTTCTCAAAACTAAAGCAATCTTTAATAGATGCTTATGATGATACTAAGGTTACTAAAGAAATAGATAATTTAGATGAGAATCAATTAGTTAGCCTAGCACAAAACATTAGAGAGGGAGTGCCTTTTGCAACACCAGTATTTGATGGTGCTAAAGAGGCTGATATCGTTGATGCTCTAAAGCGTTCTGGAGTTGCGACTTCGGGTCAGCAGGTAGTTTATGATGGTAGAACTGGTCAAAGATTTGATAGAAGTGTAACTGTTGGTTATATCTATATGTTAAAACTTCATCACTTAGTTGATGAGAAAATTCATGCTAGATCAATAGGGCCTTACAGTTTGGTTACTCAGCAGCCATTAGGTGGAAAATCACATTTTGGTGGACAGAGATTTGGAGAGATGGAGTGTTGGGCATTGCAAGCTTACGGTACAGCATATACTCTACAAGAGGTATTAACTGTTAAATCAGATGATGTAAGTGGTAGGATCAAGTTATATGAGTCAGTCGTTAAAGGTGATAGTAATTGCGATTATGGAGTTCCAGAATCATTTAACGTAATGATAAAAGAGCTTAAATCACTATGTATTAATGTTGATCTCGAAAGAGCGGCATAATTTAAAATTTTAATTTAATTCAAGTTATAAATATGAGTACCTCTCAAGCAGTTTTTAATTTTAATCAATCACATGATTCTGATTTTGATCATCTTAAAGTTTCAATAGCTAGTTCAGAACAAATTAGGTCATGGTCATATGGTGAAGTAAAAAAGCCTGAAACTATAAATTATAGAACATTCAAACCAGAACGAGATGGTCTTTTTTGCGCTAGAATTTTTGGACCAGTAAAAGATTATGAGTGCTTATGTGGTAAGTATAAACGAATTAAATATAAAGGAATTGTTTGTGAAAAATGTGGTGTAGAAGTTACTACTACTCGTGTTAGGCGTGAGCGTATGGGGCATATTGAACTGGCTGCTCCTGTTGCACATATCTGGTTTTTAAAGTCTCTACCATCTAGAATTGCGACATTACTGGATCTTACTTTAAAGGATATTGAGAAAGTTTTATATTTTGAATTAAGCATTGTTATCGATCCTGGTTTAACTACGCTTTCATATGGACAGCTTTTAAATGAAGAAGAGCATGACCAAGTTTTACAAGAATTTGGAGTTGATTCTTTTCAGGCACTAATAGGAGCTGAAGCAATCAAGGAAATGTTAGGCAATATTGATATAGTTAAAGATCAAAAGATCCTAAGAAAGCAATTAAAAGAAGCAAATTCAGAAGCTAAAAGTAAAAAGATTATAAAAAGACTTAAGGTTATAGAGGCTTTTTTAGAATCTAAGAATAAGCCTGATTGGATGATTATAGATGTGATCCCAGTAATTCCACCTGAGATAAGGCCTTTAGTTATGCTTGATGGTGGTAGATTTGCAGCGTCAGATTTAAATGAATTATACAGAAGGGTTATTAACCGAAATAATAGATTAAAAAGATTGATAGAGCTTGAAGCTCCTGAAATTATCATTCGTAATGAAAAAAGGATGTTACAGGAATCAGTTGATGCTTTATTTGATAATGCAAGACGAGCACGTTCTTTAAAGAATTCTAATAAACGTCCATTTAAGTCTTTGACAGATATGTTAAAAGGTAAGCAGGGTCGTTTTAGACAAAATCTTTTGGGTAAAAGAGTAGATTACTCTGGACGATCAGTTATTGTTGTTGGTCCTGAGTTGAGGTTACACCAATGTGGTTTGCCAAAGAAAATGGCACTAGAATTGTTCAAACCTTTTATTTATTCAAAACTAGAATTATATGGTTTTACAACTTCAATTAAAGCAGCTAAAAAAGCTGTTGAGACAGAAATTCCAGAAGTATGGGATATCCTGGATGAAGTAATTAGAGAGCATCCAGTGCTTTTAAACAGAGCTCCAACATTGCATAGATTAGGCATACAAGCATTTGAACCTGTACTGATAGAAGGTAAGGCGATTCAAGTGCACCCTTTAGTGTGTGCTGCATTTAATGCTGACTTCGATGGTGACCAAATGGCTGTCCATATACCAATTTCGATAGAATCGCAAATCGAAGCTCGTGTATTAATGATGTCGACTAACAATATTCTAAGCCCTGCTAATGGAAAACCAATTATTGTACCTTCTCAAGATATAATATTAGGCCTATATTACATGTCTATGAATATAAAGGGAGTTATTGGTGAAGGTAAAATATTTTCTTGCTATTCGGAAGTTGAGCATGCTCTTAACGAGAAGTCTGTATCATTGCACGCTAGTGTAAAGTATAGATGTACCGGTAAGATTTATGAAACAACACCGGGAAGAATCTTAATTTCGGAAATATTGCCAGCGGGTACTGATCTTACTTTTGAAGTTGTAAATACAATTATGACAAAGAAAGAGGTGAGTAATCTAATCGATTTAATATACAGAACTTACGGACAAAAAGCGACCGTGATATTTGCAGATCAATTAATGTATTTAGGGTTTAAGAATGCTACCGTCTCAGCCATTTCTTTTGGAAAAGACGATATGGTTATTCCTCAATCAAAATTTACGCATATTAATTCAACTCTTGATGAAATTAAAGAGTATGAACAGCAATATTCAGATGGTCTAATTACAGTTGGTGAAAAGTATAATAAAGTAATTGATGCTTGGTCATTATGTTCTGAGAAAGTAGCCGAAGATATGATTCGAAAAATGTCTACAGCAGATGTTAGCAAGGTACAATCTGATTCTCCTAGTGAGTCAATAAACTCTGTTTATATGATGGCGCATTCTGGAGCTAGAGGGTCAGCGACGCAAATTAAGCAGCTCGCAGGAATGCGTGGGTTAATGGCTAAGCCGAGTGGTGAAATTATTGAAACTCCAATCATTGCGAACTTTAAAGAAGGGTTGTCGGTATTTGAATATTTTAATTCTGCTCACGGAGCACGTAAAGGATTGGCTGATACGGCACTGAAAACTGCAAACTCAGGGTACTTAACTAGAAGATTAGTAGATGTGGCTCAAGATTGTATAGTAACTGAAGCAGATTGTAAGACTAAGAAGCATATTACAGTTCACCCAGAGATAGAAGGTGCGAACGTTACGGTTCCTTTGTCTGATAAAGTGTTGGGTAGAACAACTGTATCGGATATTATTGATCCAAAAAGCAACAAAGTTGTTGTTAAAAAAGGGCATGTTATTAATGAAGATCAGTCTCAAATTATTGATGAGATAGGTTATGATGAGCTTCATCTTAGATCAGCATTAACATGTGAGGCAAAGCGTGGAATTTGTTCAAAATGTTATGGGCGAGATCTGTCAACAGGTGGCGATGTTAATATTGGTGAGGCTGTCGGTGTTATTGCGGCTCAGTCAATTGGTGAGCCTGGAACTCAATTAACAATGAGAACTTTCCATATTGGTGGTGCTGCACAAAAAGGTGCGGAGCAATCATCAATCGAATCACCAATAGTTGGTGTTATCGCTTATGATAATATGGCCGTTGTGAAGAACTCAAAGGGCAACATGATTGTGTTGAACAGAAATTCACATTTGCTTATCAAAGATGAATCTGGCATTCAAAAAGCAAAATACAAGGTTCCTTATGGAGCGCGACTAAAGGTTATAGATGGTGATAAGGTAAATATAGGTGATAAGCTTGCCGAATGGGATCCATATAATATTCCTATTATTTCTGAAGTATCTGGTAAGATTGTTTATCGTGATATGATAGAGTCTGTCTCATACAGAGAAGAGCATGATTTTACCACAGGCATAACTAACAGAGTGTTAATAGATTGGAAATCAAGTGATAAAGCATCGAGCAACTTGATACCACGGGTTGTTATTCAAAGTGCAAACGGCGAGATAGAGAAGTTATCATCTGGAATGGATGCACGTTATTTCTTGTTCTTAAACTCAATTTTAAATGTTACTGACGGAGAGGATATTCATGCTGGTGATATTATTGCGAGAATGCCAAAGGCATCTTCAAAAATTGCTGATATTACAGGTGGGCTTCCAAGAGTTGCTGAGCTATTTGAAGCGAGAAAGCCCAAAGACTTTTCAATTATCAGTGAAATATCGGGTACTGTTGTTTTTGGTAAAGATTATAAATCAAGAAGACGGATTATTATCAGACCAGATGATGCAAGTGAAAAAGAAGTTGAGAGCTTAATACCTAAGGGTAAGCATATCACGGTTAATGAAGGTGATCATGTTGAGCAAGGTGACCAATTAATGGATGGTAAACTAGTCCCTCATGACATTTTAAGAGTATTGGGTGTAGAAGCTCTAGCACATTATATGGTTTTTGAAATCCAAAAAGTTTATAGGCTTCAAGGTGTAAAAATAGATGACAAGCATATTGAAATTATTGTTTTGCAGATGCTAAAAAAGGTCGAAGTTACCAATTCTGGAGAAACAACATTAGTATTAGGTGAGATTCTAGATAAGGAGGAATTTGATAATATTAATGATAAAGCTAAGAAAGAGAGTTATACAAAAGCTAAGGCTAGACCGGTGTTACAAGGTATAACAAAAGCTGCTCTGCAAACTAGTTCGTTTATATCTGCTGCATCATTCCAAGAGACAACAAAGGTATTAACGGAGGCTGCGGTATTAGGTTCAAAAGATCCTCTAAGAGGTCTTAAAGAAAATGTTATTGTAGGTAGGTTAATACCAGCGGGAACAGGTTACTTTACTAGTATTATAAAAAAGAAGGCTCATAATCGTGATACTAAAGAGAAAAAAATCTTAAGTAATAGTGTTAAGGCTGAGGCTAAGCAAGAGTCTGCAGATGAGTCTGTTGCGGAATCTGCTTAATTTATAATTATATAACATTTCTTGTAGAATGATTAATGTATTAGTAATTGGATCTGGTGGTAGAGAGCATGCAATGATATGCTCTCTTGCAGCTTCAAATGATATAGGGGTTTTGTATGCTGTTCCTGGAAATGTCGGTATAAGTCAAATAGCTAAATCTTATAATATTCAAATTAACGATCACGAGGCTATAGGCAGTTTTTGTCAAGAAAAGCAGATAGGCTTAGTTGTAATAGGTCCTGAGCAACCATTATCTAATGGTTTAGCAGATTATTTAGAAGCAAATAATATTAATGTTTTTGGCTGTAGTAGTTATACGGCCCAGTTGGAATCATCAAAAGCTTTTTCTAAAGCAATTTGTGATAAACAGAATATTAAAACCGCTGCGTATGAGGTCTTTTATAATGATCTTGATGCAGTCTCATATATAAATTTGCAAAGTGAGTTCCCAATTGTTGTTAAGGCTGATGGTTTAGCGGCCGGCAAGGGTGTTATTATAGCAAGTGACAAAGGTGAGGCCATAGTTGCTGTTAAAGATATATTTAATGGTGCGTTTGGTGCTCAGAAGAAAATTATAATAGAAGAGTATCTAGAGGGTGTGGAGATTAGTTTCTTTGCTGTATCGGATGGAAATACAGTAAAATCTTTTGGAACGGCTGGGGATCACAAAAAAATAGGTGAGGGTGAAACAGGTCTCAATACTGGTGGAATGGGAGCATATTCGCCTAGTCCTTTTTTAGATGATGAAGATGAATGTCTTGCTGAATTTGTAACTCCAACAATTGAGTATCTAAAGGCAAATAACACGCCTTTTAAAGGTGTGCTGTTTTGTGGGATAATGCTAACAGATAAGGGGCCTTATTTATTAGAGTATAATGTTAGGTTTGGAGATCCTGAGGCTCAGAGTATTTTAACCAGGCTTAAAACAGATTTTTTATCAATTTGTCTAGCATGTAGTAACGGAGCTCTTGAGGATATTGAGATTGAATTTGCCAATAAGAAGTCTATTACAGTTGTCTTAGCCGCTAAAGGTTATCCCCTTGGATATAGCAAGGGCAGTGAAATCAGAAACTTGGCATTATTGAGTGATGTGAAGGATATAAAGGTGTTTCATGCCGGAACTAGTATTGATGATAATAAGTTGGTAGCTTCTGGGGGCAGGGTATTGAATATTAATGCCACTGGTGATTCTTTTAAGGAGGCCTATGATTTGGTATATAGATCTATTGGTCAAATAGACTGGGAAGACATGTATTATCGTAAGGATATTGCTTTGAAGGTAGTTAATTTTAGCATTTAAGATTAATTTTATTTTTATAATCTCTCTCTATTAATATCTTAAGTTTTTAAAAACCTGCTTCCAGGCTTGATAGCTGGAATTTGCTTTAATTCTTCTGTAAGCTCATCATCTCTCAGTGTCTTTATATCTAGGTTAATCAGTGATATAACATCAATTCCTTCAAGAGAGCCCTTGTTGGGCCTTCGGTCTATCATGCAGGCTTCGGCTAGGATATTGGCACCATATTCTTTTATAGCACTTACAGCTTCTAAGGATGATTTTCCCGTGGTAATAACATCTTCAACAATAAGAACGTTATCGGAAGGATTTAGGTTGAAGCCGCGACGAAATTCAAAGACCCCGTTTACTCTCTCGCAGAAAATAGACTTTACACCTAATTGTCTAGCAATCTCATAACCGATAATTACACCACCCATGGCTGGAGCCACAACGTAATCAATTGGTATAGTTATTTTTGCTTTGATTTTTTTAGCCAAATCCCTACACAGATTTTCGGCTAATTTAGGGTTGGTAAAAATTTGAGCACATTGAATATATGTATCACTATGTAATCCTGAGGATAATATGAAATGACCGGTTAAAATAGCATTAGCTTCTTTCAGCGTTTCAGAATAAGTTATATTTGAGGTCATTCTAATGTAAAATAATTTGTTTGAGTAAGCTTAAATGGCACTATAGTTAGTTTGGAATTTAATTTCCACATATAATTTGTGATTCGTGGGTGCGGGGGTCTTCCGGTCACACTAGGCGAGTATTGTGTCTTGTGGTGGGAGAGCCTTGCCTATATTATGAGTGCAAGTATTTAATAAGTATTTTGTTGCATTAATTTAAAGAAACTTATAGAAACTCTATCGAGGCGGTTTTTTTTCCGTCTTTTTTTTTAGGATTGTTAAGTAAAGCATAGTGTCTAGTTATATATCAGGAAGTACAGAACTTATTAAAGTTGCGCAAGCGGTTGCGTCGGAAAAAGGAATATCGAGTGAATCAGTTATAGATGCCATAGAGCAGGCTCTAAAGGTTGCTGCAAAAAAGAAATATGGTAATGATTATCTAATAGATGCCACGGTTGACAGAAAGACTGGTGGTTTTAAAGTATTTAGAAAGTTGCTAGTTGTCGAAGAAGTTGAAGACTCTGATTGTGAGATTAGCCTGGGCCAGGTGAAGTCTACAGGAGATTATGATGCTATAGAAATCGGTGATTATGTTAATCATAATTTGCCACCAGTTGATCTTGGGAGGCTGGTTGCGCAGGTTGTGAAGCAAGTTATTGTCCAAAAAATAAGAAATGCTGAAACTGACAAGAATTATGACCAGTTCAAAGGTAAGATTAATCAAATTATAACAGGTGTTGTAAAAAAAGTTGGGCCAAAGGGGGCTTTGTTGGATATCTCGGGAGTAGAGGCTTTTCTTGACAAGCGTGACTCAATACCAAATGAAGTTTTTAAGCAAAATGAAAGGGTTAGGGCGCTAGTTAAGGATATACAAAAAAAAGAAACGGGGTTGCAAATATATTTAACTAGAACCTCTAATGAGTTCTTAGTAAGGCTGTTCGCTCAAGAGGTTCCTGAGATCTTTGATGGGATAATTCAGATCAAGTCTGTTGCTAGAGAGCCTGGTGCTAGGGCTAAAGTTGGTGTTTATGCTGCTGAGTCTAGTTTGGATCCAGTTGGAGCTTGTGTAGGTGTCCGTGGCTCAAGGGTTCAGGTAGTTATTAGTGAGTTAAAGGGCGAGAAGATAGATGTAATAGAGTGGTCGGGAGATCCTGCTAAATTCGTTGTTAACGCATTGGTGCCAGCAAGGGTTCTAAAAGTTATTATTGATGAAGATAGAGGGGTTATTGAGGCTGTAGTATCTGAGAGTGATTATAGCTTGGCAATTGGTCGTAAAGGTCAGAATGCTCGGTTGGCATCAAAATTAACTGGTTGGAATATTGATGTTTTGACTGAAGATGCGGAGTCTAAAGGCCGCCAGGAAGAGTCAGCTAGAATATACGATCTATTTACTAGCGAGTTAGACGGTGTAGATGAAATCACTATTAGAATTCTAATTGCTGAAGGATTTACTCATATTGATGAGTTATTGCTAATATCTGAAGAAGAGTTATCTGGCTTTGAAGGATTTGACGTAGATAAAGCCCGCTTGCTACAAGAGAAGGCTACGACATATGTAGGGTCTTCGAAATACCGAGAGTATAAATTTGTGTCCCTAGGGTTGGAATTAGCTATGCAGGATGTGGCATCATTGTCTACAGAGCTTGCGGATATCCTTGCGAGCAAAAGAGTAAAAACTGTTAATGCATTAGCTGATTTATCTAGGGATGAGTTGGCAGAGTTGATTGGTGACGCTCTTGAAGTGCCTGATGATGAGCTGGATGGCATTGTTATGGATGCTAGAAAGATTGCATTTGGAATATAGGTTGGAATTATGACTGAAAATAGATCTAGAGGTTCTCAAGGGGACGCCATAGTTGTTGTTAAGAAGCGTCGCTTCTCATCTCAAGGTTTGAAATCTAATGTAAATGTTACTACAGATGTTAAGCCTGCTAGTGAGTCTGGGGTTGTTAAGCAAGATGTTAGTGATCCGGATGTAGGGCCGAATCATAATTTAGGACATTTTATCAAAGAGACAAATAAGAAGTTTGTTAATTTGGATGATAATGTGCGAAGACCTGATCATCCTAAAAGGGAAAAGGTAGTTGCAACGGATCGTGTGGTCAGCAGGCCAACTCCAACTCCAACTCCAGCTCCAACTCCGGGTAAGGTGTTTGATCTGTCAAAAGTTGAGAAGCCAGAGGGTGGTAAGAAGGCTGAAAAAAAGAAAATAACCAAAATACAACTTGCTGACCATAGAAAGTCTAGCAAGGCAGTTGATAATGAATATGCTGCACGGTCTCGATATATTGAAGCGCGTAAGAGTACAGCGAAGCATTATGGAGATGAAGAGGTTAGTGGTGGAAAAGTAAGGTCTCTTTCAGCTTTAAAAAGGCAGAGAGAAAAGGATAAGAAGCGAGGTTATGACCAGCTTCAATCTGCAGAGACGGTAATTAAAGAGGTTGTGATACCGAGCACTATAACGGTACAAGAACTTGCTATTAGGATGGCTGTAAGAAGCACGGATGTGGTTAAGGAATTGATGAAAATGGGCATGATGATAACAGGGTCCCAGCCAATAGATGCTGATACTGCTGAAATAGTTGTATCTGAATTTGGTCATAAAGTTAGAAGAGTTTTGGATTCAGATATTGAGTTAATTTTAGATAGGCCTGAGTATAAAGATAAAGCTCTTATGAGGCCTACGGTACCAGTTATCTCTGTTATGGGGCATGTGGATCATGGAAAGACTTCGCTTTTGGATGCTTTGCGTGAAACTGATATTGTTAGTTCTGAGTCAGGTGGTATTACTCAGCATATAGGGGCTTCGAAAGTTACTGCAAAGGATGGTAGAGTTATAACATTTATCGATACACCTGGTCATGCTGCATTTACACAAATGCGAATGCATGGAGCTAAGGTAACGGATATGGTAATTTTGGTTGTGGCTGCAGATGATGGTGTGAAGGAGCAGACAATAGAAGCTATAAGTCATGCTAAAGCTGCAGGTATTCCAATAATTATTGCGGTTAACAAGATAGATAAAGAAGGAGCTAATCCTAAAAAGGTTTTGAACGAATTATTGGCGCATGGAGTTAATGCTGAATCTCTAGGAGGAGATTGCCTGTCTGTTGAAGTCTCGGCTTTGAAGAAGCAAAACTTAGATGGATTGTTGGAAGCCGTGTTGCTGCAAGAAGAAGTGATGGCGTTAAAAGCAAATTATGACTGTCCTGCTACAGGTGCTGTTGTTGAGTCAAAAGTTGATAAGAACAAAGGTGTAATGGCGACTTTGCTTGTGCAGCATGGGGTATTAAAAGTAGGAGATATAGTATTAGCTGGTACAAGTTATGGTCGGGTAAGGGCTATGATAGATGAGCGTGGCAGGCATTTGTCTGAAGTGATCCCGTCTCATGCAGTGGAAATATTGGGCTTAAATGAGGTGCCGAGCTCAGGCCAGGTGTTCTATGTCGTTGAGACTGATAAGGTAGCTAGAGATATTGTTGAATATAGGATTAAAAATAATCGTGATATTGAGTCAGCAAAAAGAAGTAAGAGAACTTTAGAGGATATCTTTAAAGATATGGGAGATAATAATACGCAGAAAACATTGTCTGTAATTATTAAGGCCGATGTTAGAGGGTCAAGCGATGCTATATCGGCGTCGCTAGATAAATTAACCAATGAAAAAGTTCTGGTAAAAATCTTGCATTCCGGTGTTGGAGGAATTAATGATTCTGACATTAGTTTGGCAAGGGCGTCTGAGGCGATTATTCTAGGTTTTAATGTTAGAACTGTAGCAACTTTAAAAGAACGGGATCTGGATGAAGTTAATATTAAGTATTATTCAATAATTTATAATTTAGTTGAAGATATTGAAAAGTCTATAAAGGGATTGTTTGGTCCGGAGATGAAGGAAAAAATGTTGGGTAAGGTAGAGATACGCAAGGTTTTTAATGTATCAAAGCAAGGTAAAATAGCTGGTTGTTATGTGCTAAGTGGAGTTGCTAGAAGAAACAGTAATTGTCGAATTATTCGTGATTCAGTTGTGATTTCAGAGTCAAAGATTAAAGTGTTAAAGCGCTTTAAGGATGATGCAAAAGAGGTAACTACTGCTATGGAATGTGGAATTAGTTTTGACAATTTTACAGAGTTTAAGGAGCAGGATCAAATCGAAGTATATGAGTTAATACAGGTAGATGACTAACCCTAGGTTCAAGGAAAAGAAAAAATTTGCCTCAAACCGGCAGTTGAAAGTTGCTGAATCTGTTAAGAGATCAATATCAGAGATATTAAATAGTGATAAGGTCTTAGAGTTTGTAACTGGTGACCAAACTTATACTATTTCTAAAGTTGATATTAGCCCTGATTTAAAAAATGCTAAAGTTTATGTAATACCCTTTGGGTCTTCCGATTCATCGGAGCAGATAAAGCTATTGAATGATAATAGCTCTGTAGTAAAAAAATCTCTCATTCATAAAATGGTCCTTAAATATACCCCAGATATTAAATTTATTTACGACCATTCTTTTGAGGCTGCAGCACGAGTTACGGATTTGATCGATAATATATAATTCATTATGAATATCTCTAGTGAGCAAAGGGCGTTAAGCAAAAGTGGTCCGGCTATTATTCTGGTTAGACCGCAAATGCCAGAGAATATTGGTTCGGTAGCAAGGGCGATGGGTAATTTTGGATTTAATGATTTGCGCATAGTTAATCCAACGGCAGAGTGGCCAAGCGACAAAGCTACGGCCTTAGCCTGTAAATCACGCGGTATCATAGATGATACAGAGTGTTTTAGCTCTTTGTCTAAGGCATTAATAGGTTGTGATTTTAGCTATGCAATGTCAGCTAGGTTTAGAGGCCGGATTAATAAAGAGATTTACACACCAAAACAGGCGACGGAGCATATTAAGGCCGAGGCTCAGCATATGCATAAGATTGCATTTGTTTTTGGCGCAGAAAATAATGGTTTAATTAACACTGAGCTGGTTTTGGCTCAGAATATTATATCTATTCCCACGAGCGATCATCATAAAGCATTAAATATTGCTCAATCAGCCTGTGTATTATTTTATGAATTATTTGCTAATATTTATTCAGATTATAAAGCTCAGAAGCATCGTCATGAGCGAGCTGATATGCTTGATATGGATAATATGGTAGATCAGCTTGATAAAAAACTTGCATCTAGTAACTTTTACAAAGATGAAGATCGAAGGCAGGCAATGCTTTTGGGTATAACAAATATATTCGCAAAAGCATCTTTAAGTAAGTCCGAGATCAAGACTTTAAATGGTATTTTTAAATATTTATATTTGTATAATGAGCCTTAACTATCATTCTCTTTCTGCGTGATGAGATCGAGATATGTCAAGTTTGAAACTTTTTAGTTTAAAACATTGACATAGTTTAAAAAGATGCATATATTGCCCAGCTCCTTAATATTTAGGTAAGATGACAAAAAGATTAAATGCAAAATATAAAGTTTCCAGAAGGCTTGGCGTAAAGCTTTGGGGTGAAAGTAAAACCACTAAGGAAAAGAACTATCCACCTGGGCAACATGGCCCTAGAATGATGATGAGACGTCGTACAGACTATGGTCTTCATCTCGTGGCAAAACAAAAGCTTAAATGTTATTACGGTAATATAAGGGAAAAGCAATTTAGATCACTGTATCTATTGGCTAAAAGACTTAAAGGTGATGCTGGTGAAAACCTAGTAGGGTTGCTGGAAAGTCGTCTTGATGCTATAGTATATCGTTCATGCTTTGCTCCAACGATATTTGCGGCACGACAATTTGTAAATCACAAGCATATCATGGTAAATGGTAAGGTTGTTAATATTGCAAGTTATAGGGTAAAGCCTGGTGACCAAGTATCTATTAATCCAAAGTTTTTGGATAATATAGTTGCGCGTGATTCTCTTGATAATTCTGAAAGAGAAATGCCAGCATACCTTACAGTGGACAGATCTAAGGCTGTTCTGACTTTTGTATCGGTTCCTGCTCTTGTAGATGTCCCTTATCCAGTTATCATGGAGCCTAATCTTATCGTAGAGTTTTATTCTCGTTAATGATGATAGTCGGTATTACTGGGTTAATTTCATCCGGTAAGACTTTCGTCGGCGATTACCTAATTCAGCTTGGCTATATTACTTTTGACGCTGATAAGGTCTCTCGTGAGTCCTATTGCTGCCTGGATATTTGTAATCAAATATATAAAGTATTTCCTGATCTGAGTGGATTTCTAGCTGATGATCTGCGTTCTGCGATCGCTAAATTTATTTTCCAAGATTATTCAAAGTTAAAATTATTAGAGAATATTATTCATCCATATGTTCGAAATGAGATGCATAGATTTCTAGCTAGTAACCAACAAGAGAAAGTGGTGTTTTTAGATATACCATTATTATTTGAGAATAAAATGGAATCAATGTTTGATAAAGTAATTGTTACAACATGCTCGCAGGATCATCTGCACAAGCGTCTTCTTGAGAGAGGTTATGATAATTTAAAAATTGAGCAAATCTTAGCTAGGCAATTAGACCAGGGAGAGAAGGTGCAAAAAGCAGATTTTATTATTGATACTGATAATTCTAAAAAAGAAACATTTGAGCAAGTAAATGCTATTTTACAAAAATTATAATTTAACTCTTAAGTAAATATTGGTAAATGCGAGAAATAATTTTAGATACTGAAACAACGGGTCTAAGTCCAAAGGATGGGCATAGAATTATTGAAATTGGTTGCGTGGAAATGAAAGACAAAGTTATTACGGGTAATAATTTTCATGTATATATTAATCCACAAACGTTGATTTCAGAATCTGCGTATAATGTTCACGGAATTTCCAATGAGTTTTTAGAAGGCAAGCCAGTATTTAAAGATATAGCTTCAGATTTTCTTGATTATATTGGTGATGATGATTTGGTTATTCATAATGCTAGTTTTGATATGGGCTTTTTAAATTATGAATTAAAAATTTTGTCAAAAAGGCCTTTGATAAACGGTGTTATAGATACTTTAAAAATTGCGAGAAGTAAATTTCCTGGCAGTAAAGTGAACCTTGATGCTTTGTGTAAAAAGCTTGATGTCTCAAATGCTGCAAGAGATAAGCATGGCGCTTTGTTAGATGCTGAGATATTGGCAGCAGTATATGTAAAAATGGTGACGGAAGATCAGAATTTATTATCATTTGCAGAGCCAAAATCAAAGTTAGATTTAAAGCAAGCGAGCATAATGAGGATTAATTTCCCAAATAGAAATATGGTTATTGCGGATGAGGAGGTGAAGGCGCATAAACTAATGTTAGAAAAACTTCAAAACCCTCTTTGGAATAAAATTTCGTAGAAGGTATGTTTACCAGAGTAAGATTTTACTCCTAGGCTGACAAGTTATTTTACAATATAATTAGAAAGCCTTGACGTCCCTAATAGGAATCAAAATTACAAATTTTTTCTTTCTTAAAATATGCATTATATTAGTATAATTTATTTTGAATAGCTTTGGCTATTAAAAAAATCCTACCAAAAAACCCAAAATCTTTATCAAAAACTCTTTTCTAATTATATTGCGACACAACCTGTGAACCGGAGTCATCCATACATGCCTGGTAAAATATCACGAAGGAAACTACCGTATTTTTGTCAATTTGATTGGTATGCAAAATTTGTTAAGAGCAGGATCCTGCCGCTGTTACTAGGGATAGCTCGATGTTTCTGGACGGGGAAAACGGGATCCCTCACCCCTACAGTAGTTTAATTTGCTAAGGCTTTATTTTTTTGAGATTGGAATATAGATTCGAAGTTAATAGGACCCATCATTAAAGGAGGAAACCCACTATCTGTGGTAATATTTGCTACAATACTACGTGCAAAAGGATATATTAGTTCTGGGCATTTGATATATAAGATTTGTTGTTTTGTTTTATCATCCTCAACTTGTACTTCAAATAGTCCTGCATATTTCAACTCTAAAATAAAGATAACTTCTGGAGTATCCTCGGTTGACATGGCTTTTGCGTTAATAACTAACTCTACTTCATAAGCTCCTGTTTGTAAGTCGTTAATTTTTACATCTAAGTTAAATTGAATATTTGGGCTTGCTTTTACCTGAGATAGGCTTTTGGGTGCTCTTGGGTTTTCAAAAGAAAGATCTTTGATATATTGAGAAATAATATTTAATTGGACATTTTTGCTTTTATTATCAGTCATTTAGATATAGAGTAAGTGAGTTTATTAAATTAGTTAGTTACTATTCATGACAGTAGATATCATCATTTTTGCTTTAATTGCAATTTATATTCTTATTAAATTATACAATATCATTGGTTCTGGTGGGTTTGGCCCAGATGCATCGAGCTCTCAAACGGCTAAAGAGAAGGTTGTGATTAACTTAAAGGAGGTTGGTTATAAAGTTGCTGATGAATATAAGTCTGAAAATGATGAGTCTGAGAATAAGGCTTTGGCACAATTGCCAAAAGAGATCGTAAGTAAAATACAAGATCTTAAGAAAAGGGATAAGAATTTTTTACTATCCAATTTTTTAGTTAACAGTGAAAAGGCCTTTGAATTAATTATTGGTGCTTTTGCTAATTATGATATTAAAGCACTTAATTTGCTGACAGCGGGATCTGCTCAAAAGAATTTTGCCGATTCTTTAAAGGAGCAAGAAAAGTTGAATCATAAGGTGAGTATAGATATTATTTCATTTCTGGGTAAAGAGATTATAGATATATCGGTAAAAAATAATATTTGTCAGATAACGGTGGCTTTTACAACAGAACAGATTTTTTGTATCTTGGACGAAAATAAAAAGGTTGTTAAGGGTGATGGGACAAAGATAGAAAAGATAGAAGATAAATGGGTTTTTAAAAGAAGCTTAAAAGTTGCTAATCCAATTTGGCATGTGGTTGAAACCGGCTCATAAATTTAGGCAATAGATGGAAAATATTATTATTGCCCAAATTAATTTTAGAGTTGGGGATCTTAAACATAATGTTGATAAAGTTATTGATATCATCCGTCGTAATGAAGGTAAAACTATCCTATTCACAGAGTTAGCCATTTGTGGTTATCTAGCTGAGGATTTGTTATTAGATGAAGGCTTTGTTGCCCAGGTGTCATATCATCTCGCTAATGTTTCTAGTATTTGTAAGGATTGCAAAGTGTCTATAATCATTGGTGCCCCAATCGCTGAGGGTAATAAGTTGTATAATGCTGCTTTGTATTTATCTGAAGGCAATATCCATATTGTGCATAAAAAGAATTTTTTACCTAATACAGGTGTCTTTGATGAGCGGCGTTATTTTGATGTTGGCGAAAATGTTAATATTTTTCAATTGGGTGATAAGAAGGTAGCATGTTTGATTTGTGAGGATTTTTGGCAAATTGATAATTTAAATTTTCTTAAAGATGCTAATTTGGATTTTTTAATCACATTAAATGCATCGCCCTTTGAGCAAGGTAAGTTTTCTAAGAGATTGAGCAGGGCCGGTTATCTTGTGCAAGAAATACTATGCCCTGTTATATATCTTAATTTAGTGGGTGGGCAGGATAATTTAGTGTTTGATGGTAGATCGTTTATATTCTATCTAGATCATAAAGTTTCTCTTATGGAATTTGCTGCTGAGCAAGTAAGCAGTGCAAAGGATATTGCTAGTGTTGATATAAATACACTGATGCATGATGAATTTGCGGATATTTATAATGTGATTTGTTTGGGAATAAGAGATTATTTTAAAAAGAATAATCAGACTAAAGCATTGATTGCATTATCTGGTGGTATGGATTCAGCTCTATGTGCAGCACTTACAATTGATGCTATCGGTAAGGAGAATGTAGAGTTAATTACTTTGCCTTCAAGATATACAGGAGAATTGTCGTATAAAGATGCTCAGCATCTTATCGATGCGTTTGAGGTGGAGGCGAAAAATATACCGATAGAAAATATTTTTCAAGAATTGCAGACTTCGTTGAAGCCAGCATTTGCAGGGTTTTTAGCAGATGTTACTGAGGAGAATATGCAGTCTCGAATTAGAGGTGTAATAATGATGAGTCTGTCTAATAAATATAACGCTTTAGTAGTCACTACGGGTAATAAGTCGGAATATGCTTGTGGATATGCGACCATCTATGGTGATATGTGCGGAGCCTTAGCGCCAATTAAAGATGTTTTTAAAACAGATGTTTATAAATTAGCATCTTGGCGCAATAATAATATTCCAAGGCTTGCTAAGGGTGCTTATAAAAATATGTTTACTCAATCAATTTTGGATAAGGCCCCAACTGCGGAACTAAGATTTGATCAAAAAGATTCAGATTCATTACCAGAATATCCATTGTTAGATACTTTTCTTAAAGAGTTTGTAGAGGAAAAGCGGCAGGTATATAGCATTAATATAAAGGGTATTGATGACAGTATGAAGTGTCATATAATAAAGATGATTCGTTTATCAGAGTATAAGCGCAGGCAGTCAGCAATAGGGATAAAAATATCTAAATGCAGCTTTGACAAAGATTGGCGCTATCCAATTACGAATAATTATACCATCAATGAGTAATTTATTGTGGCAAGAGATTAACGCTTATCAGGAAGGTTTTTTTGAGTATTTGGTTGCTGAAAAGAATTCTAAACAAAATACTGTCA
>JABJNB010000079.1 GCA_018659145.1 Rickettsiales bacterium
CCACCTCAGAGACGCAAGATTTTGCGTCTCTACATATTCTATATTTTTAATTATATCATCATGCGTCTGGTATCCAGCCCAAAATAAATAAGAAATACAAATCGAAATACTCCTATCTCCAGAGCATCACGACGATAATTATATATTTCTATCTACCACCTCAGAGACGCCAGATTTTGTGCAATAAATCAGAAAATTTTTTATTTTAGGCTTAAATGCATTTGTATCCTTGCACGATACCTTTTTATAGAGCAAAATGAGATACTAATTTTCTAAGGAATAAAATGAAAGAATTTGAAGGTGTTTTACCTGCGTTTAACCAAGCGCTAGACAAACGTGGTTATGAGAATCTTACACCAGTACAAACAATAGTTTTAGAGCCAGAGTTTGCCGGCGAAGATCTTTTAGTTTCAGCGCAAACAGGGTCAGGTAAAACAGTTGCTTTTGGGTTATCTATGGCACCAACTTTATTAGATGGTGCTAAAAGTTTTACTAAGGCAAAAGCACCTATAGCCTTAGTGATAGCTCCAACACGTGAGTTAGCATTACAGGTTAAGCGTGAGCTTGAATGGCTTTATGAAATTAGTGGCGCGACAATAGCTTCTTGTGTTGGTGGTATGGATATTCGGAGCGAACGTATATCTTTGCAGCGTGGACCACATATAGTTGTTGGTACACCAGGGCGTTTACGTGATCATATTGAACGAGGTTTTTTTGACACAAGCCAATTAAAGGCTGTGGTTTTAGATGAAGCTGATGAAATGCTTGATATGGGTTTCCGTGATGAATTACAATTTATTTTAGATACCACGCCCAAAGAACGACGAACTTTGCTTTTCTCTGCAACAATGCCGAGAACAATTATGTCGATGGCTAAGCAATATCAAAATAATGCTAAGCGTATTACAACTAAAGCAGAGTCAAAGCAGCATAGTGATATCGCATATCAGGCATTTTCAATTGCTCCAAGTGATCGCGAAAATGCAATTATTAATCTGTTACGTTATCATGAAGACACTAGCACAATTATTTTTTGTGGCACGAGAATGGGAGTGAATCATCTTAATAGCCGTCTGACTAATCGTGGTTTTTCGGTAGTTGCACTCTCTGGTGAATTAAGTCAGAGCGAACGTAGTCATGCTTTGCAATCACTACGTGATGGTCGGGCGAAAGTTTGTGTGGCAACGGATGTTGCTTCAAGGGGAATTGATTTGCCGGGACTCGGCTTAGTTATTCATGCTGATATTCCACAAAATTCAGAAATATTATTACATAGAAGTGGACGAACAGGACGTGCTGGTAGTAAAGGAATTAGCGCTGTAATAACTACACATAATTTGCGCAGGAAAGCTGAGCGAATATTGCATGGCGCTAAAGTGAAAGCTATTTGGGGTAATCCGCCATCAATCAAAGAAATTTTGCAACGAGACCATGAACGTTTTTTAGCAGATCCTGTGCTTAGCGAACCTATCAAAGAAGAAGAGCAGCAGGCAATAAAAGAATTGTTAGAGCGTTATAATCCAGATCAAGTTGCTGCAGCATTAATTCGCACCCATAACACCAAGCGTCCGGCACCAGAAGAATTACTTGATGCTGTTCCAGATAGTGGCGGCGATAAGAATCACGGTAACTTTAAAAATAGTGTATGGATATCCCTCTCGATTGGGCGCAATGCTTCGGCCGATCCAAAATGGTTACTGCCGATGATATGTGGCGCTGGTCACTTAACTAAAGATAAAGTTGGAGCAATTAGAATTGATCAAAACGAAACTTATGTTGAGATACTTGCCGAAGTTGCTGACGATTTCTTTACAGCGGTTGGCCCTAAGGGCAAAATGGAAAAAAACATTATTGTAACCCGTCTTAAAGACGTTCCAGCTAGCATAAAGTCTGACGGCGATCGTCGTCGACGCTCAGGCCCACCTTCAAGAGGCAGGGCAAACCCAGCAGGAAGATATTCTGGCAATAAGCCTGCTGGCAAAGGCGAGTTTCGCAGAAGGCCTAGAAATTAATTGGGCCTCTGTATTATGCTAAGTAATAACCTGATGTTTTTGCTGGAGCATTAACAGTTAATGGTTTTGAATTCTTTGCAGGAGAAGTATTAACAGATATATTTGCCTCCATATCGTCATGAGGCAATTTTTTATGATCTGGCTCCTCAACATGATCAAATCTACTATGTATAGTAGTTTGACGTAAGTATCTTTGGGTTTGTATTTCTCCATTAGCATTAATCATAGGAGTTCCAGCAGATAAAGGCTGCTCAGCCCCCTTGCTTAATATGTTATCCACCATTGTTGCAAGTTGAGCTTCGTAATGATTTTGTAATATTTTAGTTAAATCTTCTATTCCACTTACATAGCTTGATTCCAAAACAAGCTTAGATTTTAGTTCGTTAAATTTCTCAGCATTTTCAATTCCATAGGTTGATGGATGGTAGTGTCTATCAAAATCCTTACTAAAATTAGGGTAATAAACAGGAAAAGTCTCAATAAAATACTTACCTTCAATTTTATTAAAAAAGGCCACCTCAAATTGTTCCATTATTCTAATATCTGGCTGCAATATCCTCCTAGTTCTATTTAAATGAAGATCAGTGCATTTTGGTAACCCATCTTCTGCTACTTTTTCATATTTATGTTTTCTACCATCTATATCGGACATTTTACCAATTTTACTTGTTTCTGCAATATAGACACTGCTTGGAACAAAAAATATTCCAACTTCTCCTCCATGCCTATGCTTTGGCTTGCCTGAATCATCATACTCTGGATCAAACCCCTTAATGAGTCCATCTTCTATATAAGGAAGTGCATATTGTATGCCAACCTTGTCTCTAACACTTGTCGAGATAATAACTTTTCTGCCTGGTCTTTGAATATCTAGTTCTTCAGCATTAAACGCCCTGAATGAATTTAACAAAACTCGTACTTCAACATTGTTAATTTGGAATTTCTGTGTGTTTTGATTTAGGAACTGTCTTAACTCATCAACATAACTATCCACCTTGGTATAGAGATTTGTATTAATTTGTATAAGAGCAAGTAAAAGTGATCCATATACATAACCACTATTAATTTTTGGTTTTAGATCTGTCCTTTTATACAGAAACTCAAGAAAATTTTTAGATAGCGTCTCTGCATCTAGTAGAAGCTGTTTGTCTTCTAGCGTCATTTCATCAGCAACATAATCTCCTATAGAGCGCAGTCCTAGATTAGCATTTCTAAATACCGCACTACTAAAAACATCTCTACCATTTTGATCAATAAAATGGGCAGATTTTCTACGAGATTTATGAGAAAAACAATCGGTAGAATATCTAACTCCTCTGTATAAAATTACATATTTTTCAGTTTCAGGCTGAGGAAAGTCATATTTTTTATAGCTTGCTCCACCCTCACCAACTGGATTTAACTTCTTAGCTTGCTGACGATTAGTAATTCTTGCCCTAAGAGTTGCTACAAAACCAACTCTATCATCCCCTTCACCAACTGATTCTTCTATCTCATCTTCAGAACTAACACTACTGTCATCATCGTCTAAAAAAGTTGATTTGCCAAGAGGAGCTCGCATTTTTACAAGTTAATATTTTTAATTATAAATAGAGCTTATAACTAATGCCACACTGAATATCAACAGGTTTCAATTTATGGGTAAGTTTGCGCAAAGGCAATTTCCTGTTTGGCTGGATTACCGTTTTGAGCAATCAAATAACAAGCGTAGCGCGTTAGCATGATATTGCTAATTTCTCTCTGGTTGCCCGAACCTAAATCAAGCATTTTCCCGACATCAGCAACATGGTCAGCAATACTTGAAAACAAGATCCAGATATATCAAAATATTACTGCTTTATATGAGAACATAATAACTCTCTCGGAAAAAAAGAAAATTATTTTACCTATAGGGTGAATGGATGTTCGCATATATGATCTTCGCCGTACGCTCCAATATCTGGCAAGCTGCTACTGGAGCCAACAGCAATTATAGGCAAAAGCTTAGGACACAGAATCCCCAAATTAACGGCTGTTTATGAACGACTTAATAGAGATCCCGTTAGAGCTTTAATTAACAAACTTGACAGATTGGTTTAACTTAGTCAATATAGGTAAAGTATGACTTTACATAATAAGACCAAAATAAACCAATTGCTTCAATCCTGGCCAAAAGGCACAGTAGCCAGTGTACACTGGCTTGAGCAAGAAGGAGTTTCAAGGCAGTTATTAAACCATTACCAAAAAAGTAATTGGATTGAAGCCATTGGAAATGGAGCATTCAAACGATCAGGAGATATTGTTGATTGGAAAGGTGGTTTATATGCTATACAGAACCATACCAAACTACCAATTCACGCGGGAGGCTTAACAGCAATCATTTTACAAGGGTCAGGACATTATATCCGCTATAAAGAAAATATTCAGCTATTTGGTAACAGCAATACTAAATCACCGCTGCCAACATGGTTTAGGAACTATAAATGGGAAGATAATGTATGTTTATATCGTACAAAACTCTTGCCTGATGAATTAGCCTTAAAAAAATATGACGATAAAAATTTTAGCATTACCATCTCATCACTAGAGCGAGCAATGTTGGAATGCTTATATTTAGCACCAAATCATATTGATTTAGTTGAATGCTACCATATTATGGAAGGGCTCGCTGGCCTTCACCCAGAAATTGTACAGGAGCTACTAACTAAATGCACATCTATAAAATCAAAAAGACTTTTTCTATATATGGCCAATAAAGCAAATCATGCATGGTTAGAATATATCGATTTAAAACAGATCAATTTAGGCAGTGGAAAGAGAAGTATTGTGACGCAAGGGTTTTTCGATAAAAAGCACCAAATCACCCTACCAAAAGAATTAGAAACATTATGATCAAATTAAATGAGTTAGTTTTTCAATAACTTTTAGGTAATCCTATTAATACTTTTAGCTAGAACCTTATCCTAAGGACACACTTTTCTGGACGGTCCCGATTTAAAAAAGCTCATGGGTGAATATGGTATACCATGTAGACGTTATCATGTAGAAACTTTATTTAATCTTGAGCTCAAGTGCTTTCATTAACCTGTCTCTCATTTTCTCAGTTACTCTCTTGTACCCAAGGTAATCAGCCATTTGTTTTATATGCTGGGTTCTATCAACCGGAAAATCTGTGATGCGTATATATTCAGCTAATAAATTCAATTCAATAAGAGTGATCTGTTCCGCAGTACGTGTTGGAGAAATACCTTCCCGTGTAATACGAAATAGTTTATAGGAGTCCTGTGAAGTACCTTCAGGCCAAATAAATATCTGCTCACCCTCTTTAGTAGATTTAAAGTTTGTTGTGAACTTACTAACTCTCTCCAAAATACGACGGCCTGTTTTCTTAAATCCGTATGCTCTAGAGATACGATTTGCAAGTAACTCCAAAGCAACTGGACCTTCCGTACTCACAACATGCTCTACCATTTTCTGTATATTTTGGTTTTCGCTCATTTCGTGAAAATCATCAGGGATGATATTATTAACTATCTCCCTTGGTTTTGAGGTAATATAAAAAGGTATATCCGACTCTTTGACTTCTATACAGCCGTTATCATTGATGTTAGTATCGATTTCTATCTCCGCACCATCCTCTTCGATAACTAACACTGCATCTTTAGCTTCATCATCATGAGCTTTATTACGATCGTTGAAAAGGATCTGCTTAAGTTTTTCATCGATTGCATTAGTACATTTTTCGGCATCATACCACCAATCGGTTGACCATATCCTTAATATCTCCCAACCCAAACCTCGTAATACACCCTCACGAAGCTTATCTCTATCACGTGCCGTAGCTGAAGAATGATATGTTGCACCATCACATTCAACGCCTGCAAGATAACTTCCCTGAGCGTCTGGATTAACAACGGCAAGATCAATGCGATAGCCAGAAACTCCTATTTGCGCATGAACCGCCCAACCCTTTTCTATAAGAGCTGCTGCCACTTGTTCCTCAAATACAGAGTCCATTTCACCGGAAGGGATTGACATAGCTTCTGCTAAAGCCTGATGCCCCCTCTCTGCGAACTCTAGGAAGTGTTTAAAGTCTACCAAACCTTTTCCTTTAGCACGCGAAAGATCAATATCATGCGCCTGTAGCTTGCCAAACACTTGCAAAGCATTCCTGGCTCGTGTAATAGCTACATTTAAGCGCCTCTCTCCTCCATCATTATTAATGGCGCCGAATCTCATAGAAAGTTTTCCAGCGGCATCAGGACCATATGTTAGCGAGAATATTATAATATCCCTCTCATCGCCTTGAACATTCTCAATATTTTTTACAAATACCGGTTCAATTCTCTCGGTGGAAAAATGATATTCTAATTTCTGGTTCTTACGTCGCTCCACATCAAGCAGATCTTCAATTAGTTTTTGTTGCGTCTGATTGAATGTAACAATACCAATCGTCCACTTCTTTTTATTAAATTCAGCATCAGTCAACCACTCCACCACTTTTCTTACGACAGCTCTCGCTTCAAGGCGGTTTACTCTAACACCTTTTTCATATACCCCATCGGGTACATGGTGATAACTTACTGCCGAATCTTTTGTAACTGGCGATGGGAACGTAACTAACTTTCCACCATAGTATTTATGATTTGAGAATGTAATAAGACTCTCATGACGGCTACGGTAATGCATATTTAACTGATGAGTTGGAATTCGAGCAGCTTTGCATTCATCTAGGATACTTTCCATATCCTTCATAAGATCATCATCATCATCATCATCATCATCATTATTAGACTTCTTGCTGAAGAAGGCCGTTGGTGGTAACTGCTTGGGGTCACCAACAATAATAGTTTGTGATCCACGAGCAATGGCGCCAATGGCATCCCATACCGGTATTTGTGAGGCTTCATCAAATATAACAACATCAAATTTTCTTCCCCCTGCAGATAGATATTGAGCAATTGACATCGGGCTCATGAGCAGGCAAGGAGTCAACTTAGTTAGTGCGTTAGGTAACTCGCTCAAGAGAGATCGAAGTGACTTACTAGGGCGCTTCATTTCTAATTGTCTATTTAACATCCCCCACTCAGTTCCGCGACTCTGTGCCGACGAACTATTTCTAACTGGCATTCCGCCTGAAAGTTTTGTTCTAATATATTTATGTGTCATCTTGGTATAACTGTCGTCAGTAGTCTTGAAATCATCAATCAAACGTTCATGCTCGGCTCCGACGAAGTCCCTAAGAACAGGGTCTCCGCTTACTATATGCGTTACCCACCACTTGCGATAGCTATGTTCGAAAACGTTTGGAATTTCATTTGGAGAGACAGAACCAGCCTCAATAGCTTCAATCAAAGGAAATAATTCTTTAGAAATAGCTTCATCTCGAAGTGAGCGCCAAGAACACCAATTCTTTAATTTTACTAAGTTATCAAGCCAGCCTTGTATCGCTACCTCTATAGACAACAGAACATCACCTGTAAGATTATCGTCCTTCTTAAGGTCGGCTGTTACAAGGGAATTCAAAGAGTCGGACGCCTTATTGTAACGCTCGAAGGCCTCTATATAACTCATTAAATTCTGATTAATAGTACCATTATCGACCAACAAATCTTGGCCTTCTGAAACTAATAAATGTAATTTTTGACGAAGCTGAAGCAGAGACTCTATATTATCACCTGCTAATTGTGGCAATACTTCTGAAGTTTTTCGTGCCCATGCAATAATGCCCTCAATTGCGGTCCAGTCCGTTTTTACGCCCTGCCAAAGTTTACCAAGTTCTGGGCACTCCCCACTGAGTTCGTCCAGGGATTCAGCCTCACTCTTCATTAGTGCAATAGCCGATAAGTCGCCTTGCACACAAGATGGATCCGGTTTTTCAGCACCAGAGCTTGCTTGCTTCATTGCTTTTTGTACCGAGTACCGCAAAGATATAGCTTTTAACCACCAAGAGTTTTCAGCAGCAGACCACTGCTCGGACAAGTCCTTGTCATTTACTCCGACACCATTGTCAGTGTACTTTTGTGATAGCAGGCTGCTTTGCTCTAGCCAAGAACGGCCATGAATGACGGCCTTCTCTAGGTCGTTACAAATATCACCACCCTTACTTAAAAATGCAAATGCTATAGGGCGCTTATCGAGCAACAATAATTGCTTTGACAACAATAAAAGGCCATTTATTTGTTTATTAGATGATAACGGATTTGTAAGAGACAGAGTTTCAGTAAGAGAGTCGCGTTGAGCTCTCAAAGACTGGCAGGCACTCATCAATTCTTGCGCTGACTTCTGAAAGTCATCCTGCCAAATTGGGGACCAATCTCCTTTGCTTATTGCTGTAAATGGGTGGTCTTTTATTACCCCAGCTTCACTTACTCTTACAACCAACCTTTTAGTTAGCTCTCTAATACTTTCTAAGTCATCTTCAGAATGTGCGTCTGTAGTGCTCCAGCTAAGTGAAACAAAAGGCATATTTTTATCGGTGATGATTCTACCCAAGGCTTTATGCGGACTAAGTCCATTTCGGTAAGTGCAGTGAAGCCTCTCAGGGTATTCATTTAACTTTTCGCGCAAAGTAGCAAGTTTATCGGCCTCTTTTTGCCAAACGTCTTCTACAGCTCGTTCTGCAGAATTCCATGCCGTTCCTAGCTGCATTAAAACATCTTTTTTATTTGCTTTTGACGAATGTAATTCCAGGCAAAAGTCCGCTAAACCTATATCACGAAGCCTCCTGTAAACTACATCAAGAGCTGCCATCTTCTCTGACACAAAAAGAACGGTTTTTCCCATCGCCATTAGTTGGACAACCATGTTGGTAATGGTTTGTGATTTTCCTGTTCCCGGAGGGCCAACAAGAACAAAGTCTTTCCCCTCAGATGCTGCATATACAGCTGCCATTTGGTATGCATCAGCCGATAATGGACAAAAGGTTTCTTGTGGGTGATATTTTTTATCTAATGAACTAACTTCAGGGAAGCTCCCTTGGTCACGATACGGCTCTTGCGGGGTATCAATCAAGTGCTTAACAACAGGATTCTCTTTGAGAAGCTCTTCGTTGTCTTGTAGGTCTTTCCACATTAGGTACTTAGAGAAGGAGAATGTAGAAAGAACCACTTCTTCTGTAACTTCCCAACCTTTTATATCCCTAATTGCAGCTCTCAGAATTTGTAAAATTTTTGGTATATCAAGCCCAGAATTATCTTTAGGCAACTCACCTTCTAGCAGCGGAATGGATATCTGGAAGTCGGCCTGCAGCATTTCAATCAGCGTTGGATTAAATATTGGCTCATCATCACGCATTACGAGTTTAAATCCGGCTTGAACACTTTTACGCTCAAGAACGACAGGGATAAGTATTAAAGGAGCCTTCCACACTTTATCAGAAAGCTCTGACTCTTTCCAATGTAAAAAGCCAATTGCTATAAAAAGTGTATTAGCTCCACCTTCTTCTAAGTCATGCCTTGCAGCTCGGTAAAGGTCGACAAGACGTAGTCCCATCTCTTCTTCCTCAAGTTTTATGAGCAGATCTTTCTTGCTAAGAGCTAGTTTAGCATATTCTTTTTGCGCATCCTTGTTATGCCTTTCTTCAAACAGCTCAGCGCTCCTAGGGTCACTTCCTCCCATAAGCTTAGGCATTGAAACTAATTTAAGTTTTTGGTCAGCAGCAAGCTTATCCTCAAGCTCTGCAGGATTGTGACTATAAATAGGGATGCTTTTCTTTGTCGACTTAAAATTTAACAAAGGGTTACGCTTTGTTAAATCCAGAAGGCGATGCTTCCATTGCTCGATACGCGCTGAAGTAGTAAGTGATTCAGAGGTCTCTGTTGAAACATCTATTTCATAAATTGTATCTAACTCTTCTATTTCAGCTCCGGCAGAGGTAACGTAATTATCTTGGTTGCCTGGCACCTTGTTATGTAATCCCGAAGGTGCTGAGTTATTATCCATTAAGGGCCTTATATGCCCCATCCTTGACCTGTGAATATCAACAGCACATTCAAACAAGTCTTCTTCATCTAGTTTGTTTTTGGCAACTTCAATAGCAGTCTTTAGGGAAGGAACTGGTGATTGCGTTAGAAGGGTCGTCTCTATTAGAGTTAACTCACCCAATTGTTGACGCTTACGGATAGCCTGAGGGTCGCTTACTACAGAAGTTGAGAAGTCCTCTTCTATAAGCCAACAGCCAACAAAGCTGTGACCCTTTGTAAAAACAAGTAATGGGTTTAGTCCGCACTGCTCTAGGCACGCTGCCATAAACAAGGTAAGGTCAAAGCAAGTAGCCAGTCCCGATTCTAGAATTCGTCCCGGCATCCTAACCTTCTGACCAACATATTCAAAACTTGCTGGAGGATTAGAGTAGTCTAGGCCTAACTTAGTAATAGCATTATATATAGCTGAGACCTGCATATACACACTGTTTCGGTCTTTACTTTGATAACCATCAAGGCTAACATTTTTGCCCGATTTCTTCAAAATTATAGCAGCATCTTTTAAAACCTTATCTATTACAGGGTCATTAGGGCGGCAAAATGCAGCTGTTAATTCCGGCAAATGATCCATACCACCCCATTCATCTGGAGCCAGTATCAGTACCGTATGTTCAGTTTTGTCCAAGACTTCTCCGTTAGCTTCGACGGTAAGTATGACCGTCCCTCGAACTGCCTCTTGGCACTCAGCAAGATATTTTCGAGACAGTGAGACATCTTTGTTTTTAGGAGACACTGACTGACCTGCGTTTATACGCTCAACATGCCACTCCTTTTCTTCCAAAAAAAGTGGGTCAGACGCAAGCTTTATTACGATATTTTCTAACGCATATTCTTGATTATTGTAGAATTTTAAACTTTTTAAGAATGGAATCTCATTCTGCTGCTGAGCTAAATTAACCTTATAAGTGAAAATTGCTTCCAGCGTTTTAGGCAAAGGAGCATTTTCTTGAGGTTCGTCGCTTATTACCAACGCATTGCCATTAGTCATATCATATATTCTCTATGATTATGTTACTCTGAACATAGTATTAATATAATTCTACAGATACCTATAAACCGTATATAAATAGAACTCCAGAACAACTTTGAGCAGAATTATGTATTAGTTAATTTATGTACATTTTTAATACGCTCATTAATAGATGTTTTTCCAGCGGCTATTGATGAGTATGAAAGTCCTTATAAAAAGATACAACGTCTATTCATAATAGTTATTAAGAGCAATATAAGAAAAAATGAGATTTTACGAAAGTGATTTAGACCCAAGCTATACAATGGTGGGCGGTAAGGAATTCGAATCCCCGACCTCTACGATGTCAACGTAGCGCTCTAACCAACTGAGCTAACCGCCCCTTATATAAAGGAATAAAGCTTTATAGAGCGAATAGATCCTTTGTCAAATGTTATGAAAATGAATGTAGGGGCGGGGTTCTACCGCCCGAAAGCATCGAGTTCGGTCTACCAAGGGCGGGAGGACCCCGCCCCTACGACCTCTACCGAAGTAACAATTCCAAATAATTCCCTATATCCAAAGCAATATAATGAGTATGCAGTGGGTGATTATTAATTTTTAATGATATCTTGGATTTATCTACAGGTATTAATTCTTTATTTGGGAGATCAGAATAAATTGTTTTAATAACCTTATGATTTTCATCCAAAAAGGTAATACGTAAATCCGGCGTATGCTTATTCTCGTCAGAATTATTTACAACATAACCAGCCATAACTAGCTGATCCTTATGAAATACAGAATCTTTGGATATTGTTATACGCTCAATTTCAACTCCCCTATTATCATGAATTCCTATAAAATTATAGAATTTGGCCGAGGTCGGAAAAAGATAGGTAATGGTAGATCGGTTATTAATCACAAGTAATGATGTGGTTAAAAATACTAAGAATAAAAAAATAATTTTTAATTTTAATGGAATTTGATCAATAAAATTTATTTCCTCCGTCGCCTTAACACTCATAAGTTTTGTTAAACTGACAATTCTCTCACTTTGATCCAACTGCTTCTGCTCCTTAACCTCACTTTGCCTTATCTGAGATGGAGACATAACTTTAGGGGGCATTACTCGCTTTACTTCCCACTCATACTCACATTTACCACAATGAAAGATTCTGCCTTGATTTTTGACAGCATTTGCCTCATATAAATTGAGCCTAAACCTGGATGCACATTCTGGGCAGGTGATAATCATATTAACTAACTAAAAAATCTTATGGAACTAGCTAGCCTTATAAACGAAGCTTTTGATTTCGAACACAAAAATCTCGAAAATAATATAACAGAAATAAAAAATGCTGTTGATGAAACATTAAAACAAATTGATTCAGGTAAAATTAGAGTTGCCGAAAAACAAAATGGTGAATGGATTGTTAATAGCTGGGTAAAGAAAGCTATTCTATTATCCTTTAGAGTTAATCCGATGAAGCTGATTGATGGCGGGCCAGGATCTAATAACCAGCAATCTCCATGGTTTGATAAAGTAAATTCAAAATTCCTTGGCTGGAATGAAGAAGATTATAAAAATGCTAGCTTTAGATCAGTGCCAGGATGCTTTGTTAGATATGGTTCATATCTTGGAAAGAACGTAGTTTTAATGCCATCTTTCATAAATCTTGGAGCTTATGTAGATGATGGGACTATGGTTGATACATGGTCAACTATTGGCTCATGCGCGCAAATTGGTAAAAACTGTCATATCTCCGGAGGCGTTGGAATTGGTGGAGTCCTAGAACCACTGCAAGCAAGTCCTGTAATTATTGAAGATAATTGCTTTATCGGAGCCAGATCAGAAATTGCTGAAGGTGTTATCGTTGAAGAAGGTAGTGTTATTTCTATGGGAGTATTTCTTGGAAAATCTACAAAAATTGTTAATAGAGCCACCGGCGAAATAACCTATGGCCGAGTTCCAAAATATTCAGTTGTGGTGCCCGGGTCTTTGCCAAATGCAGATCCAACTAAACCAAGCTTAAATGCTGCCATAATTGTAAAGCAAGTTGATAGCCAGACTAGGTCAAAAACATCAATTAATGAATTATTACGTGATTAAAATTATCGTAGGGGCGGGGTTGTCCCGCCCCTAAAAACCACATTCGATGCTTCTGGGCGGGAGAACCCCGCCCCTAAAATTTTATCAAGGAGATAACATGTCAAATAACCTCATAACCACAACCCAAGAATTAATGAGATGCAAATCTGTAACCCCAGCAGATGATGGAGCTATTGATTACCTAATCTCGCTACTTGAGCCAATGGGATTTACTTGTCACAAGATGGTGATGAGCGAAGAAGGTTATGCCGATATTACAAACCTCTATGCTCGCATTGGAGATTCTGGCAAGAACTTTGCCTTTGCTGGCCATACAGATGTAGTACCAACAGGTGAAGGTTGGGCCAGTGATCCTTTTGCTGCAGAGATTCGAGATGATGTTTTATACGGACGTGGAGCCGTTGATATGAAAGCTGCTATTACATGCTTTATTGATAGTTTAAAAGATTACTTATCTGACAACAAATTAAAGAACTCTTTCTCACTAATTATCACCGGAGACGAAGAAGCAATTGCTGTTAATGGTACTCCTAAGATCATCAAATGGCTTGAGGAGCGGGGCGAAAAAATTGACTTTTGTATTGTCGGGGAGCCAACATCGGACAAAAAAATTGGTGATATGATTAAAATCGGCCGCAGAGGTAGCATTAATTTTGACATAATAATTCATGGGACCCAAGGTCATGTTGCTTATCCAGAGAAAGCCAGCAATCCTATTACGACCCTAGTTAAGATTTTAAATTTATTAATCGATTATGAGTTTGATGAAGGTAATGAGAATTTTAGCGCCACTAATTTGGAAGTTATCAGTGTTGATGTAGGCAACACCGTAACCAATCTTATTCCAGCAGATGCTAGGGCAAAATTTAATATTAGATTTAATGATGAATACTCATCACAAGATATTATTAAACTTATTGAATATACTCTCGAGAAATGCAGTGGCAAATACACAATGAATTATCGGGTATCTGGCGAGTCATTTTTATCTCAAAAAAGTTCTTATGCAGACTTAGTTGGCAATGCAATTGCTGAGGTTACTGGAATTACAACAGAGTTCTCAACTTCAGGCGGTACATCAGATGCAAGGTTTTTAAAAAGTATTTCTCCTATTTGCGAATTAGGCCTTAGAAATAAAACTGCTCACAAAGTGGATGAATGCGTTCCTATTGCCGACCTAGAAACTTTGCATAAAATTTATCTCTCCATCATTACAAAGTTAGATTTATAACAAAAATTACTATTTATAGAGGGGGATGAATTATGCTTTTTCAAGAGCCCCAACTCGCTTCTCAATATCTTTATAACTACGCACATTATCCATTAATTTATAAAGGCCTGTAAGCTTCCTATAGACTCTCCATACCAAGAATAATAAGAAAATAATACTGCATGAGAAAATAGCGCTGATAATCTTTGCTATCATTATTGCACGCTCAGCACGCGCCTTTAATGTTTTAACTATTTCGATTTCTTGCATAATCTGAGCTAGACCTTTCTGAACTTCGTCACCAAGTTTCTCTTCATAAGATTTTAGCTTTTTTTCAATCCGCCCCTCAGCCCCTTCAATCTTCTTCATCACTTGTGCCTCAATGCCATCAGCTATAGAATCCAGCGATACCCCAGCTTTTGCATCATTTTTAATCTTGCCTAAAGCATCATCAAAATCAAAAGCAAAGCTATTACCAGATAATAATAAAGCTAGAATAAATGTTGGAATTAATTTTTGCATAATCTTGAATCATTTGTTAGCAAACCATCATTAACGATATGCAAGACAACTATCAAGATTAATTTTATGGGCCTGTCTCAAAAAAAAATTATACAAAAATAATACATATTTTAAGAAGGAAAAAATTTGTGACTTTGATTCGAGCCAAGCCATTTATGAACAACAAAGTTCTAATTCCAAATAATAGTGAGATTGATTATGCTTAGGCTGTTACAATTGGCAACCATATCAATGCCCCTTGGAAAGTGATAGGCAATACCAAGTTACTCAAAGTTACATAAGAAGTAGAAAATTATTTTAAAAAACTCATACCTTTCTGAGCCCATTTATTGCTGATTGTAGTCCAACCAGATTCACGCTTTGAACCCATTGAATTTGCGGAGTAATCCCGGGAGACCATAACAGACTCTTTCGCAACTATATTATGACACAAGCTGCAAAGGTCATCCCTACTTGAACTGGTGCAATTCGAAATAACTTGAGGAAGTAATGCAGGGATAACATCCTGCACATAGATTAATTGCTCTTAACAACACCAATTTTGGTTATTGCAATGCCAGCTGCCTTAGCAGCTTCTAGTAGCGCATTACTGTCACTACCAGTTGCAATATATCTCGCCTGATCTTCAGCGAATAAATATTGATTTAATGGCATATTAGCTTCCGACTCTGTGATAGTAAGATCATAACCAAGCTTACCAAACTTAGCCATTTTATAAACCAATGTTAAAATTCCACCATCCGATACATCATTAACAGAAGTCACAATAGCTTGATCTATTAACTTCGTAATAAAATTAGCCGTTTTAAGCTCAGTTGCCAAATCAACTGCTGGAGGAAGACCCTCTTCCGAATTTGAGATTTGCTTTAAATAAATTGAACAACCTAAATGACCTTTTGTCTCGCCTATAACAAAAATATCTTCACCTTCATTTACAAAATAGTTATTTGGAATTTTATTAATGTCAGAAATAAGACCCACACCACCAATATTTGGTGTTGGCTGAATACCCACTTGATTAGTTTCATTATACAAAGAAACATTTCCAGAAACAACTGGATATTTCAGATACTTAGACGCATCTTTTATAGCGTTAATTGAACTTACTATCTGCCCCATAATCTCAGACTTTTCAGGATTCCCAAAATTTAAACAATTAGTAATCGCAAGGGGTTTAGCTCCTTGCACGATCAAGTTGCGATAAGTCGCAACCACCGCCTGACTAGCCCCCATATAAGCATCTGCTGCAACATATCTTGGATTACAATCAGTTGTAACACTCACAGCTTTATCCGTGCCATGAATTCTTACAATTCCAGCGCCTATGCCTTGAGACTTAAGCGTATCATTCATCACTCCGCTATCATATTGTTCATAGATATGATTTTTTGGTGTTAAATTTGGATGAGCTAGAATCTTAATTAAATTCTCATCAATCTTAGAATCTAATTTTAAATCTGCATTTATCTTAGAGTCAGCTTTTGTAAAATGATGTGGCCTTTGATATTCTGGAGCACTATCAGCGAGTGGGCTAATAGGTAGATCAGCGACTATCTCACCTTTGTGACGCAGGATTAATTTTTGCTCTTCAATGATAGTTCCTATCTGATGACAATCTAAATCCCATTTGCTAAAAATTTCTTTCGCTAAACTCTCTTTACCAGGCTTTAGCACGATAAGCATTCTTTCCTGACTTTCAGATAACATCATTTCAAATGCCGACATGTTGCTTTCCCGTTGCGGCACATTATCTAAATTTAAATCAATACCAGCCCTTCCATTACTCGCCATCTCAATTGCAGATGAAGTTAAGCCCGCGGCTCCCATATCTTGGATAGCTAAGATCGCATCATGCTGCATTAGTTCTAAGCAACTCTCAATTAATAGTTTTTCTTTAAAAGGATCTCCAACTTGTACGGTTGGTCTTTTGCTAGCCGACTCATCATCAAATTCCTGTGATGCCATAGAAGCCCCATGAATACCATCGCGCCCCGTCTTAGCACCAACATACATGACAGAACTACCAACTTCGCTTGCAGCAGAATAAAATATTTTATCAGCTTTAGCATGACCAACACACATAGCATTAACCAAGATGTTACCGTTATAAGATTCATGATAGGTTGTATCACCTCCAATATTTGGCACACCAACACAATTACCATAACCACCCACTCCAGCTACAACGCCAGATTCTAAAAATGCAGTTTTTTCGTGATCAATGTCACCAAAAAATAAACTATCCAAGACAGCAATTGGTCGAGCGCCCATTGTGAAAACATCCCGCAAAATTCCACCAACACCAGTTGCAGCACCTTGATATGGCTCAATAAATGATGGATGATTATGACTTTCCATCTTGAAGATAATCGCATCATTATCACCAATATCAATGATTCCGGCATTCTCACCCGGACCACAAATAACCCAATCTTCTTTAGTATGTAATTGCTTTAAAAAGTAACGCGTAGATTTGTAAGAACAATGCTCACTCCACATTGCCGAGAAAATCCCAAGCTCTGTTAAATTCGGCTCTCTACCAATTAGTTCAATAATTTTTTTATACTCGTCAACTTTTAGCCCCGTTGCTGCTAAAAAATCCGAAATTTCACTTTGTAACGCTTGCTTCATTTTGTAATCAATATTAGTGCTGGGCTAAGCTACCCTACATTCTTACTGATTTCAAGCAACCATTAGGTCATAATACCAAATCCCATCTTTGTGAGTTGGTATGAGTATTTGCCCGAGAGGCAAATCCTCGGCGTAGCGTAAGGAATGCGCGGCCTTAGAGCACCCCATCTTAGAACCGCTTTTAAGATGAGAATGGTATAATGTAGTTTTTATTTGACACGAACCTGCAGGCTGCATCACAAGATAATACCAAAATTCATGCTTGGAGTTAAAATAGAATTATCAAGCAAACAAAGCTGTTCCTATCCTAATTTCATCTGTACCAACGGCGATAGCCTCTTGGTAATCAGAAGACATCCCCATACTCAGATAGGATAGCTTATTATCCTGAGCTAATTTTTTTAAATAAGCAAAATAGATGGATGGGTTTTTATCTTTGGGCGGGATGCACATTAAACCCTTTATATTAATCGTTAAATTATTCCTAATTTCTGCAAGCAAGTCTTTTAAATCATCCGGCATAACACCATATTTTTGCTCCTCGAAACCTATGTTAACCTGAATTAAATATTCACGCTCTAGCTTTGTTATTTTTTCTGCAGCATCTAATTTACTCGCCAATTTGTAACTATCTACCGTCTCAATAACATCAAATAGCTTAACAGCCTCTATCGCTTTATTTGATTGTAGGTGGCCAATTAAATGCAATTGTAAATTTGGATAGGACTTCTTAATTGTAGTATATTTCTCTTCTGCCTCTTTTACATAATTTTCGGCAAAGCGCATATGATGCGTTGATTTTATAAAACTAATAATATCAACCTGCATTTGCCTTTTTGATACAACTAATAAATCTGGCTCACTCCTACCCCACCTCTCTGAGACAAGCTTACTAGATCGGCTTATTTTTTGGTAATTATTAAGATATTGATCACTCATATACACCCATTGTTTACTAATAAAATTATAAGAAATAAAGCTCTCTTATACTAAATTTCTTTTTTCACTATAAAATACATCTGCAAATTAGTAATTTTTATTCGAGACAGCTTCCAAAAGCGAAATTTAAAAATCATAGCACATCTGAGTGCGTAAGAATTTCAAAATGAAGTTTTGGGATGATTCTGGTGAAAAAATGCTAATTTATATAGGTATTTATAATTAAATAATAAAAACAACTTGTATCTTGTGGAAGAGTTAGATAATAGCAATATGTTACAAGATCATCAGGATGCGTTTTATTATTTTATTGTTAGTATTATCTATTAGCTCTTGTCTCAATTGGGATGAAAACCGTTCATATTACAAACACGCTCCTCCAAAATATGCTCCTCCATATCTGAACCAACCCTACACCCCATACACTCCAAGAGTTTCTACGCCATATAGAAATACCAATCCATATATGAATCAATATCCTGGTAGCAATGCGCATGGTTACAATCCTTATGATTATGATTCTCAATATAGAGAACCTTACAGCTATAATAGTAATAGAACTTTTAGAACTAACGATGCTCCAAACAATTATTACCCTCCTGTAGAGAATGATCAATCCTACTACTATAATTACCCTCCTAGAAGGCAGCATAATAACACCCCTTCCTACAACAACCAGTATCAAGGCCAGCAGCAGAAGAGTAATTCTAATGATATAAATAATTATGAAGTCGCCAGGTAAAACCATCTTGCTACTTGATGATCAAAGAGTCGGGAATTATAAACAACTGAAAGCTATTACAACCCATCTGCAAAATGACTTTATTATAAAAGAATTTAAATTGGTGTTTAATAATTTTGTTAAATTACCCAATATCCTTCACCATCCAAAGTCCTTAGCTGTAGTTAATTACCGTGACATAAACTTACTTGACCCAATACCAGATATAGTCCTATCTTGTGGACGCAGGTCAGCTTCTTTTGCTTGCTATATAAAATCAAAATTTCTTAAAACAAAGTTAGTACATTTGCTCAAGCCAAATATGAGTACAAAATATTTTGATTTGCTGATCACTCCCAAACATGATCATTATCCACATGCAGATTATGAGTACCTATTACCGCCTAGCCTGACTAACATCAATAAATTTGCATCTGAGGCTAAAGGATTTGAGTATCTCAAATTAATCAATGAACCAAAATTATGCGTGATAATTGGTGGCTCATCTAAAAATAAAAAACTGGGTGATCTCGAATATAAAAACTTTGCTAGCTTAATGGAATTTATTAACGGAGTTCAAAATCAAAAGATCTTATTAACTACTTCTAGGCGAACTGATCAGAAGCTATTGGATATCATTAATAAAACTTGTCTAAAAAATAAAAATATCGAAGCCTATCTTTATCGCGATAATGATAACCTAAACCCATATAGCTCTTTTCTCTATTATTCTGATAAAATCCTAGTTACAGGAGACTCCATCTCAATGGTTGCTGACGCTATTTTAACAAAAAAACCAGTCATGATTTATGAAGATTTTGCCGGACCGAAACAATTGGAATTTTTAAGTAATTTATATTCTAACAACTATGCTTTAAAATTTACTGATCAAGTGACTGATGTTGATTTTGAGGAACTGGTTAAATATGAGGCAAATGAAGCAAAGGAAATTGCTAATAAAATTATAGCAATATCCTAATTTTTTATAATCTTAATTAATGTAGATATGCATAATCATGCATAAGTCTACAAACAAAAAACAAATAATGAGTTTCCCTTTCCTTTAGTGCTTACTAAGTCAAAGTAATCACATTCAAAATTATTTAAATAAAAACTATAATTTATCCTCCATTGACTACCTGTCTTCCCTGGCTCTTTGACTATCGTTCCATCTACTAATCTTATTTTACGCTCATCTTTAAGATCTATCGATGTTAAGCCTTCCTGCTCTTCGTAAAGTGATGAGCACATTGTTTTTAAACATGTTTCTGACCGACGAAGGGCTTTTGCACACTTAAATAACAGACCTACAAAGTCATCTCGCTTGCCTTCTGTAATTGATTAGGATTCCTATCAATACTTTCTCCACGTTTGGTTTCTCTTGCAGACATAATTTCTACTAAACGTGAAGCAGATTCATTACCCTCAGCTGTAGGATTACTTTGATCTCCGTGCCTGACCTCGCGATACTCTCTTGGCATTCTTATCGCTTGCACGCCACTACTACTAGCACCTTGTGCAGCTCTATCTAAGCTAGATAGAATCGCTTCTTCTCCTACTGGAGCTTCATCTGTGACTGCTTGAGCTCCACTTGCTGACATCTCAACTTCACCATGATCAACACCTGTATTTTTATTTCGAGCGCTTTTTAAGCTATAACAACAAATCAGAATACCCAATATTACAGCTGCACTCACCCCTCCCACAACCAAACTAGTTGCAAAAGCAGCAGCGTAGTTTCTATTATTATTTGTAGCCATAGTTGGAGCTAATGACGCTATGTTAGGCTGCTCTCTTGGTCTAAAGATTGGAGCATGTGATGGAGATCCTGATTTAGAGTCTGTAACTCAGGATCCACAAGCTCAGGATCGGAAAAATTTGTCTTATAAATAATAAGTGATTTTGCTTCAGCCTCGCTTAGGTTGTTAAACTTTTCTATACATCCAGAACTACCTTCCTTATCTCGAGTCCAAGGATCACCGCAATATTCATGATACCAATCAAGATCATACTCTCTTCTAAGTCGCTCGATTCTTTTTAAATCTAACTTTATTAACTTCTCACTTTCAAATGATTCACTAATATCTTTATTATATTGAGGAATAAAAGGTATTATCCTCTCTCCACCCAAATCAGCCAAAGCGACATTTGGAAGATTAATTAGACCAACCAATATAATTAATATTACCGTTCTCATATATGCTTTTAATAATAAATAATACCAACACAACCTCACAGCTAACCCCCATCTAACAACTTAAGCCAACATGTTATTACATTATTTGATTCTTATAAACATGGCTGGAAAGATAGATATGTCAATTCAGCATCTAAAGGGTCTATTACAAAATACTTCAATATATTCAAAAATTACATTTTTAGCCTCATGTTGGTTATTAAATTCATAATGATTAGTTAATTCAGTTTTTAAAGTGTGGAAGAAGGATTCAGCCACCGCATTATCCCAGCAATCACCTTTCCTGCTCATGCTTTGAACAAGGCCATAATCTTTAGAATATTCCGATGACTATCAGAGGCGTATTGGCTACCACGATCAGTGTGCCATACTAATCCTTTAGGAGGCTTGCGTTTCCATAAAGCCATGGTGGAGCATTATTAACCAACTCTGCTCTCAGATGGTTTGTCATAGACCAACCAATGATTTTTCTTGAATAAAGATCAATCACTGTTGATAGATATAGCCAACCCTGCTTAGTCGGAATATAGGTGATGTCACCGACTCAGTAACTATCAGGTCTTGCAACATTAAATTCTCTCTTTAGCAGGTTAGGTGAGATGACTTTGTTATGCTTAGAATCAGTTGTAACTTTAAATCTCCGCTTAGTTTTGCAAGAAAGACCAGCTATAGACATCAGCCTCCTGATCCTGTGACGACTAACAGCTCCCCTTGATTTGCTAATTTCTTAACAATCCTACGGCAACCATAAACATTACGGTTTGCTATAAAAATATCTGTAATCATTCTGGTTAACTCCCTGTTTTCTTGATCCCGATTACTTTCAGGATGATCCAGCCAGTGATAATAACCACTGCGTGATACCTTCATAAAATTGCATAAATAATTATAGAAAAACTACCCCTATTATCTCTTACCCATGCGTACTTTTTTGGGATTCCTTGGCAAAGTACGCGGCAGCCTTTTTTAATAAATCACGTTCTTGCTTTAATAGCTGCAATTCCTTCTTAAGACGCCTCAATTCTTCATGATGGCATTCTGTCTTGAGTAACGTGTTTATATTCATACCAAGGTCACATGCCGTCTGGGCTATTGGCTGATCTGTCTCAGTTGCTAATTTTACCGCTGATGATTGCCTTTAGGCTTTCTGGACATAAGTTTAATTCTTTGGTTATTAATCTTTCTAAAAGGATTGTCCGAAAAACTATACCCACATCATTTTAGAAAACCAGAGAGCTTTTGGACATTGCAAGCCTTTGATATAGTCAGATTTGGAGAGGTTAATCAGTGCCATATTAATATTTAAAGTTATTAATTGGCTCGCCATCATTTAGAATTTCTAGATATTTTTTATAAACAAATATCTTATGGCGTTCTTTTTTAGTAACCTCTTCAACAATTCCAAGATATTCCAAATTTTCCATATTGCGAATAATTGTTGGTAGCGAGATTTTGCATTCTTCCTTTATTTTTCCTGTATTAGTAATTGGACTTTTTTGTAAATATTTATAAATTGCCAAAATTGCTGGCGTGCATTTATCAGATGTTTCGATTAGATTTGAATCTTGGTTAAATAAGTTAATGATATTTTTTGCTGTTGTTACCGCACCATTTGAAGTTTTTTCAACTCCAGTTAAAAAGAATTTTATCCAAGATTCAAAATCTCCAGTTTCTCTAATATTTTGTAGATGATTGTAATATTCTTGTCTGTTGGCTTTAAAATAAAGGCTGAGGTAAAGAGATGGTTGCTTTAGAATTCCATCATTACAAAGCATCAAAGTTATTAAAAGCCTGCCTATTCTGCCATTACCATCTAAAAATGGGTGGATGGTTTCAAACTGCACATGAGCAATTGCTGCTCTAATTAAGATTGGCATTTTGACTTTTTCATCATGAAGGAACTTTTCAAAATTATCTAAACAATCCATTAGGCTTTCTGCTGGCGGTGGTACAAAAAGTGCATTACCCGGTCTTGATCCTCCTATACAATTTTGAGAAGTTCTAAACTCACCAGGGTTTTTATTATTGCCTCTGGAATTATTCATTAATTTTTCGTGGGCCTCTTTGATTAGCCTTAGTGATAATGGTAATTTTTCTAAGCGTTCAATTGAATAATTCATGGCGGCAACATAAGAAGATACTTCTGTCACATCATCGAATAAATTATTGGAGGATTGTCCATTATTTTCAAAAAGAAGTAAGTCAGAAAGAGAGGATTGAGTTCCTTCAATTTGCGAAGATAAAACCGCTTCTTTTCTAACATACATATAAAGAAATAAAGCTGGATCTGGCAAAACTAGACTAATTCCATCTAAACGACCAAGAGCAGTATTTGCCTTGTCTAGCAAATGATAAATCTCACTCAAATCAATTGGAGGCTCCGGTGGTAAGTTACTTGGAATATAGCTATTAAAAGACTCGCCACTAACTATGGAGCTTTTAACATACTTGCCGATTCTATCTTTTTTTGATGAGGTGCTTTGATTTTGCATATTAACTTTAAATAAAGAATTTGCCTTAAAACATTACTTAAAGACATTTTAACTAACATCTATGAAAGTTGAAAGTAATTAAGTAAAGAAAAGTTGGCATTTCGTTATTTGATAAAAAATATGTAATGTGGGCATTAGTTAGCATTTTTTTGATGAATAGATTTTTGTGAAAAAGCCACGCCCGTCCCAACAGGCAAAAAATCACGAACTTTTCAACCAATTGGTAAAACCTTATAAAACAAGGATTCGAACATGAGGGAGTTAGATTTGAGGAAGACAAAAGGAAGACCTATAAAGAGAGTAAACAGGCCCATACAATTGATCCTGAATTTTAAATCTCCTGCAAATCCCATAACTTCTTATAGGTACTATCCTCTCGTGCTATAAGTTCATGGTGACTTCCTTCTTCCTTGATGACTCCGCCCTCTAACACAATAATTCTATCCATATATTTGAGGGTAGATAGGCGGTGTGCTATCGCTATTACAGTTTTTGACTTGTCAGATATTAATAAATCAAGGCTGTTTTGAATGAGTTGTTCAGTTTTAGAATCAAGTGATGAAGTAGCCTCATCTAAAATTAATATTGGAGCATCCTTTAAAATAGCCCTAGCTATTGCAATTCTTTGTCTTTGACCACCACTAACCTTTACACCACGTTCACCAACAATAGAATCATACCCTTGATGCATTTCCATAATATCATCATGAATTTTGGCCGCTTTACATGCCGATATTATATCATCTTTACTTGCATCAGATTTGGCAATTTGTAAATTTTCTAAAATTGAACGATGAAACATTGTAATATCCTGAGGGATAATTGAAATATTAGCCCGTATTGATTCCTGAGTTACTTCCGCAATATCCTTATCATCAACTAATATGCCGCCCTCATTAATATCAAAATATCTAAATAAACTTTTAATTAAGGTTGTTTTCCCAGCTCCTGACTGACCAACCAAGCCTATTTTCTCGCCAGCGTTTATTTTTAAATTAAAGTTACTCAGGATCTTTTTCCCTTGATCATTATAAGCAAATATAACGTCTTTAAACTCTATTGCACCCTTAACATTCTCCAAATCTTCTGCATCATCTTTATCGATGATACCATACTCCTCATTCACAAATTCATAAGCAGCTCTAATTGCGGCAATTTGTGGGTTAATTCCAAATAAAATATATTCAAGCATTGTGCTAATATCACTATGCAACTTTAACATAATCATAGCCACAAAAGCAAAGCCACCTGGTGTTATTTGATCATTTTGATACAGATATGCTAGTAAATATATTTGTGCAGCCGATAGGATCACAATCATTAATGTATCCACATTATCAACCCAATATGCATCAAACTTGCGAGTTACCCTATCTTTTTCCTGCCTCCGTAATAATGCAGGTGTTAATTTTAGTTTAAACTCACTTGCTAAATTACCTATGACTTTAATACCAAAAATATTAGATACTGAATCATTAATAATGCCCGTGGTTTCTTGATTGGCCTTTTGAAATAGTTCTTGCAATTTTAACTGCTTCTTTAGTAAAACATACAATATCGGAGCATATATTAATAAAAAAGCTAACTGAATTACAGCTGTTAAATAATGAATCTTGGTCAAAAAAACTATACCAATTACAATAGCCCATAAAACAACAAAGCTACGAAAAACATTTGTAACTAGGTGAGCTAAACTAACCTGAAAGCTATTAATCTTATCAGCTATCTCACCTGACATATGAGAATCAAACCAATGCAGCGAATGTTTGACTGTTTTTTGATAAATATCAGTTGTAATCTTGGTTATAAAACCTGGTTTATACTTTATATCAAGCAAACGCTTAATAAAAAACATCCCATGATTCATTAACTTATAAAATACAAACAAAGCTAGTAAACCGCTAAGTTCTGCATTCTCATCGGTCGCAATTACATCTATTATTTCCTTAATTTTATAATGAACTGAAATCTCAAATAATGATGCGATAATTGATATCGCAAAAAGTGCTAAAAAATATATTTTATAACTTAAACAAATTTGCCATAAATATTGTTTAAGTGAATTATCATTTCCCTTCATGCTTAACCTACCTTAGATTAAGCTCAACTAGACTATGCTTCTTTTTACCAGCTGATATTTTAATTATCTTATTCTTAAAATGATCCTTTGTAATAAGCATCTTAGGATCGTTAAAGCTCTCATTATCAATTCGACCACCGCCGCCTTGAATGATTCGTTTTGCGCTACTGCGGGAATCTACTAATTCAGCTTTAGCAATTAAAGCGCTGAATGTCATACCTTCGGCTAAATCATTTTCTGAAATTGTAATCTTGGGCAAATTATCATCTGACAACCCTTCTGCAAATACCTTTTCGGAAGTATTGCGAGCATCTTCTGCTAGCTTTTCACCATGACAAATCTTCGTTGCCTCATATGCCAAGATAGATTTAGCTTTATTCAACTCAGATCCTGCCAATTTTGCTAATTCATCTACTTGCTCAAGATCAATTTCTGTGAATAACTTAATAAACTTTATGGTATCCAAGTCACTGATATTACGCCAGTATTGGTAATACTCATATGGTGACAACAACTCGCTATCAAGCCATATTGCTCCAGCTTCAGATTTTCCCATTTTTTTTCCATCAGAAGTCGCAAGCAACTCTGTCGTTAAGCCAATTAAATCTTCAGAGCCTGGTTTAAGCTTTCTATGCAGCTCAATACCATTGACAATATTACCCCATTGATCAGACCCACCTATTTGGAGGTTACAACCATATTCTTCAGCTAAATGATGAAAATCATAAGCTTGTAAAATCATATAAGTAAATTCAATAAAGCTTAAATTTTGCTCTCGGTCCAAACGTCTTTTAACCGACTCATAGCTAAGCATTTGGTTGATTGAAAAATGCCGGCCAACATCTCTGATAAAATCCAGATAATTCAGATCCTTGAGCCAATCATCATTATCAACAAAGGTAACACTGTTAATATCAAAAAACTTATTTAACACATTCTTAATACCAGCCTTATTAGCCTCGATTTGCTCTTTTGATAATATTTGCCTAGTTTTATCTCGACCAGATGGATCCCCAATTTTAGTAGTAGCTCCACCAAATAAAATAATCACCTTATTACCAGAGTTAAGCAAATGCCTAACCAGCATTATTGGTAACAAGCTACCCACATGTAAAGATTTAGCTGTTAAATCAAATCCAACATAGCACACCGCCTTGCTCGCAGATAATTTTTTTTCTACTCCTTGTGGATTAGTACATTGATAGTAAAATCCTCGGTCTTTTATTAATTTAAATGTTTCCACAGCCATAGTGATAAAGTTAGTTACTAATTGTTATAATCCCACTTAAAAACCAATCATCTTTATATTCTTCAAATACCAAGCGAAGAAAGGCTTCCTTAACCTCAACCTGACGGTCAGCATAATATTCTACTATTATTGAATTTGGGTAAAAACTGTAAATATTATCCACTACATTCCCCGTCTCTGATAATTGGTTATAAGTAATATCGTTAGAAATGGCATAATCATAATTATAAATATAGCGCCGATAATATTCACTAAAACTCATTCTAAGATTTCTATGAGACCTATTAGCACCCCAATCATAAACATAATCATTGTCATATCTGGATTTAATATTCTCACCACTAAAAACAATATCCGTACTCATAACATATAAATATGGGCTAAATCTTACACCATGCTTTGGATGTATCATTTGCTTAAGTAAGGTAAAGTTTTTAAACTTTATTGCCTTAATAACCAAATCAGCTTTTACTTTCATTATTGCCCTCGCCTCTGGCTCTGGGATCATTTTATCAGAATTATGATATTTAGTTGATCTGATAAACTCACTAAAGAAGCTCTTATCATCCTCATATTGAAAAATCTTATCATAAAATAAAACGTAAGTTATGATAAATAATAAGATCGTGAAAAAGATAATATTATTATTTTTTGATAAATTTTTCTCGCTCATGATATTGCAGAGATAATCAAATAATAATTCATCGAATCTCTTATAGCCTGATATGAAGCATCCAAAAGATCAGTAGAGACCCCTATCGTTGTCCATCTATTTCCCTCATTATCACTAGTCTCAAGCATAACTCTAATCATAGCTTCTGTAGCTGAACCAGAATTTAAAATTCTGACCTTATAATCAGTTAGCTTAGTATTGGAAATATTAGGATAATAAGTTACCAAAGTTTTTCGTAAAGCCTTATCTAAAGCATTGACCGGCCCGTTACCTTCCGTGACCGAGATAACCCTCTTATTAAAAACTTCTAGTTTTAAAATAGCCTCAGATGAAGTGATAATCTTACCTTTGGCATTAGTTCGCTTTTCATCAATAATTTTAAAACTATCCAATTTAAAAAATGTAGGTACGGATTTAAAATATTTAACTGCCAGCAGATAAAATGAAGCATCAGCCAAGTCATAAGAAAATCCCTCTGATTCTAAGACTTTTATTTCCTCAATTAATTGCGGCAATTTATGATCATTTTTATCAACATCAATCTTAAAATCTTTTAGTCTTGAAATAATCGAAGCCTTACCAGCTTGATCAGAAATCAAAATACTTCTCTTGTTACCAACAAGCTCTGGTTTTATATGTTCATAGCTTGTTGTATCTTTCAACATAGCAGATGCATGCAATCCGCCTTTGTGATTAAAAGCTGCATCACCTATAAAAGGTGCATAACTATCAGATTTTTGATTTATGATGTCATATAAATAATTTGATACATGCTTCAATGATCTTAAACGATCTCTATCTACAGAAATATCATAATCTAACTTTAAAGATAATATTGGTATTAAAGTTGTTAAATCAGCATTACCACAACGCTCACCTAAGCCATTGATGGTTCCCTGGATATGTGATATTCCCGCTCTAACTGCAGCTAAAGTATTTGCAACAGCGCAACCAGTATCATTATGACAATGAATTGACAAAGCGTCAGCCTCAATCTCTTTTGTTACTTTACCTACAATCTTACTAATCTCATGCGGCAAGCTACCACCATTAGTATCACATAAGGCAACCCACCTGCTACCAGCCCTATGAGCTGCTTTAATCACTTCCATGCTATATTCTGGATTAGCCTTATAACCATCAAAGAAATGCTCAGCATCAAAGATCACTTGCTTACCTTGCGAGACTAGATAAGTGATCGTGTCATAAATGATCTTTAGATTATCCTCAAGCCTAATACCCAAAGCATCCGTAACATGGAAATCCCAGACTTTTCCAACAATTGTATAATTCGCTAAATTGCTCGATAATAAATTGGCCAACCCATTATCATCTTTAGGATCATTCCCTTTTTTTACAGTCATACCAAAAGCTGCAAATTTTGCATGGTCAAGTAAAGGCAACTGATTAAAGAATTCTGTGTCCTTAGGATTAGCTCCTGGCCAACCAGCTTCGATATAGTCAATTCCTAGAAAATCCAGTTTCTTGGCGATATCTATTTTGTTTTGGGGTGTAAAATCCACATATGATGTTTGAGCGCCATCGCGCAGCGTTGAATCATACAGGATAATTTTTCTATTAAGAGTCATTTTTTCTAGTAACTTTTATATTGCCTTCTAAGAGATATTCCAACTTATAACCAAGATCTAACAAGTTATTACGAATTATATCTGCAGCACTATATTCTTTGTCTAACCGACATTGCCTTATTGCCTCTACCTTTTTAAGGATATCATGCGGAATTTCAAGCTCTAATTGAGTTTTGGATATATTCAGAATAGCTAAAAAATCACATGCTTTATATAGATTAGCCAAAGCATTTAGATCACCCTCCTTAGCTTCTTTATATATTTTATTAATATAACCTATAGCGTTTGGTGTATTTAGGTCATCCGATAAATAATTGGCAAACTCTGATGGCAACTCCTTAGTTAAATTTGGAATATCAATTTTGTCCAAATTACTAATTATTAACTTATTAAACCTTTGATTCTGCTTGATCGCATCACTAAGTGATTTTTCGTTAAAATCTAATGGTTTTTTATAATGGCTAGTTAAGAAGAAAAAGCGCAAATCTTTGCCATCAACACCCCGGTTTAATAAATCTTGCATGGTAGTAAAATTACCTAAAGACTTACTCATCTTCTCGCCATTGACTGTTAAAAAACCATTATGCACCCAATATTTGGCATATTCACTTCCCTCATTAGCACAACATGATTGAGCAATTTCATTCTCATGATGTGGGAATTTTAAATCAGCTCCACCACCATGAATATCAAAATTCTCTCCTAGCAATTTAGTCGCCATAGCCGAACATTCAATATGCCAACCGGGACGTCCAATGCCCCAAGGGCTATCAAACTTTACCGAAATATCATCTTCTCTATTACTTGGTTTCCACAAAACAAAATCTAGACTATCTCTTTTATACTCAGCAACTTTAACTCTGCGGCCAGAGATAAGATCTTCTATTCTCTTACCTGACAATTTGCCATATCCAGAATACTGCCTTACATCAAATAATACATGTCCTCCTGAGACATAAGCGTAACCATTAGCTATTAGCTTCTCAATTAAATCAATTATCTGCGCTATACTCTCTGTAGCCTTTGGTTCCATTGTTGGCTTTAAAACATTTAGTTGCTCAACATCATCATGAAATCCTTTTATAACTTTATCAGTGAGTTGATTAATTGATATTTTCTGCTGCTTGGCTGCATCGATAATTTTATCATCTATATCCGTGATATTACGCACATAAGTAACTCTTGGATAAGAATACTGCAAAAAGCGATATAACAAATCATACACCACTATTGACCTGGCATTACCAATATGCGGCCTGTTATACACCGTTGGTCCACAAACATACATCGTAATATGATTACTGTCATAGGGTATAAACTCCTCTTTTATACCTGTTAAGCTATTAGAAATATAAATCTTACTTAGCATATTTATTAATTCGAGATATCGTTTCAGGCATACCCAAATATGGTATTATTTTTTTTAATTCAGGTCCAAAGTCATACCCCGTTAAGCTTAATCGGATAGGGTTAAACAACTCTCGACCTTTGCGACCAGAATTTTGTTTTATAGCACTCATCCACTGCTCATAGAAACCCTCTGATAAATCATCTGGCATCAATTTAGCGCAGATACCAAGATACTCTCTATCCTCTGCCGAGAATTCTATATCTTCGGGATTATTGATTGCCCCTGACCATTTGATAATATCTAGAATATTATCTAAATTATCTTTGATGATTTCATAAACATCTTCTTCTAGCTCAGTAATATCAAACTCTGCCGCTTTAGCTTTAATTGCTGCAAAATCATATTTTACTAATGTTTTACGATTTAACCGGCTCAAATCTTCTTCATTATAGATAACAGCTGAATGTGCAAAATATTTAAATTGAAAATTTTCGGATAATTTGTCTAACGTTATTTCAGGCACAACATTATGCGAAGTACCGATCTTAGCTAAATAACTATTTACCGTATTCTTATCAATACCTTGAGCCCTAAGCGACCTTATTTCATGACCGCCAAATCTCTTCGAGATTTCGCCCTCTTTGCCCTTTAATAAAGACAAATGCGTAAATCTAGGGATTTTACCACCCAAGGCTCTAAAAATCTGTATTTGAATTGCAGTATTTGTAATATGATCTTCACCCCTAATAATATCGGTGATATTATAATCTATATCATCCACAACTGAGCAAAATGTATAAGTTGGACTTTTATCTTCACGAACCAAAATAGGATCTGAAAATGCCCTGGCTTTAAATAAAATATCACCCCTAATACGATCCCGCCAAGCTATCTCTTCATCATTTAACTTAAAGCGATAATGCGGAGCCATCCCACTAGCTAACTTGGCCCCTATCTCTTCTTTAGTTAGTTTTAAAGATGATCGATCATAAATTGGCGGAACTTTACGTGATAATTGAATTTTACGCTTTAACTGTAATTCATCCTCTGTTTCAAAACAAGGATACAATCTTCCATCCGCTATTAAGCGTGCTTTTGCTTCCTCATAAACATCCAGTCTATCTGATTGCTTAAAAAATTTATCATATTCAATACCAAGCCATTTGATATCTTCAACTATGGCCCTAGTATATTCGTCCTTAGAGCGCTTAAAATCTGTATCATCTATTCTGACATAAAACTGTCCAGAATTAGCTTTGCTATATAAATAATTTGTTAATAATGTCCGCGCATTACCAATATGTAAATACCCCGTCGGGCTTGGGCTAAATCTTGTTATGGTCATTGAATAAACTTCTAAAGCAAATGAGAATTAGGGTTTATAGAGCTTTCTTACTTTTGACAAGAAATTAAGTTAATTTCAATGAGCCTATCAAACCATAGAAACAAACCCGTATGCATTAAGCTCCCGGCAATAATGGGCTTGTATCCAATCAAAATTGTAAAGATTTTTATTCTTAAGATTTTGGATTTTTTGGTAAGATTTTTTTAATAGCCAAAGCTATTCAAAATAAATTATACAAATATAGTACATATTTCAAGAATGAAAATATTTGTGATTTTGATTCGAGACAGACACATAATTTAAAGTATGAGAATAACGGTCTTCTTTATCAATTCAAAACTACTCTGGGTATTAGTAATAAGGGGGTCTTGCAACTGCTGAATAAATTACCACTTATCTTTTGCTCTCTTGCGGCTTGGCAATATAAGTTTTTTTAATTTTCTTAAACTAGTTTTAAACCCCTTTCGGCCTTGTGATTTATCTAGAGAAGGAGCTGCTAGTTTAACTAGGTTTGTATTCTGCTTATGAGTCGAAATAGCTAGCAAGATGGTTTGTACACGACGCATTCTTATCCTAGCCATCATTTTTTTGGTGGGCTTTTTGGACTTCTTAAACAGCATCTTCTGTTGCCTTAACTTTCTTGCGCCTAATTAAATTAGCTCTTAAGTTTTTTGCCAAATTATCCTGCTTGTTTTTAGCCTTAAGCTTTTTGTTATCTTCGGATGTGACTATTTTCTTATCATTCATCCGGTTTGCTTAATTGGCTTTTTTTCTCAATCTTAAGCGACAGCTCTTTTAAATGTGACGGATCTACAGTGTTTGGAGCATTCATAAGCAAATCCTGAGCTTGTCCATTTAAAGGGAATGCTACAACTTCTCGAATGTTTTCCGTTCCCATAATCATCATCAAGATACGCTCTATTCCAGGGGCCAAGCCACCATGAGGAGGAGCTCCATAATGAAAAGCATTAATCAATGCTGGAAATTTATTATCAACCACAGATTTATCATAACCTGCAATCTCAAATGCTTTATACATCACCTCAGGCTTGTGATTTCTGATAGCCCCACTTGATAACTCAATACCATTGCAAACAATATCATATTGGTAACCTAAAATATCTAAAGGATCTTTATTTAACAAAGCATCCATGCCACCTTGAGGCATAGAAAAAGGGTTATGTGAAAAGTCTATCTTGCCAGTTGTTTTATCCTGTTCATATAACGGATAATCAACTATCCAACAGAATTGATAACTATCCTCAGGAACTTGCTTTAAACGCTTAGCACATTCAACCCTAACCTTACCTGCAATGTCACAAGCAACCAGTTCATCATCACTAGCGAAAAATACCGAATCACCATCATGCAAATTACCCCGAGATTTAATCTCAGCCAACTGCTCAGGTGATAAGAATTTTGCTATTGGACTTTTAACCTCCCCCTCTTCTGTAAAGATGATATAAGCTAAACCCTTAGCACCATTCTTAATCGCATAATCAATCATATTATCAAAAAAGCTTCTTGGTGACTTGCTTGAATTTTTACATGGGATCGCACGAACAATTTTACCTTGCTTAATATTCTTAACAAAAATAGACAATTCAGATTCGGCGTAAATATCCGTCACATCATATATTTCCGTAGCTACCCTAAGGTCTGGTTTATCATTACCATATTTTAACATGGAGTCTTTATAGGTAATCACAGGAAATCTATCATTACTATCCAATGGTATTTTCTTATCTGTAAATTCTTTAAATATATTATATAAAACCGGCTCGATAACATCGAACACATCTTGCTGAGTCACGAAAGCCATTTCTATATCCAGTTGGTAGAATTCACCCGGAGATCTATCCGCCCTTGAATCCTCATCTCTAAAGCATGGTGCCACTTGAAAATATTTATCAAATCCGGAGGCCATCAATAATTGTTTAAATTGCTGAGGAGCTTGAGGAAGAGCGTAGAATTTACCTGGGTTTAATCTACTCGGCACCAAAAAATCTCTTGCTCCCTCTGGTGATGATGCAGTTAGGATTGGTGTTTGTATTTCAAGAAATCCCTGCTCCACCATCTTTGAGCGCATATGCGTAATGATCTTCGAGCGCATTATCATTCGCTCCTTCATCTCGCTACGTCTTAAATCTAAGAAACGATTCTTTAATCTTAACTCCTCTGGATAATTAACATCTTCTTCATTAACCTGAAATGGTATTTGCTTAGCCGCAGATTCGATATGAATTGTTTTGGTTTGTATCTCCACCTCTCCTGTAGCTAAATTTTTATTAACAGCATTATCACCACGCGCTACTACCAAACCTTCGATCGTAACAACTGACTCTAACTTAACCTTAGCAAAAATATTAATATTTTCATTATTAGAAGCCTCTACAACACACTGGGTAATTCCATAAAAATCCCTAATATCTAAAAAAAGCAAATCTCCATGATCACGCTTTACATTCACAAATCCTGAAATTTTAACCGACTCACCGATATTGCTCTTCCCTAATTCACTACAATTATGGGTTCTATATTCATGCATAATTTATATTCACTGTTGTATTTACGACCTAAAGGCAGATGTTGACATAAATCAATTTCCAACGTCCGACTTTGGGATTATATATTCAAAGCCTTGCATATAGCAAGAATTGTTTCCGATCTATTTAAAGTATAGAAATGAAAATTATTAATATTATTAGCCTTAAGATCTAAACATTGATCTATTACTAACTTTTCAGCTAAAGCTTTTTTATCATTATCCGTCTTAGCCTGCGCAAATAAATCATAATATTTTTTTGGCACATGACTATTGCACCCTTCAGCAAATTTTATCACCTGATTAAAATTCATTATAGGTAATATACCAGGCACGATCTCGGCCTTTAAATTCATTCTTTCAATATGATTTAAAAATTCGTAATATTTATTATTATCGAAAAAAAACTGAGTAATTACTCGAGTTGCTCCACTATCTATTTTACGCTTAAGATTATCTAAATCATCAATCAAAGTTTTAGCCTCCGGATGCTTCTCAGGGTATCCAGCAACCGAAATCTCAAAATCTTTAAAAGATTTTAACGCTTCAACCAATTGCCAGGCATAATCGTAACCATCTGCTGGATGAATATAACCATCAGGCAGATCTCCGCGCAAAGCGACTATATGCTTAACACCCTTATCCCAATAATCCTCAGCTATATCTTTGATCTCCGCTTTAGAAGAGCCTATACAAGTTAAGTGAGATGCTGGAACCAAAGCTGTTTCTTCAATAATCTTTGAAATTATTTTATGAGTTCGATCTCTTGTTCCTCCTCCAGCACCATAAGTAACTGAAACAAATCTAGGTTTTAAAAATTGTAACGACTCTACCGACTCCCACAACAATGCTTCCATTGCCTCTGTTTTAGGCGGAAAGAACTCAAATGATATCTGTATATCCTTGGAATCTAACATTGTATCTATTCTTGTTTAAAACTAGTTTCTTCACCAGCTAATAATCTTTTTATATTAGCAAAATGCTTATATATAACCAGCGAAGCCAGTATAACTGAGGAAATTAAATAATCATCATGAAAGGATATTTGATAAGCAAAAACTGATACCATAGCTACAACTGAAGCCAAAGACACTATATAAAACATTTTATAAAAAATACACCAAGACACAACCATCATAAGGCACATCATGGGTGATGTGTAAGATACAATTACTATTAAAGTTGCAACACCCTTACCCCCTTTGAATTTTAACCATACTGGATAAATATGCCCTAGTACCGTAGATATAATCACCAAATTCTTTAAGAGCACGCCTTCTATAGTAAAAAAATTAAAACAGACATAGACTGCCAACACCCCCTTTAGCCCATCTAAACAAAAAGTTACAATACCGAGCTTTTTACCAGCCACCCTCATAACATTAGTAGCTCCTATATTACCAGAACCAACTTGCTGTATATTTTGCTTCTTAAAAATTTTAGTTAGCAGAAATCCAAATGGAATACTACCAATCAAGTAAGCAATAGGAATTGCTGATATTTGTAAAAACACTTCACCCATAATAACTTATAAAAATATTACTGATAATCACTTTCGAATGCCCCTTTCTATATAATAAAATTACGCTTCTAAGTCAAAACTATAATGATCTAAAAACCTAGGATCATTTTGGAACAAATCTCTTAAATCCGCTACACCATATTTAAGCATAGTCAATCTTTCAACTCCCAGACCAAGGGCAAACCCTTGATATTCCTCGGGATTAATGTCACAATTATTAAGCACATTACTATGTATCATACCACACCCCATAATTTCCATATAATCATTACCGCTGCCAATAATAAGTTTATTACCCCTCTTGGTACAAGCTATATCAACTTCAGCAGACGGCTCTGTAAACGGGAAGTAACTAGTCCTAAACCTTGTCTTAATTTCACATTTAAAAAATCTTCTAAGAAATTCATTGATACAATAGCGTAATTCTGCAAAATTAACTCCTTTATCAAGATAGAGAGCTTCTACCTGATGAAACATAGGTGTATGAGTAGAATCAGAATCTGATCTATAAGTTCTACCAGGAGAAATAATCTTTATTGGCGGCTTGTTCTTTAGCAAGGTTCTAATCTGTACAGAAGATGTGTGAGTTCGTAACAAATAATCCGGTGAATCAATATAAAAAGTATCATGCATCTCTCTTGCAGGATGATGATCTGGAATATTCAAAGCATTAAAATTGTAATAATTACTCTCTATCTCAGGACCGTCAGCTACAGCAAACCCTAGATCTTTGAATATACCGGTTATTTCTTCTAAAACATATGTAATTGGATGCAGTTTACCAAAGATTTTAGCTCTAGAGGGAAGAGTTATATCTACAGTCTCACCTGCTAATTGCTGATGTAAAGTCGACAAATCTATTTCCTCTTTTTTTTGAGCCAATTTTGACTCAACATAATTTTTTAATAAATTAATTTCTTTACCAGCCTGCTTTTTTGCCTCATTCGTAACATTCACCAAATCTTTAAAAAGGCTACTAACCTTTCCCGTCTTACCAATATAGGCAGATTTAAGATTATAAATATCTTCTATGGTTGATGTTTGTGATAATTCAGAATTAAAATTGTGCTTAATCTCTTCGTAATTAACCATAAATATCAAATATGTTTACATGATGACCAATGGGCCACCATACAAAAACTAAACTTTTACAGTATTGACCAAAGTTTTGAATGATTCTGGACTAGTCGCAGCCATTTCAGACAATTGCTTTCTATCAAGAGTAATATTAGCCTTTTTCAATAAGCTAATAAGGATAGAATATTTTAAGCCATGCTCACGAGCTGCGGCATTAATTCTTTGAATCCAAATACCTCTTAAGTCTCTTTTCTTATTTCTTCGATCCCTATATGCATATTGCAAAGAGCGTTCAACCCTAGTTAATGCAATCCTATAACAACTTTTTGCTCTTCCTCTAAAACCTTTTGCAAGTTTTATAACTTTTTTATGTCTTTTTTTGGCGGTTACGCCTCTTTTTACTCTAGCCATTGGATATTATATTATTTATAAGGTAAAAATTGTTTTACGATAGTTGCATCAGATTTGCACAAAGTAGTGGTTCCGCGCAGCTCTCTAATTGCAAGTTTACTTCTTTTCCGCATACCATGCTTTTTACCAGATTGAGCACATACAACGCTTCCATTTTTCTTGATAGTAAAACGCTTCTTTGCACCAGATTTACTTTTTAATTTATACTTTGCCATTATTCATTCCCTACAAGTTCTATAATCGCCATATCAACAAAATCACCACTACGTGGGCCTGTTTTGATAATTCTAGTATAACCACCATTTCTATCCTTATACTGAGGACAGACATCACTGATCAACTTAGCTGTCTTAGCTTCATTTTTAAGAGCCGCTATTAACTGACGCCTTGAAGATAAAGTGTTTTTTCTTCCCATAGTAATCAACTTCTCAAAATATGGCCTTAGAGCCTTTGCTTTTGATACAGTTGTTTTAATTCTACCATGCTCAATTAACGAACAAGACATATTATTCAACATTGCCATTCTATGAGCAGTTTTCTTATTTAATTTTTTTTGACTAATTAAATGTTTCATTGCCTAATCTTCATATTTTTTTGATAATTCTTCTATATTTTCTGGCGGCCATTCAGATATTTCCATACCAAAATTCATATCCAGACTTTGTAATATAGCCTTTATTTCATTAAGTGATTTACGTCCAAAATTTGGAGTTCTAAGCATATCATTTTCACTTCGGATAACTAAATCACCTATATAGGTTATAGCTTCGTTTTTCAAACAATTCTGAGATCTAACAGAAAGTTCTAATTCATCAACTTTCTTAAGAAGTATTGCATCAAATGGTAGAGATTCAACACTATCTGCATCATCTTCTGGAGCAATGATATTTTCATCAAAATTAATAAATGTACTCATCTGCTCTTTTACAATCTTAGCTGCTATACCAACCGAAGCATCAGGAGCGATAGTACCATTAGTTTCAACAGATAAAACAAGCTTATCATAATCTATCAACTCACCAACTCGACTTTTTTCAACATTAAAAGACACTCTTTTTACCGGGCTAAACACCGCATCAATATAAATAGTACCAATATCTTTATTCTCGTTAGATATCAATGCAGAATCTCTGTAACCTTTACCAGACTCAATAATTAACTCAGCTTTAAACACTGCTTTATCATCCAAAGTACAAATATATTGCTCCGGATTAAGAATAGTTACTCCTTCCGGCAACTTAATGTCAGAAGCTTTGATCACTCCGCGACTTGAAATATCCAATGTAGCTTTTTTTCTTGAAGCTGTCTCAGAAGACAATATAACAGATTTAAGATTTAAAAGTATATCAATAACCTCTTCTCTTACTCCAGTCATAACATCTTGCTCATGAATAACATTCTCAATTTTAACTTCCACAAACGCAGCACCAAAAATTGATGACAGTAATACTCTTCGAAGCGTATTACCAACCGTAATACCAAAACCTCTTTCTAAAGGCTCAACAATAATCTTGGCCTTATTAGGATTTTCTTCATCAACCTTATACGAGACCTTAGAAGGCTTTAAAAAATCTTTCCAATTTTCTGCTAACATAATATACTCTTAATTTTAATTATACTCTTCGTCGCTTTGGTGGTCTGCATCCATTATGAGGGACCGGTGTAACATCTTTTATAGACGTCACCAAATAACCTAATGATTGCAGAGAACGAAGTGCTGACTCTCTACCTGAACCAGGCCCTGTTACTTCAACCCCTATAGTTTTTATTCCAAATGGCTTTACAGCCTTACCTACATCTTCTGCACAAACCTGAGCAGCATAAGGTGTAGATTTTCTAGCCCCTTTAAAACCACATTTTCCTGCGGAGGACCAAGCAAGTGTATTACCTTGTATATCACTAATAGATATTATTGTATTATTAAAAGTAGCTTGGATATGCACAATCCCAACTGAGACACTTTTCTTATCCTTTCTACTAGTAACTTTTTTCTTTTTAACTGCCATGATTAATTATTTTTTACGTTTCTTCCTAGTATGAGCATTATTATGCGTGTTTTGACCGCGACAAGGTAACTTTACCCTGTGTCTCAAACCACGATAACATCCTAAATCCATCAACAACTTAATGTTAGCGCCAACTTTAGAACGCAAAGATCCTTCAACATCATATTTAGCATCTATTACTTCACGGATCTTAATAACTTCAGCATCCGTCAAATCCTTTACCCTCACTTGAAGATCAAGGCCTATTTCTTTACAGATATCTTTAGCACCAGAATTTCCTATGCCATAGATATATGTTAGAGCAACTACTGCCCTTTTGTTAGTTGGTATATTTACACCTGATATACGTGCCAATTTTTCCTCAAAAAAAGTGAATGGTTTATAAACAGCAAGAATTTATACAAGTCAATGTTTTTTTTATATATTTACACTGGATAGTATGTCTTGATAAACCTCCTGATAGTGCTTCTCAGCTCTAATTTTCTTAACTTTATAACGACTTTGATAAAACTCAGTTATCGGCTTTATCTGATCATTATATGTATTAATTCTACTAAGCACTATATTACTCTTATCATCTTCTCGCTTTTGCATATTAGCAGCACCACACAAGTCACAAACACCAGAAACCTTACTCTCCTTATAAACCTCATGGTAATTCTCTTTACAGTCACCACAAAAGAAACGTCCTGCAATCCTATCTACAACTACCTGCTCGTCTACTTCTAATAATAATACAGAAACTAAAACTTCACTATCTACGTCCTTTATAATGTTCTCTAAGATTTTTGCCTGATTTAATGTACGAGGAAATCCATCAAAAATATAATGCACACTACTATCCTTCGATAAGGACAATTTATCTTTGAGCATTTGAGCCACAATATCATCTGAGACCAAACCACCTAATTTCATAATCTCTTGAATCTTATTTCCAAGATCACTACCACTGGATGAGATTTCGCGCAAAAGATCTCCTGTTGAAATTTTAATAAAATTATTTTGACTAACCAACATATCTGATTGAGTTCCCTTACCAGATCCTGGAGCTCCAAGGAAAATTACTACCTTCATCTTTTAACTCTTATTTTATTTTTTTTCATCTGATTATAGCGAGAACTCAACATATGAGTCTGAACATTACTGAGAGTGTCAATCGCCACATTAACTACAATTAACAAACTAGTTCCACCCAAATAAAATGGTATAGAATATTTAGCTATTATAATTTCTGGCACAATACAAACAAAAATCATATATAACCCACCTATGAAGGTTAATCGGGATAACAAACTATCTAGGTATTCAGATGTTTTTTTTCCGGGCCTAATACCAGGGATAAACCCCCCTGCCTTCTTCAAATGATCTGCTGTATCAGAAGAATTAAATACCAGTGCTGTATAAAAAAAGCAAAAGAACATAATAAGAGCAGAATACAAAAGAATAAACAAAGGTTTTCCATGAACCAAATAACGCGAAACAAACGATGCAAATCCCGAAGCTCCGGTTTCCTGACCAAATGACACAATAGTAATGGGGAACAATAAAAGAGAGCTTGCAAAAATTGGCGGTATGACACCAGCAGTATTAAGTTTTAAAGGCAAGTATGACGAGTCATTATTCATCCCCCTAACCTGATAATTTCTATTTGGGTACTGAATAACTACCTTACGCAGAGACCTTTCAAAAAAGACAATAATTAGAATCATACTAATAACTATAGCCAGGACCATTAAAATAAATAATGTCGAGTAAACCCCTGTTCTTCCCAGCTCAATTGTACCAATAAATGCCGAAGGTAGCTCAGCAACTATACCAGAAAATATAATCAAGGATATACCATTGCCTATCCCCTTATTTGTTATTTGATCGCCAAGCCAAATTAACAAGAACACAGAACCTGTGAGCGCAAATACAGTAGTTATTCTAAAAAAGACTGGGTACATTACAGCAGCACCAGCACTTACCGACATACTTTCCAAGCCAACAGAAATCCCATAGGACTGAAACAGGCATAAAAATACAGTAAAATATCTTGTAAGTTGGGTAAATTTTTTGCGCCCCTCCTCTCCTGATTTCTTCATCTCTGATAATTGTGGTGAGGCTGCAGAGACTAGCTGCATTATGATTGAAGCTGTAATAAAAGGAATTACATTTAAAGCAAAAATAGTCATCCTCCCGAGAGCTCCTCCAGAAAACATATTAAGCATCCCTAATACACCAGACTGGTTTTGTTGACTAATTTGCTTAAATATCTCGGGATTAATACCAGGAAGTGGTAGATAGGTACCTATCCTATACAATATTAGGGCAAAAATAGTAAAAAAAATCTTCTGCTTTAACTGTGCAAGGGAGTCTTTATTACTAACCGAGTTTGAATTGCCAAGAAAAGCCATTGCTTACTTTAATTTAAAATTTTTCCACCAATCTTCTCAATCTTTTCTCTAGCAGATTTGGAAATAAATGCAGTATTTATACTAATCGGCGATTTAATTTCACCTCTACCCAAAACCTTATAAGCAACATTCGCTTTTTTAAGTAAATTTGCAGAACATAGAGCTTCACCATTAATCTCCTTAGATACATCTAAGGATTTACTATCTATTAACTCTTGCAATACATCTAAGTTGATTAATTGATAATATTTTTTATTTGGATTATTAAAGCCATATTTCGGTAACCTTCTATGGATAGGCATTTGACCACCTTCAAAACCTTTAATGGCTACACCCGAACGTGATTTCTGACCTTTATGCCCTCTGCCACAAGTTTTACCAGTACCAGAAGACATTCCTCTACCAACCCTTTTTCTTCCAGAATTTTTTATTGTGGATTGTGATAATATATCAATAACAGACATAACTAACCTTCTATTTCTACCAAATGTTTAACTTTATTAATAAGACCTAATGTCTCAGGAGTTCTAGCCAAGACTTTACTTGATCCAACCTGACGTAAGCCAAGACCCTTAACACATTCTCTCATCTTTTGTTCTCGTCCTATCAGACTTTTTTTTAACGTAACTTTTACTGTTTCCTGCTTCATTTTAACTTACTAGTTTATTTCTTTTACCAACTATCTCACTAATCTTTTTTCCCCTTCTAGCTGCAACCCTTTTAGGAGAATCTAAACTTTCCATAGCATCAAAAGTTGCTCTAACTAAATTATAAGGATTAGTAGTAGCAAGAGATTTTGCCACTATATCATGTATTCCCAAAGCCTCAAAGATTGCTCGCATTGCACCACCAGCAATAATACCAGTTCCAGCAGGAGCCATCCTTAACAAAACTCGTCCAGCACCAAACTGCCCTTTAACATCATGGTGTATTGTTCTTCCTTCACGGAGAGGAATTCTTTTTAACGAATTTTTTGCAGCTTTGGTAGCTTTTGCTCTAGCTTCCGTTACTTCCTTTGCCTTACCAGTACCATATCCAACTACACCTTTTTTATCACCAACAATTACTAACGCAGCAAAGCCAAAATTTCTTCCGCCCTTTACAACCTTAGTTACCCGATTTACACAAACTAACTTTTCAATTAACTCTATATTTTGCGCTGCTTCAACCATACTATTTATATTAAAAAATTAATCCCTTACTTCTTGCTGCATCTGACAAAGCCTTCACCCTACCATGATATAAATATGCACCTTTATCAAAAACAACATTTGTTACTTTATGTTTCTGAGCTTGCACAGCTATCTCCTCACCAACCGCAACGGCATTAGCCACATTAACTCCTGCAATTTTTAAAACTTTAGTCGATGATGAACATATTGTAGTATGATTCCTATCATCAATAACATGTGCGTAAATATTTTTATTAGAAATATATACAGAAAGACGAGGGAATTCTGACTTCCCCCTTATCTTACTTCGTACCCTTTCTTTTCTTTTATCAAATTTTATTTTATTTTTCACAACTTATACCTTTATTTTTTACCTTCTTTTCTAACAATAAACTCACCCAGATATCTAACACCCTTACCCTTATATGGCTCTGGCATTCTAAGTTTTTTTATATTAGATGCAAACAATCCTAACACTTCTTTATCGTATGAAGATAATTCTATCGTTGTCGCCTTTATTATAGATATAGCAATATTATCCGGCACCTCTATTTTAATATCATGACTATAGCCTAATGATAAATTTAAAAAACCATCCTTAACACTAGCCTTATATCCAACACCTTTTATTTCCAACGTCTTTTTAAAACCTTGTTTTACTCCAACAACCATATTATTAATCAAAGCTCTATATAACCCCCATTTACTTCTTGAGTCCTTATCGCTTTTCATCGGCAACACAGACAATTCCTGCCCCTTCAAAGTAATTTCAATAACCTTTCCTATAACTCTCTCCAATTGACCCAAAGGACCATTAACAGTGATTACAGAGTTATTGAATGTTACCTTAACATCTTCTGGTATTGCTATAGCTTTACTTCCTATTCTAGACATAAAATTAAATTAAAATACTGTACATAATAATTCTCCACCAACTTTTTTCTCTGATGCCTCAGTATTACAAACAACTCCCTGTGGTGTTGAAAGAATCGAGATACCAAGGCCATTATAAAATTTTGGAATCTTATCAGATTTGCAATAAACTCTTCTTCCTGGCTTTGACACACGTTTAAAGTTTTTGATTACTGGCGAACCTAAATCATACTTTAATGTAACCACAAGATGATTATGACTCACATCTTCATCCTTTACTATTACATACTCTGCAACAAATCCCTCTTGCTTTAGAATATTTAATACAGCCATATTCAATTTTGAATATATAACCTTAACACTAAATAACTTCGCCGTTTGGCCGTTATTTATTCTAGCTACCATATCTGATAACGTATCTGACATCGACATAATACTACCAACTTGATTTTGTTACACCAGGCATATGCCCGAAACCAGCCTGATCTCTTATAGCAATACGTGATATTCCAAAATCACGATAATAACCTCGAGGTCTTCCAGTTAAGTTACACCGGTTTCTAATTCTTACTTTTGAAGAATTAGCGTTTATTTTTGCTAACTTTAGCTGAGCAGTAAAACGCTCCTCTACGGGCAATTTTTTATTATTAGCAACAGCCTTTAAAGAAGCTCTCTTTTCTGAGAATTTCTTAACTAACTGTATTCTTCGTTTATTTTTCGCGACAGCGCTTTTTTTAGCCATAATCTAATTTCTAAATGGTAGGTTAAATTTCTTCAATAACTCAAGACAACTATCATTTGAGTCAGTTGTAGTAACAATAGTGATATTCATCCCATTAGTTCTCATAATCTTATCGTACGATATTTCAGGAAATACTGTTTGCTCCTTAAATCCAAAATTATAATTACCCTTACCATCAAAACTTTTTTTAGAAAGACCATTAAAATCCCTTACACGTGGCAAAACAATATATGTCAATCTATCTAGAAATTCATACATTTTATCACGACGAAGCGTTACTTTACAACCAATAGGCATACCCTCTCTAAGCTTAAAAGCAGCTATTGATTTTTTTGCCTTAGTTACAATTGGCTTTTGTCCAGAAATTAAAGCCAACTCATCTTGCAAATTTTTTAAAACTTTTGAATCAGATACACAGTCTTTATCAGACATGTTAATAACTATCTTTTCCAACCTTGGAACTTTCATAGGATTTGAAAGACCAAGCTCTTTTTCAATCTCTTGTTTAATCTTTGAATCAAATAATTCTTTTAACCTAGCCATCTATATAACCTTACTTTCTTTCTTCATATATCTTTGCTTCTTGCCACCTTCAGTTTTGTAACCAAGCTTTGTCGGCTTAGATGTTTCCTGATTGTAATAAGCCAAATTAGAAATATGAATTGATGCTTCCCGAGTCACAATCTGTGATTTCTCTTCAGCGTTACGAGCTTTTTTAGTATCCTTAACTAAATTCACACCTTTTACTAAAACTCTATTTTTTGCGATACTAAAACTTAAGACTTCACCCGTCTTACCTTTATCCTTACCAGATAAAACTAAAACCTGATCACCCTTACGTAACTTTGTTTTAAACTCAACTGAATTACTCATAGTACCTCTGGAGCTAAAGAAACTATTTTTACAAATCCCTTATTTCTAAGTTCTCTTGCAACAGGACCAAATATCCTAGTACCTATAGTTTCGTTAGACTTATTAATTAAAACTGCCGCATTACTATCAAACTTAATGCTAGACCCATCAGATCTTTTTACGCTTTTGGAAGTCCTAACTATAATAGCTCTATGAACCTCTCCCTTTTTAACCTTTCCTAAAGGCAAGCAAGACTTTACAGAGACTACGATAACATCACCTAATTTAGCTATCATATGCTTTGATCCGCCAAGAACCTTAATACACTGAACTTCCTTTGCACCTGAGTTGTCAGCTACTTGTAAACATGATTGCATCTGTATCATTTACGCCTCCTTACTCGAACTAAGTCTCCATCTCTTCAACTTAGAGATAGGCTTCGACTCTTCTATTGATACAATATCTCCGACTTTTGCTGTATTAGCATCGTCATGAACATGGTATTTCTTACTCTTGGTAATAAACTTTCTATACACAGGATGCATAAAACGCCTCGCGACTGTAACAACTATGGTCTTTTCAGACTTGTCACTGACAACTACACCTTGTAAAACTCTTTTAGGCATTTTTACTTTCGTTTAATCTAGTTAATATTTTTGCTATAGCTTTCTTATACTTTCCATATCTAGAAGTATCCTTATTTTCGCCATTAGCTGAAAGGACGTTTAAATTATATAACTTTTTCTTATAATCAACGTAAATCTTATTCAACTCATCATTTGTTTTAGATTTTATTTCTGTATACTTCATCTAGTTACCCTCTATTCGTGATATAAACTTAACATCAAATGGTAACTTACTACTCATTTTAAGTAATGCTTCTCTTGCTACCTCTTCAGAAACACCGTCTATTTCAAAAATGATTCGACCTGGCTTCACTCTAAAAATATAATATTCGACGGAACCCTTTCCCTTTCCCATTCTAACATCAGCTGGCTTCTTAGTAACTGGAATGTCTGGAAAAACTCTGATCCACAACTTTCCAACTCGCTTCATATGCCTTGTTGCACTACGTCTTGCAGCTTCTATCTGCCTAGAAGTTATACGTGCATGAGACATAGCCTTCAGTCCATGAGAACCAAAAGCCAAAGTCGAAGCTCCTTTTGCTAGGCCAACATTTTTTCCTTTATGGGCTTTTCTATATTTTGTTTTTTTCGGCATTAACATATCACGTACCTAATTTACATTATCGTTATAGACCCAAACCTTAATACCTATAATTCCATAGGCAGTGTTTGCTTCATACAGGGCATAGTCAACATTTGCTCTAATTGTATGAAGAGGAACCCGTCCTTCTCTATACCATTCAGACCTCGCTATCTCAGCACCCATTAGCCTTCCTGAACAAGTAATTCTTATACCTTTAGTTCCAAATCTCAAAGCCGACTGTATAGCTTTTTTCATAGCTCTTTTGTGCGAGACTCTCTTTTCTATTTGCTGCGCTATATTTTGAGCTATTAATACTGCGTTAGTTTCAGGCTTTTTGATTTCAACAATATTTAAACTGATTTCAGAATTAATAATTGCCTTTAACTTCTCCTTTATCTTCTCAATATCATTACCCTTCTTACCAATCAACACACCTGGGCGCGCAGTTTGAATTGTAACAATTGCCTTTTTAGCAGGCCTCTCAACAATAACCTTACTAATAGCAGCATTCTTATTATGACGAAGAATATAAGATCTAATCTTTATGTCCTCATCCAAGAATCTTACGTAATCAGATTTTTTAGCATACCACTTAGAATCCCACGCTTTAGTGACTCCTATTCTAAAACATATTGGATTTATTTTTTGACCCATTTAGCCCTCTATTTCTTTTACGATTATTTCCAAATTACTAAAAGGCTTCAGAATCTTTGCTCCTCGACCCCTAGCCCTAGCTTTAAACCTTTTCATTACAAATGCCTTTCCTACCAACACCCTATCAATAACAAGATTATCTATATCAAGCTCATGATTATTCTCAGCATTAGCGAGAGCAGATTCTAAACATTTCTTTACTGTTATTGCTACCTTTTTTTTCATAAACTGCAACTGCAACACAGCTTCTTCAGCCTTCATACCTCTTATAACCTCAGCAACCAAACCTAGTTTTTGTACACTAGTTTTAATATTAGTTACTTTAGCCGAAGCTTGATTATCTGATAATTTTCTTCTTTCTTTAGCCATTTAAAACCTCTTAATTAAGCTTTTTTTGCTTTTTTATTAGCACCATGGCCTTTAAAAGTACGGGTAGGTGAAAATTCACCTAGCTTTTTATTAACCATATCCTCAGCCACCTTTACAGGTATAAACTTTTTGCCATTATAGACATGAAAAGTTAATCCTACAAATTCCGGTATGATCGCTGATCTTCTAGACCACGTCTTAATCACTGTTCCAATTTTATTGGAGCTGATTACTGCTTGCGCTTTTTTTAGCACATGCCCATCAACAAATGGTAACTTCCATGCAGATCTTGCCATAATTATCCTCTATTACTTCTTATATCTTGGTTTTACAATAAACTTAGATGTAGATTTATTGCTTCTAGTTCTTTTTCCTTTAGTTGAAACTCCCCATGGAGTAACAGGGTGCCTACCCCCAGAAGTTTTTCCTTCACCACCACCATGAGGGTGGTCCACCGGATTCATCGCTACACCTCTAACTGTAGGCCTCCTACCTTTCCAGACCATTCTTCCGGCCTTTCCATATTTTTCATTCTGGTGATCTGGATTTGACACTGTACCAACAGTAGCACGACATGTAACCAATATCTTCCTTACCTCACCTGAGCGAAGCCTAAGCTGCGCATATTCCGAATCCTTACCTAAGATCTGAACAAAGCTACCTGCAGATCTAGCAATTTGCCCACCCTTCCCTGGCTTTATCTCAACATTGTGAATAATAGTACCAGTTGGAATTTTACTAATAGACAAACAATTACCCGGCTTGATCTCAGCACTATCAGATGATATAATAGTGCTTCCAATATTAACCTTCTGCGGAGCAATAATATATGAGTAAGTATTATCGCTATATTTTACTAATGCTATATGTGACGTTCTATTCGGATCATATTCAATCCGCTCTACCACAGCTTCCATATCAAGTTTATTACGCTTAAAATCTATTAACCTGTATTTTTGTTTGTGACCACCACCAATATGTCTTGTTGTGATATGTCCAAAATTATTTCTACCACCAGTTTTACAAAGACCACGAGTCAATTTTTTTAGTGGCTTACCTTTCCAAAGTTTATCACTAACTAAAACTAAATGTCTCTGAGATGGGGTTGATGGGGCATATTTTCTTAGAGCCATTATTTAACCTCCGTAGTTATATCAATTGATTTTTCGAACTTTACATAAAACTTCTTATAATCCTTTCGTTTTCCTAATATTTTTTTAAACTTCTTAGTCTTACCTTTTACTAATACCGACTTGATATCAATAACTTTATTATCAGTATATATAGTTTCCAATATCTTCTTTGATAATTTTTTCGTCAACTCTTTAGGAGCCTTAAAAACAACTCTATTAGCTTCAGATAATTTTAAAGCCTTCTCTGTTACCAAAGGCATTAATTTATTCATATTCGATTCTACTTTATTCATGACAATTTTTCTTTGATCAAATTAATCGAGGATTCGCTTATAAAGACATTATTTGAATTAATCAAATCATAAACATTTAAACCTTTAACATTTAGAAGATTTACATCTCTAACATTTCCCACAGATTGCAAAAACTTTTCACAAGAAGTGTCATTTATTAAAAACAAAGACCTTCCATCCAATCTAATTGCCTTAGCTATTCTTGCAGTTTCAGCCTTTTCCAGAACAGGATCTTTAATAATCTTTAACTTTCCTTCTTTTAATAAATAAGATAATGAAGACTTCAAGCCTAACTTTTTAACTTTTTTATTTAATTTATATTCATGAGATCTAACAACAGGACCAGCATTAACTCCACCACCTCTCATTTGCACAGATCTCAAACTTCCTTGCCTAGCTCGACCAGTACCTTTTTGCTTAAAAGGTTTAGCAGTTGTACCCCTGACCTCTGATACAGTTTTAGTTTTATGATTACCAGATCTCCTTTTGGCTAACTGCCAATTTATCACTAGCTTTATTACATTAAAATTAGGCTCTATAGCAAAAATATTATCCGGAAGATCCAAAGAACCTTCTGACTTAACATCTAATTTATCTATTTCATATATATCAGCTTTCATAATTATATCTTTTTAATTTTCACCTTTATCAGCAGACTCATCGCCCACACTATTTGTACCAGATACCTGATCACTAACTTCTGCCACCTTACTTTCTGTCACATAAGTAGGGAATGGTACATTTGATGTTAAAGCCTTTTTTAAAGCATCTTTAACCTTCACGAAACCACCTTTCTTACCAGGTACTGCACCAGAGATAGCTATTATCTCATTCTCGCTATCTACTAACAAAACCCTTAAATTCTGTATTGTAACAACATCATCACCTAAGTGACCAGCCATTTTCTTACCCTTAAAAACACGACCAGGATCTTGGCACTGACCCGTAGATCCATGCGATCTATGCGAGACAGAAACACCGTGAGTCGCCTCTAATCCAGCAAATCCATGCCTTTTCATAGCACCGGCAAATCCTTTACCAACACTTACTCCCTGAACGTCAACATATTGACCTTCTGCAAAATGCTGAACTGTCACCTCCTGATCTATAGATAACTTAGCATCTTTCGACACTTTAAAGTCATAAATCTTTGCACTATGCTTTATCTTAGCAGACTTATAAGCCTTTAATTGTGGCTTTTTTAATTTACCCACATTTTTGTGATCAATGAATGATGCCATCTTTACAAAATTATGACCATCCTTCTCAAAGGAATCCACAACTTGTGAACGAGAGCATTTTAAAATAGTAACAGGCTCTGCCGTACCATCTTCATAAAAGATCCTAGACATACCTATTTTTTGTGCAAGTAACCCTGTTCGCATTTTAATTCTCCAATAATTTAATATCCACATCTACACCTGATGGCAGATCTAGCTTTCTTAAAGCTTCAACCGTTTGATTAGTTGGTGAAATTACAATAATACTTTTATAAGTTCTAGTTTCAAATTGATCCCTAGCTTTTTTATCAACATGGGGAGACCTATTAACAGTATATTTTCTTATTTTCCTAGGCAGAGGTATTGGACCCCTAACTTCTGCACCAGAACGTTTTACAGTACCAACAATCTCCCTGGAAGAAGATTCTATTAACTTATGGTCAAAAGCTGTTAATTTTATTTTTATTTTCTGATTAATCATAACTACTCAATAATTTTTGTAACAACACCAGATCCAACAGTCCTACCGCCTTCTCTGATCGCAAATCTCATACCCTCAACCATCGCTACTGGGCTTATTAGATCTACTTTAAACTCTACATTATCACCCGGCATAACCATCTCTACACCTTCATCCAAC
>JABJNB010000080.1 GCA_018659145.1 Rickettsiales bacterium
AGAGACCATGCTTCTTCCCCAACCCCATAATCGTGTCCATCTCACAGGGCCAACCGGCTAGATGTACACATAGAATTGCTCTGGTCTGTTCAGTAATGTTATACTCAATCGTCTCTGCAGTTATATTTTGCGAATCGTAATCCTGATCAACAAAAACGGGAGTTGCCCCTACATTCACAATTGCAGAGATCGACGCAATAAACGTACGTGAAGTAACAATAACCTCGTCTCCCTTTCTCTCACCAATCCCCAACGCAGTTAGAGCAAACTCCAGTGCTACTGTTCCATTGGCAAGCGCTGTTGCATGTTGGGTACCGACCCACACGGCAAACTCTTGCTCAAATTGACGAGCTTCATCACCAGTCCAGTAGTTTACTTTGTTAGATAATAGCACATCATGAACAGCATTAGCCTCCTCTTCAGAATACGCCGGCCAAGGCTGGAATACATCATTTATCATAACATCATCCCACCTTCTTTAACTAATAACATACCATACTCAAGTGTAACTTTAGATTGAAACCCAAAAGAACTCACTGCTAGACCGGAATCTAAATCAAAACGTGTAAATTTTGATGAAATTTTTGATTTATCTTCATCAACATCAAAACTACCACTCCGAGCAATCAAAACGGCTGTTTCAGCTATTTCAACAATAGAACAATTTCTCTCTGCAGAAATATTAAATACACCCCAAGCCTTATTTTGGTACGCACTTAAAGCAGCGAAAGCCACGTCATAAGCATGGATCAAATTAATTCTATTTTGTGGCTCAGACACATGAATCATTTCACCGGACAATGCTGTATCAATATATTTCTGTACAATTTTTTTATGGGATAGGCCATACCCATAGATAGATGTCGGCCGAAGAATAATGCTTTGTAGCCCGTCAGCAACAAAATGATTAATAATACTTTCAGCCATCAATTTTGAATATCCATAAAAACCCCCAAATCCATTTATTACTTTAGGGGCATCCTCTGAAATTCTTAATCCATTTGGATTCTCGTAAACAACTGCACCTGATAAAAATACAACCGGCACATCTCTCAATATTGCCCATTCAGAAATGTTTAAACATGAGCGTATATTAGTATCAAAAATAAGTTGGGTTTGCTGATTATCATGATCAATACTAGAACGTGGTAAATGAGCCCCGAAATGAAAAACTGCTTGCACATCACCGAAAAGATTGTCTAATTCAGCAATGCTCTTCCATTTGCTCAAATCCCAATCTTGTCTAGTAAAGCCTATAGCAGGAGTTTTTTGATCTTTTAGCAAGGCCATCATATGTCTTCCAACCATGCCATTAGCACCAGTTACTATAATATTTTTCATGCAAGCATTACCTAAATAATTCAAACTGCTTTTTCAATTCTGGTAAAGATTTGTTATTTTCACATAGGGTATTTAATTGGTTCTTTTTTACCACTAACTCAGACCAATATCTAAAAACGAATGAATCGTAATCAATTTCTATGCAAACTTTCATATCTAGCATCCTTTTTAAATAAAACTCTACAGGATTAAATCCAACTTGAGCACAAAAGGGAGTTGTACCTGAAAATCTACTATTAATTTCAAAAATCTTAGGTTTTCCATCTTTATCTACTCTTAATTGAAAATTACATCCACCATCAATATCTAAATTAGACGCAACTTCTATAACATATTTTTCAATCTCTTCCGACTTTATAGGCTCTGCTCTATATGTGTCTCCATTGCGTAACACCCTGTTAAAAGATAAAACGGGTGACAATTCATTCTTAACCTTGACAACGGTGCATGTATATTCCGTCTCTTCACTACCAATGTACTCTTGAATAATAATGCCATTAGTCTCTTTTAAATGAGGAATGAGATCATCTATATTATTAATCTTATATACTCCTATTGACCCACAGCCTACTGATGGCTTAATGATCAACGGATATTTTATATGTTCTATATCAACATCTTTTAACAAGCCTGTTTTTGGATAATTTAAACCAGTTTCTTTTAAAAACCTTGATGTCCTAAATTTGTCATCTGAGATTTCCACCACTTCTAATGAAGAAATAACCGTATGAACATTGAATTTGTTTTTTATATATTTTTTATTTTTTGCACAAAACTTCAATTCTACGTCCGTACCTGGTATGTAAAAATCTATTGACTCTTCTAAAAATATTTTTCTTAATGATTCCAAATAATTTTCAGAATCACACCTTTCGACTAGATAAGCAACATTGCATGTATAAAGTCCAGTAGCTAATTCACTCATATCTGCTGCTATAATTCTAATATCTAAACCTTTAATCATTTTAAGAGATTTAATAACTCCCTGTCCAACACCACCACCGGCTCCCGTTACTAATACATTAATCACTATTTAATTTCTCAAATATTTAATCAATTTTTCTTGTGTTTCTCTTATAAAATTAGCCTGTTCAATTAAAAAAATTGAATTATCTAAATTAACATCTAACTCCACGAAACAAGCCTTACATAGCTCGTTATTATTAATCTCAATAATAAGATACCCTAACCCCTTTCCTCTTGGCTGACCAACTGAC
>JABJNB010000011.1 GCA_018659145.1 Rickettsiales bacterium
AATGTTCATCTGGGATTACCTTTAAATGAGTTAGTTTTTCAATAACTTTTAGGTAATCCTATTAATACTTTTAGCTAGAACCTTATCCTAAGGACACACTTTTCTGGACGGTCCCTAATATCTATAAAGAGAAATACTTAAAGCCGGGAGAAACGGTAAATTTTTCTTTAGATCAATATCTTAAAGATTTTGATAATGAGAATATAGAAATCATTGTTACATTAAGTAATGGAGAACTTCTGCCAGAAGTTAGAGTTGGAGCAAAATAATTTGGTAGGCATAGCACCATCTGCTTCAGACGATCTAGAAATAAAGATTACAGCTAAAGATATTTCGGGCAATGAGGCTGTAATTAATTTGGATTATTCTTTATATGATGAGTTTATTAAAGGTTCAAGATATAGAGATAGGATTACAGGAAGCGAATTAGATTATATAGCTTTATCAGACCTACTCTTTGAAGATCTTTCAATTATGCATAAAGCAGAAAACACCATCATCGAAAATACTAACTCTGATTTCTCAATAGAATTTAATGGGATCATTGATTTAAGTGAAAGTGATTTTAAGCCTCTAAATGGGCCTGTTCCAAATTAAAGTCTAATTTTTTAATACTAATTTTGGTAAGTTGGTTTCTGTGTTTTTCTATTACTTTGAACTCGAAATTATGTGAGGTGAATATTTCACCGCGCTCGGGGATTTTACCGGAGATGTTGATTAATAAACCAGCTATTGTGGCCGCATCATCTTCGGGTAGTTCGAAGTCAAAATCCCGATTAATATCACGAATTGTCGCAGATCCATCTACGATAAAGCTATTATTACCAGTTTTTCGATATGAGGTTAATGCACCTTTATCGTACTCATCTTTGATATCACCGACGATTTCTTCTAGAATATCTTCAAGTGTTATGATTCCCTGAACTGAGCCATATTCATCGACTACAATTGCAAAGTGATTACGCCTGTTCCTAAAGGCTAATAATTGATCTTTAAGTGAAGTTGTTTCTGGGATAAACCAAGGCTTGGAGGCTATTCTTGTAATATCTAATTCTTTGAATTCTTTGGTAGAATACATTTGAGATTTTAGTAAATCTTTTGCATGGATTGTGCCAATGATATTGTCCTTAGTCTCGCGCCATATTGGCATTCGAGTATAAGGGCTTTTTAGCATATGTTCTAATATTTCTTCATTTGGAGTATCGGCTTCCAACGTGTACATATGCTTTCTGTGGGTCATCACGGCATTTACATCCGTCTCAGATAAATCTAAGATGGAATCTAGCATATCCTTATCTTCCTTTACTATGAGGCCTTCTTTTTGATGCAGCTCAATAACTCCGCGTAGTTCTTCAATTGCTGAGATTAAATCTTCCTTTTTATTATTTGATGTCTTGTGAGGAGTAAAAAATTTTTGCGTACATATTTTAAGTAGCTTGGCCATTGGAATTAAGATTATTAAAAATATTCTCAAATATGGCGCCAATATTAAAGATAGTTTTTCAGCATTATAGATGGCGTAGGACTTTGGCAAAACTTCAGCAAATACTACCAGTAATAATGTCATGGTAATGGTTGATAATACAACAGCATTCTCATTAAATAAATTGATAAAAATTGTTGCGGTTAATACCGAAGCTAAAATGTTAACAACGTTATTACCAATTAAAATAGCGCTAATCAATAAATCCTTATCTTTGCGCAAATTACTTACCAGCAATGCTCGTTTGTTACCTTGTTTTTTTAACTTGTGAATTTTAGCCCTAGATAAAGAGGTTAAGGCTGTTTCTGATGAGGAAAAAAAGGCAGATAATATAATCAGAATAATTATAAATAAATAGCTTGGATTAAACTGAAATATTAGTTCCATATTAATTATAGATTAAGTTTAAAAATTGTTCAATCGCATGATGATTAATGTTTCTAGCAACATAAGCTTCTCCTATATTACTTGCTAAGATTAATACAAGGTTGCCATTTTGGTTTTTCTTATCAGAAAACATTGATTTGAATAATATATTAGGATCAAAGCTGAAATTAATATCAGAGACATCTGTTGGGATACCAAAATATTTAAAATGATCGATGATTTTTTTGTGGGTATCTTCGGGACAAAGTTTAAGGGACTCAGAAAATTTAAAAGCTAAAATCATGCCAATAGCCACAGCTTCGCCATGTTTTAAGTCATCGCTGTAATTGATATTATGCTCCAAGCTATGCCCAAAACTATGCCCAAGGTTGAGCAGGGCTCTTCTGTCATTTTGCTCCTTCTCATCTTCCTTGACTATATCTGCTTTGCTTTGGCATGAGGTTTTTATAATCTTTTGCAAAACATCAAGATTACGTGCTTTTATATCAGATTTATTTGCTTCTAAAAATTCAAAGAATTCGCTATTGTTAATTAACCCGTATTTTACAGCTTCTGCATAGCCAGAATTAAATTCTCGCTCGGAGAGGCTGGTTAGGGTATCGGTGTCAATTAGGACTAATTTTGGTTGGTAAAAACTACCTATGAGATTTTTACCATAGTTGGTATTGATTCCGGTTTTGCCACCAACGGAGCTATCTACTTGGGCGAGTAATGTTGTTGGAATTTGAATAAAATCAATACCCCTGAGCATGATACTAGCGGCAAATCCTACCAAGTCACCAATGACTCCGCCACCTAATGCAATTAAGGTTGTTGATCGATCGGGAGATAGTTTTAAGATGTTATTGCAGATGCGTGTTAGCGAGACAAAAGATTTTTGCAATTCGCCTGCATCAATTATTATTTGACCAACTGTAAAGTTGGCGTTTTGTAGATTTTTTACTAAAGGATCAAGATATAGTTTAGCAACATTTTGGTCTGATATTACAATGACTTTATTGCTTTTTGTTACGCTTTGAATTTGCTTTGCTGCTTGCGTAAGTAGGCCGCGTTTTATTATGATGTTATATGAGTTCTCACCGAGATCTAATTTGATTTTTTCAAGTTTCATGAAATATTATTTAATGCATTTATTGAGTCTTTGATAATTCTATCGATATCATTACTTGATGTATCAAGTGTTATATGGGCTTTATTATATAATTCTTGCCTCTGTGTAAATAAAAATTTTAATTTATCTAAAGTATCGCCCTTAAGTAAAGGCCTGGAATTGTCGGCTGTTAAGCGTTTCTCAATTATCTCTACATCGCATTTTATATGGATGACGATAAAGTTATCAAGTAAGAATTTTAGGTTCGTGCTATTGGCAATTATACCTCCGCCTGTAGATAGGACATAATCTGATTGACCTAAGTTTAGATTCTTTAGAACTAGCTTTTCTTGTTTGCGAAAAAAATCTTCACCATCTTTAGCAAAAATTTCATCGATGGATCTGTTTAGTTTTTGAGTAATTATGTGGTCGATATCAAAGAATTTCAAGGCTAGTTTCTTAGCTAACATTTCTCCAAGCGTTGTTTTTCCACTCCCGGGCAAACCAATTAATGCGATGGGCTTTTTAAGATTTGTCATATTAGGTTATGTCATGTAAACTAGAAATAAAAGCAATATAGCAGTAGCTTGAAAGCCAATTCTTAGCCTCATTAATTTGTTTGAATATTTGCGGTTAAATTCCCCACCTTTAATCATGGCAACGTTGCCGATGATAACAATTATAAAGCTAAGAAAAATGAGTGTTAAGGTTATTATAAAGAGCATCAAAATTTACTTGAATGTTTAAAGATATTAATATACTAACCAAACCTTGGTTATTTGTGGTGTGCCCAAAGCTTGTAAGTTTTGGTAGTCCAGATGGTAACGAACGTTTTAACGCTTTACAACAAAAAAATGGCTAGAGTAACAGTTGAAGATTGCACGAAAATTATTAATAATAGATTTGAGCTAGTCATACTGGCTAGCAGAAGGGCACGTGATATTGCCGCTGGATCAGAGCTTACTCTTGAGCGTGATAATGATAAAGACGCAGTAGTCTCACTTAGAGAGATAGCGGATCAAACAATTTCAAAAGATGTATTAATGGATAATGTAATTACATCTTTTCAGGACAGAAGTGAGTATGAAGCAAATGTAGTTGATAGGAACAATGCTTCAGCAGCTGAGGGTAACTCTAGCAATGTTGGGGTTGCGGGAAGCAGGCCTGCTAATGTTAAGGTTCATGAAGGTGAGTTCTCTGCAGATAACCTTGAAGTAAACGACTAAAGATGGAAAGCCAGTCCGATCTGGTAAATAAAATTAAGGAATATAATCCTAACGTTGATATTGAGCGGATTACTAAAGCTTTTGCTTTTTCTGATAAAGCCCATGCAATGCAGAAACGTGCCTCTGGCGAACCTTACATAATACATCCTTTATCTGTAGCTGGTATTTTAGTTGAGTTAAAACTAGATACTGATTCTATCATTGCTGGTTTATTGCATGATACGGTAGAGGATACTTTTGTCACGCATGAAGTTTTAGAGGCGGAGTTTGGCCCTGATGTAGCTAATTTAGTTGATGGTTTAACTAAGTTAAATAAGATTGCTTACCAACCAGATAATTTGCATCAAGCTGAAAATTTTCGGAAATTTTTACTAGCAATGTCGCGTGATATAAGGATTCTGCTTATTAAAATTGCCGATCGGTTGCATAATATGCGTACTCTCCAGCATGTTCCTAAAGCTAAGCGCATGAAGATTGCGAAGGAAACTTTGGAGATCTATGCACCTTTAACTGAGCGTATAGGTATTCATGCTATCAAGGATGATTTACAAGACTTGGCTTTTAAGGAGATGCATCCTGAGGTACGTAATTCAATTTTACAAAGGTTAGAATATCTACGCAAATCTGGAGGCATTGATATTATTAATAGGAATACTGAGCGCTTGCATGAAATTATTAGTAAGCATGATATACCTTGTAAGGTTTATGGTCGGGAGAAAAGGCCTTATTCTATTTGGCTAAAGATGAAGACTAATAATATTAGTTTTGAGCAATTATCAGATATTATGGCATTTAGGGTTGTGGTATCTGATATTTCTCTATGCTATCAGGTGCTAGGTTTTATTCATCAGAAATTTCATATGGTGCCTGGCACTTTTAAAGATTTTATTTCAACGCCAAAAAAGAATGGTTATCAGTCGCTTCATTCTACGGTTATTGGCCCTGGTCAACAAAAAATTGAAATACAGATTAGAACTGAATTAATGCATCAGGTTGCAGAATATGGTATTGCAGCGCACTGGAGTTATAAGCAGGGTGTTGTAGATAAGAATGCTCCTTATAATTACTACTGGATTAAGGAGTTGTTACATATTCTGGAGACAAGTAGTAATATTGAGGATTTCTTTCATAACACTAGAATGGAGATGTATAGTGATCAGGTATTTTGTTTCTCGCCTAAGGGAGAGTTGACTGCTTTGCCGATGGGCTCAACTCCGGTAGATTTTGCTTATCACATTCATTCGGAAGTTGGCAACACCTGTATGGGAGCTAAGGTAAATAGTATAATTGTACCACTTAGGACGCAATTAATAAATGGTGATCAGGTGGATATTATTTGTTCGCAAAACCAGAAGCCATCAGAGTCTTGGGAAGAGTTTGTTGTTACGGGAAAGGCAAGGAGTCATATTAAAAAATATTTCAGATCAATAAGGCATCAAGATTATATCAAAGGTGGCGTAGCGATTTTAGAGCAATATTTTAACGAAAAAAACATGCCATTAAATCGTAATAATTTGACGGAGATTCTATCAGTTTTTGCTAAAACATCACTTGATGATTTGTATATAGCTGTTAGTGAGGGGTTAGTATCGAGAGCGGATGTGTTTAAGGTGTGTTATCCTAAATATGTAGCTCAGCTGGATATAAAAAAGAAAGGAGGCTTTTGGAAAAGATTCAAGTTTAGTAAGAAGTCTGCTCCCGTAATAAATAAAAAACATAGAATAAATTCGGATGCGGTTAAGGGGATTATACCTGGCTTGGTGGTGAGTTATGCAGGATGTTGTTACCCAGTTCCTGGAGATAGAATATTGGGTGTTGTGCATGCTGGCAAAGGTGTTTCAATACATAGATCAAGTTGCACTAATATCAAAAGAATTGTGGGTACGGAAAATGTTATTACGGTTTTATGGAATAGTGATGATAAGATTAAGGGTAAATTTATATCTAGAATAAAATGTATTATAGGTAACAAGGATGGCTCTATTGCTGAGACTCTGAATATTATTCATCAATGTTCTATAAATATTGATAATTTCCGTATTGTAACTAAAAGTGATGTCTATATAGAGTGTTACATTGATGTTGAGGTGAGAAATATCAAAGACCTACATTCTCTCAAAGCATCATTGCGTTCAAATCAGATAGTTTATACAATCGAACGCTTTAGTTAGAGGTGATATGCGTGATATTAGGCTTGGAGTAAATATAGACCACATTGCGACTATTCGGAACGCCCGGGGTGGTTCACATCCGGATCCTGTTAGGGCGGCTTTGGTTGCAGAGAAGGCTGGGGCTGATGGTATTACAGCGCATTTGCGCGAAGATAGGCGGCATATTTGTGATAATGATATTTATCAGTTAAAAGAGCAGATTAATTTACCATTAAATTTGGAGATGGCAGCAACTGATGAGATGTTTAATATAGCTTTAAAAACCTTACCTCATGCGGTGTGTATTGTGCCGGAGAAGCGCGAAGAGGTTACGACGGAAGGTGGTCTAAATATTGATATGCATTACTCACGATTAAAGGAATACGTTGTGGCTTTTAAGGAGTCTAATATACGGGTTTCTTTATTTCTTGAGCCAGATTTAAAAATGGTTGATTTGGCTAAGGAGTTAGATGTTGATATCATTGAATTTCATACAGGCAGATTTTGTAATTTAGTTAAAGAGAGGCGAGGTTTAGAGTTGCAAAAAATTCAAACAGCTTGTAGTCATGCAAATAATTTGTTGATTGAGTGCCATGCAGGTCATGGTTTAAATTTTGAAACAACTAAGGAGATAATGGGTATTGAGGAGTTACAAGAATTAAATATAGGACATTTTTTAATTGGTGAGGCTATTTATTCTAGTCTTAGTGAGGTAATTATAAAAATGAAAAAGATTATGGTAGGCGAGTTATGATAATAGGCATTGGTACGGATATTACAAATATAGACAGATTTGAAAAATTATATGCGAAATATAAGGATCGTTTTATATCAAAAATTTTAACGCCCTTTGAACTTATTCAGTTTACTAAGCGCAATACTATGGAGACAAAGATTGGATTTTTAGCTAAAAGATTTGCTGCAAAAGAGGCTTTTGTAAAAGCTTTAGGAACGGGTTTTACTGACAAAGTGGTACTTAAGGATATTTATACTTATCGTGATCAAAATGGTCGTCCGGGATTAGAGGTTTCGGAAAACTTAAATGATTATATCAAAACATTATATGGCAATGGTAAATATCATTTTCATTTAACACTCGCAGATGATTTTCCAAGTGCAGTCGCATTTGTTGTAATAGAGAAGGAGTAGTTTTCGCTTCCCCTTAACCCATGTGTTTGACCCGAAAGAAGGAGAGACTTATATATGTTGTAAGTGTCGAGTTGCGTAGGGGCGTGGTCCTCCCGCCCTTGATAGACCGATTTCGATACTTCTGGGCGGGAAAACCCCGCTCCTACGATTCTTTGTTGAAAAAAATTAAATTCATTTTTTCTTGTGCGCCAAACCCTTTTTACACAAGGGTTTCTATCGCATAATTCTGCTTTTGCTCTAAGCAGTAATGGGCTCCTCCCTCCTGTAAGGCACCTGGTTCTGAGCTTGCTTTGGGGCGGGCGGACTCGCATGTTTAATAATTAATATTAATTATTGCTTGTAGCATATTTTTGATTTATCAATTCTTGCATAAGCAATTTACAGGATTCTACCTATGAAAAAAAGACATATTCTAGCATTAATATTGCCATTAACATTCACTCAAGCCTTCGCTGCGATAGAGCCGGAGATATATGTGGGTGGTATGATGAATTTTAATTATTTAATGACTGATCAAGATTCAAATTATTCTCAGGAATTTTTACCAGTTGGTTTTAATAGTAGTTCAAATGCAAATAATTTATCGGATGATGTTTTATATGCACAAGATGCTTATATAGATGTTCTAGCTTTGGGTAGGGAAGATAACGGGTTTTTATATGGTGGTAAGGTAACAATGCAGCTTAATTCAGAGCGTCAGCATAATTATACTTATAATACATCTGGTGAAAAAACAGAGTCTGAGAACAATGTTGCAGTTGGCGTTAGAAGATCTTTTGTCTTTTTGGAAAAGAAGAGTTTTGGTCGTTTTGAATTTGGTAATACGGAAGGTCCATCTAAGAAGATGAAGTTTGACGCTGGATATAAATTTGGTGGCACAGGTGGTATCTCGGGTGATTGGTGGCGTTATGTCAATATTCCTGATTTCTATTTAACTTATTCTGATACCGTGGATACAGTAGGTGATAGTACCGCATCTTCCGATGTCCAAGATAGAGATGGTTCTGGTAATAAAGGTTTCATTATCAGGCCTGACAGCCCACTCTCTCATGGTTATACACCAGAATATGGTGCTTATAAAATTGATGATACTTTGACTATATCGCGTATTGCATATTACTCACCGAGAATTTCTAATCTTCAATTTGGTTTATCATATGCTCCAGATAGTAATCAAAGAGGTTCTTCATATTATGGTGAAGGATTTTCAGATAATGGGGACGTTACGGATGTAATTGATTGGGGTGTTAATTATGTACAACAATTTACTAATGATTTTGGTTTAGCTGCAAGTTATACAGGAGAATTAGGTTATGCTGAGGATGCTGGAGTTCTTTATACTGATGCTTTTGTACAAAAAGATTTATTTGCGCATAATGTAGGTTTTTATGCATTTAAAGGTAATTTTAATTTTTCTGCATCTCTTGGTTCATGGGGTGATAGCTTGATGTTTGTTAGAGAGGATTTGACATCTTCTAGTTCGCAATACCGGGATACTGATGCTAGCTATACAACATTTGGACTTGGTTATCAATTTGGTGCGTATAAGGTTTCTTTTGCAAATATGAGCAGTTCTTATCGTCAGCAAGATTTCTCTTTAACATCGATCGCATTTGACTATCGCATGACAAAAAACTTAAACCTATATGCAGAAATAAATAGTTATGAATTTGATGTTTATGCAGATGATGAGGACACTGATATCAGCGATGGTGTAACAGTAGCTCAGTCGATGGATAATTCGGGATCGGTTATATTGCTGGGTATTAAATTAACATTTGGTGGCTTTGATAATGCTAGTTCTGTGCTTTTAGATACATCCGCGGCTAATTATTAATAAGTTTAATTATGAGTAGTAATTTCCCTTTTTTAGAAAAAGAGGAAGAATTTCGAAAAGCTTGGTTGGAATCTAATTGTTTTCATTTTGATCATAATTCTACGAAGCCCAAATATTACATTTTAGAAATGTTTCCTTACCCATCGGGTAAGATCCATATGGGGCATTTACGTAATTATAGTTTGGGTGATGTGATTGCTAGATATCATATTGCGAAAGGTTATAATGTTTTGCACCCAATGGGTTTTGATTCTTTCGGACTTCCTGCTGAGAATGCTGCAATTGAGCATAATGTTCATCCAGCTGAATGGACTTATCAGAATGTTGAGACTATGAAAGTTGAGTTGGATAAGATAGGTTTATCTTATGATTGGCGTCAGCAAATAGTTACTTCCAAACCAGAATATTATAAACATGAACAAAAGATTTTTTTAGAGTTATTAAAAAAAGATTTAGCTTATCAGAAAGAAACTTATGTTAATTGGGATCCTGTGGATCAAACAATTTTAGCTAATGAGCAAGTTGTAGATGGTAGGGGGTGGAGAAGCGGTGCTATTATTACGCGCAAAAAAATTAAAAGTTGGTTTTTACGAGTATCAAAATATGCGGAAGCTTTATTAACTGACTTAGATCAATTAGAAAATTGGCCGAGTTCTGTTGTGGCCATGCAGAAAAAATGGATTGGGAAATCGGTTGGTGCTTTAATTGATTTTGATTTAAGCAATTGCAATGATAAAATTTCAGTTTTTTCAACTAGGCCTGAGACAATTTTTGGTATGAGCTTTTTAGCTATATCGCCATGGCATCCTTTGGCTGAGGAGTTAGCTGTCAGCAAAGGAGATGTAGCTGATTTTATCAAAGAATGTGAGAAAATTGGTGTAGCTCAAGAAGCTATAGATAAAGCTGAAAAATTAGGTTTAGATACAGGTCTCAAAGTTAAACATCCGTTTATTCCTGGTAAGGAGTTACCAATATATATCGCAAATTTTGTTTTGATGGATTATGGAACTGGAGCTGTTTTTGCTTGCCCAGCTCATGATGAACGTGATTATGATTTTGCCAAAAAATATAATTTACCAATTACTTATGTTGTTAGGCCAAGTCTTGAAGAGGAGGCTGATGATAAGGCTGCTTATTTAGGGCCGGGTGTTTTGTATAACTCAGATTTCCTTGATGGATTATCGGGCCAGGAGGGTAAAGATTTAGCAATTAAGAAGCTTGGTGATTTGAATCAAGGAGAGGCTCAGATTAACTATAAGATTCGGGATTGGGGCGTGTCAAGACAGAGATATTGGGGCTGCCCAATTCCAATTATCTATTGCGATGATTGTGGAGATGTACCTGTTCTGGAAGCCGATTTGCCTATTACTTTACCAGATAATGTTGATTTCTCAGAATCTGGCAATCCGCTAGAGCGTGATATAGAGTGGCAACGTTGCTCATGCCCGACATGCGGTAAGGCGGCCCTACGGGAGACAGATACATTTGATACTTTTTTTGAATCATCTTGGTATTTTGCGCGCTTTTGTGACGCTGGTAATAAAGATAAGGCATTTGATTACGACCTTGCTAATAAGTTTTTACCGGTTGATCAATATATAGGTGGTATTGAGCATGCGGTGCTCCATTTATTATATGCTAGGTTTTTTACTAAAGCTTTATGTGACCTTGGTTATTTAGAAGTTACTGAGCCATTTAAAAATTTAATGACTCAGGGTATGGTTACGCATCTATCATTTAAGAATGATAGGGATGAGTGGGTTAGTGTGGATCAGGTATCTTACGATAAAGACTCAAAGCAATATATTGATATAAATTCAGGTAATGTAATCTTACCTCAGCGTATTGAGAAGATGAGCAAGTCTAAGAAAAATGGCGTTAACCCTGAATCTATTATATCGAGTTATGGCTCAGATACTGCTAGATTGTTCATGCTGTCTGATAGTCCGCCAGAAAAAAATCTAGAATGGAAGGATGAAGGTTTGGAAGGCTCTTATCGCTATATTAATAAATTATATAAATTCTTTAATGAAAATGCGGCTCTAATTAAAGCTGCAGGTGATGTTAATTACGAAGAGTTGCAAGGCCGAGATAAAGAGCTTTATAGAGCCACGCATAAAGTGATAAAACATGTTTCTCATGATATTGAAACTTTTGGTTTTAATAAAGCTGTGGCGCATATGAGGGAGTTTTCTCATTTGTTACTAGAGGCTGATTTAGCTAATGAT
>JABJNB010000012.1 GCA_018659145.1 Rickettsiales bacterium
AATTTACATTAGGTTAATTATGGACTTTTCTAGATTACATGCAGCTCAAGACGTAAGAGCATATGATGAAGGGCTACGATCTTTCATGTTACAATTTTTCAATTATATGGCTTTAGGTCTAGCTTTGACAGGTGGTGTTGCGCTTGTTACAGCCTCTGTACCATCTTTTACAGCTACAGTTCTATCATTTAGGTTTGTTTTGACCATTGCTCTATTTGGAATAATAATGGCCATGAGTTTTGGTTTTAATAAAATGAATTACTCAACTCTTAAGACCTTATATTGGACTTTTTGTGGTATGCAGGGATTGGTGTTTAGTATATATTTTTTAATTTACACAGGTGGTTCTATAGCCCGTGTTTTCTTGATTACAGCTTCAGTCTTTGGTGCTATGAGTATATATGGTTACACTACTAAACGTAATCTTACTAATTTTGGATCATTTCTAACTATGGGATTAATAGGTGTGATTCTGATCATGATTGTGAATATGTTTTTAAAGAGCACGGGTCTTATGTATTTAATATCTTTTGCTATATTATTTATCTTTATAGGTATGACAGCATATGATGTTCAAAAATTACGTAATATCTATCTTAATATGGGTGGAACGAGCGAGGTTGCTAAAAAAGCTGGTTTAATGTCGGCTCTTAGTCTTTACCTTGATTTTATCAATATTTTTGTAGTATTGCTGCATTTGTTTGGTGATAGAAAGTAGTTTGCTATGACCGAAAGAAATTTATTACCAGTTGGTTTTTATGATTCTTATGGTGATAAGGCTAAGCAAATATATCGTGTAACTAGTCAAATCATTGACTATCTTTTAGAGAATGACTTTGAGTTATTTGTCCCCTCTCCTGTTGAGTATGAGGCGGTGAGCTCATCATCAAAAGATCAGAAGTTTCGTGTTTTAGATCCATTATCTGATCAAATTTTAACTATCCGATCTGATATAACTTCTCAGGCTTCTAGAGCTTTAAATTATACGGATAGCGACCTTGTGCGGATCTGTTATAGTGGTGTGGTCTTGCGTTTAAATATTGACAAAACTAATCAAGCTAGGTCATTAAAGCAAACGGGATTTGAAATTATGTCTAAGGATTCTGACTTGGACATAGAAAAATTGGCTATTGAGCATTTGCCAAGCTTAATCAACAAGATAAAACTTGGCTCTTATAGCCTTGTTTTTTCTGATATTTCCACACAAGGCTTGTTGGCCAAATTATGCCAAATACCGGAAGCGGAGTTATCTGACTTAATAGCTAAAAATGATTTTGATGGCATTTGTGATAGTTCGAAAAATTCTGATTTACGATCCATCCTATCACCTAAGCGAATAGATTTTTTTAAAGATAAGGAATATTTAGATTATGATAGTGATTTTGTTAATTACTATGATGCTATTGCTAGAATTATTAACAAAATGCCTGAATCTTTATATGATAGTTTTATCTTCGATCCTTTGAACTTTAGTTTTTCAAATTACAATTGTGGCTCTTTCTTTACTATTATCCATAATAAAACTGGCAAGGTTATAGTTCGTGGTGGCGAGTATGAGATAAGAGGATGGGGCAAAGGTTATGGGGCTAGTGTCTATATTGAAGAAATAATGGCTTAGGGATAAAGTTTTCCTTTATCTCAAGAGTTTAATAGTATATAATTTCTCTTCAAACGAGATAATGTGTGCTGTATGAATCGATCTATATATAACTTAATAACTATTACCCTATGCTCTTCACTGCTTATATCATGTGGAGGCTCTTCTTCATATCCAACTACTGAAACTGAAGCTGAAGTTGAAAGCGACCCTACAGTAACGACTACTCTTGATTTATCAGCTTATGATAGCTGTGAGTATTATGGTTTGCAGGATAGTACAACATCAGGTAGTTGCTTTCAACATGGTACAGCAGGTGCCTCAGATGTCACTATTGCGAATTTAAGAAATTCTTCAGGTGCAACAAGGTCCGTTGATGAGAGTTTGTCATCAAGTGGAGTTGCAGGATTTGTTGGCGCTAATAACATAATGCAAATTGCAGAAGCCCAAGCCATATTAAGTGATCTAGGTCGAAGTTATGATGGAACGGGTAGCACTGTTGCGATTCTGGGTTCAGGTTTTAATAATGTTGGTACATTAAGCACGGGAACATCAAATAATTATGGATATCTAAATGATGCTAAAAATATAGAGGATAAAGCTGCTTATACTAGCGCATATGAGATGATCAATGATGGTGACATTGATGGTTATTCAATATTTAATAAAAATACTTCAGAGTCTTTTGCCTATAAGCAACGTTATGCATTAACAAGTGGGGGATTAAATTATACAACGGATCAAATTGTTCAGAAGCATTCAAAATTTATATTGAGTGGTGGCACGGCGGTTTCTTATGTTTATGATATTGCGTTAGCAGATTCAGGTGTTTCTACAGCTACAGATGGGCATATTACAAGTTTGGCTAGCTATCATAATGGAAATCAAGGTAGCTTTGGTTCAGACACTTTTGCTTATGATAGTTTAGTGGCAGATGGTACAACTGTGTTTTGCACAGATAGTGATACATGTAGTCGCAATTATCATACATTTTTATCAGAAGATTATGTTGGGACATCATATGAATATCAATCATCAATTTTTGAATATGGTCATGGAGATGTAGCCAATGGAACAGCCTTGGCATCAATAATTGGGATGAGTGGGAATACTAATATTACAGGGTCAGCAACAGGGGCAACATTAAGTTCATATAAAACGCAAATGTATCATAGAAAATTACTTGATATTAATAGTAATTATCTGCAGCGTAATGATGGTCATAATATGAATTCTGTCTTAGAGGATAATACGGGACTGATTTTATACAATGCTTTAAACGATGCCCAATCAAATAATCAAATAGTATTACTAAATAATCAATTCAGAAATTACGAATCGCAGTTTTATTTGAATGATACTGTTACTAACTTTACTGATTTCTACGCTGGTTACACCACCACCACAGATCCTACCCAGCTTGATCAGTTTGAAGAATTTGAGATATATCGATTTAATACCGGAGTTGCGTATAACTATGAAACAACTAGCTCGGTATATAATGATTATATTACTGGAGGAGGGTTTATAGGAGGAAACTTTATGTCCTATGATAGTTTAGCTGTTGACGATAGCGGTCCATTGAATTATAGCTCCGCCTCTTATCTTGCTGAAGATGAAGTATGGGTGCGCAATAATACGGGTGAGTCTTATGGTAATTCTGGAACTTATAAATATTTAACTGATGCTGATGTAGCGTCAGAATATTCTAGCACTATTACATCTATTAAAAATTTGCTTAAATCTGATGGGGATGGTTCAGATAATATTTATGTTATACCAACTGATAATAAATTTTTTATAGATTTGGTTAATGGTTTGAATGATTCTGAGGATAATACAATTATTGCTGTAACAGATGTTGCTGTTAA
>JABJNB010000081.1 GCA_018659145.1 Rickettsiales bacterium
ACGATAAATTTTTAGCAACAGGTCCAAATGATTATGTTTATCCAGATAATGAGGCGCATTACGCCTTGTGGGACTTATATGATTGTAAGATGCAGAAATTTTTTACCTCAATGAATTATGCGGTACCATTTTCTAGTTTTCAGGATTTGCTAACCACATTGTTACCATTTGGTTTTATTGTGGCGATGATGACGGGAGTAGTACTTTATTTATTCATATTTATATTTTTATTCTTTACTGTGCAATTCCTTGTTTTTTCGATGACGGCATTTTTTGTCATTACATTATTAGTGTTTATCTCACCTATTGTAATACCTTTGATCTTATTAAAAAATGTTAAGAAGGCTCGGGCTATATATGATGCTTGGTTTAAGAGTTTGATAGGTTATAGTTTTCAGCCAATTATTATTTATATTATTATATCCATCTTATTAGTTTTGATTGATTATGCTTTATATGGCGATGCTAAAGATATGTTTGAGTACACAGATGTGGCGAAGAAGGAAGTGTATGAGAGTGATGAGATAAAAAGAGGTTGTGATCCTGGATATATCCCATGTATTTTTCACCGTATTGACATAGGTTATTATGCTGTTTCAGCTAAGGCTAAAGGTCTGGGTTTGTTTTCAGAGTTATCTGATATGAGTTTATTAACATCAACAACATTCGCATTTATGCGAGCTATATTCTTTATTTCTATAACATTCTTTTTAGCTATGACTGCTATGACTATTTTGGCAGCATCTTTATTTGATGCTGCAGATAACGCCGATGTTGGAGCTGAGTTGATGGGATTTATGTCATCTGCTGCTGGAGCCTCGAAAATTGCTGCTATGAAGGGTGCAACCGGCCTCTATAATACTACTAAGAGTGCCAAGTCTGCAGCGGCTAAGCATCTGGAAATGGGTAGGGCAACGGGCTCTAGAGGGCAGTATTTTAAGTAATAAGAAAGAATGATTAAAATAGTTTATCTTACAGTAATAAAGCACTTGTTAAATCTTTTTCGAAAGGAATATGTAAGTAGTGATGTAGTTATGGGATATTTGACTTGCGAGCAACCTGTTAATGTTAATTACATGATGCCTAAGCATGTGTGTGATATGTATGAGGTGGTTTTGGACTCAGAGGTGGAAAGCCTATCTGGCACCGATCTAGAAGCGGAAATATCTTGTGGTAACTATCTTGCTAAATTATCAATATGGCTTAGATGTAATTCTAGATTTGTGCTTAAGCATAGCATGAGTTTTATGCTTATCATTATTATGCTTACGGGATTTTATTTATCATCAGCCAAAAAGGCAGATGCAGGCATGATTGTAGGTGATCATCGATATACATCTGGAGCTGTTGCTGCTGATATGTCCCAATGCGCTGCATTGATAGCGATTTGGTGGTCAACGCGTATGCTAACGAGGCTTGTGCTGTTTAGTATGCTAACCTCATTGCGGATTTCGTGCGCTTCGGGCTTGCTCTCTGCAGCGGCTTGCCCAGCTGCGGTAGTATTGGGTCGGACTTGGATACTTTTAGCGGAGATAGCGGCAGCTACAGCTTTGTATTACGCTTGGCTTGAGCTTGAGAGGTGGGCTGAGCTGGTTAGGAGCAATACTCATATATTAAATAATTTTGATGAGGGTCAGGATGGGTATTGTGAAAAATTTGATCATCGAAATAAGAATTATAAATTTGGTCCGATCAATGGTAATTATGCTGATTGTAATCAGGAGGTGTCTAGCAAAAATACGAATTTTAATAAAATAGCTGTTTATTATGATAAACAAAGCAATCTTCCGACGGGAGCTTATGGCGCGGACATAATTAAAGCTTTAAGGACTGGAAGTCCAAACTCTAGTCAGTATACTTGGATTTCGGCATATGATTGTAAAACAATGACAATGCTTGGAGCTGATGTAGGTGGGCACAACTTTTCAGCAAAAAGATGGGTATGCGCTTATGAAGAGAGTGGTCAGATTTGCGCGGATGTTGTGTTCTGTACATCGCTTGAGATTATTCAATTTATAAAATATGTGATGCCAGGAATGTTCTTTTTTAATAAAGTGACTGGATATGTCGCAGACCCAACTTTATCATCTAGCGATTCTACCCGAAATTGCGGCTCTAACCCTTGGAGCGGTAGTGAGCAAGACGACTATGAGTCAGGAAATGGGCGCTGTGAATGTGCTTGTTGCGGTGACAAGGACGACGCAGATCGGCCAGAGTATTGTGATGCTGTAGTGAAGGATGCCCAAGGTAGTGATCTTGCGGTAGAATTTAGCTGCGAGACTTATAATGAGCGCTATCGTGCGCATTGCATTCCACTTGGTAGTGAGAATATGGAGATAGATCCTCCGGTGATAGCTCCTATAGCAGTTTCAGCCTATTGTGACGCCAATTTAACTATAGGTTATACACCATTTCCTTTTGCGGGTAAGTTAATGCGTTGTTTTGAAAAAACCTTAAATAATGTATTTTATGGCACCAGAGAAATAGTTGCATATGATGAAGATGATGATTATATGATAGAGGAGGGCGCTCTTGTAATGACTCTTGAGTGTATTGAGGGGACCGTAAATAGTAGCGGATTCTGTGATTCATCTATGTTTATGAAAGTGATGGAAGGCTATCAGGGGTTGATTCGAATGATGTTGATATTATTTGTTAGCTTTGTTGGGATTAGGATGCTGATGGGAGCCAATTATGCTTTTCCAGACCTATTTAAAATGATCATAAAAGTGTCTTTGGTAGCTTATTTTTCTATGGGAGATGCTTGGAAAGATGGTTACTACAATACATTGCTAACTATGGGATCTGAGCTTGGGGCGGAATATTATGATATGTCTGATGCGGCTTATGAAGAGGTAAGTGGGTCCATGAACGTAATAGTTAGTGAGCCCGGAGCTGTATCTTCAACAGAATGTTCTTCAACCTCCACTGGTACTGCGGCAGGTCTTGCTAGCGCTCTAAATAAGTGCTCTTATACTAATGGTAAGGGCTATGATGGCGCTGTATATTCAGAAGAGGACGCACATTATGCAGCTTGGGATATGCTTGATTGTAAATTTGCAACTTATACAGGATTTACTGTTACAAAAAGCTTTCCTTTTATTGTCTCCTTTGCCTGGGGAATGCTTCTATCCGTCTCAACTGGATTTATGACTCTAATAGCAGCGCTTGCTATATTATATTCTTCTATGGTTATTATGTTGAGCGCGCTTTATATTGGGATTGTGATATTGTTTAATATAACCATATTAATTTATATTTCTCCCTTAGTTATACCTTTGGTATTATTTGATAGCACAAAAGCTATTTTTAATAAATGGCTTAGCACTCTGATAGGATATAGCCTGCAGCCCATGATATTATTTGCACTACTGTCTTTTACCTACGCTATTTTAGATGCTTTGTTTTTAACGACTATGCCGCAAATATTTGCATCTGAAGTTAGCCAAACAGCAGTGGGCCTAGGAATAGTGGGCTATAAAATAACTAGCTCCTCAGGCTTTGCATCACTAGTGGTGTCTATGATTAAATTTACTCTGGCTATGATTATAATGTCGAGCTTATTTACCAGGGCTACTAGCATTCTGCGAGACTTAACAGGTGCTTCTGTGAATAAGATGCCCGATATTGGGGGTGCTGTTAGGGGTGCTGCTGGGCAAGCTGGAATGTTAGCCGGGAATACTGCAAAATTTGCTAAAAACTATACCTCTAATCAGAGGAATAAGATGAATCCTGAAGGGCTAGCAGAAAAAGATAGACCAAGTGTATCCGGTGCAAAAGGTCTATCTGGTGTATCCGGTGCAAAAGGTGGGGGAAAATAATGGTAAGAAAAGCATTACATTCTTTAAACCAGCTAATTATTGGAAATAAGTCCAAATTAGTTATATTGCTGTCATTATTTCTATGGAATTGTGATTCTGGATGTGTTCCGGCTGGATCTATGGGGTCTGCGGATGTAACTTCCATCGATGTGGCTGCTAATCCAGCTGATATATTATTAGGAGATTCTATTCGCCCAGATCTCGGTTACAATTATTTGGCTGTTTATGATGAGGGCGGAGCTAATGAGATGTGTCATTCAATCTGGCGGCCAATGAATTTATCATATAATCCTAACTATGATTATAGTCTTGGTTATAGGGGGACTATTACTTCTTGTAATCAAGCGCCTAGTTTACCTTCTTCCGTAGAGGTGATATTGACAGGGGATATGATAGATGGTGGGAGTATGTCGAGTCTGGATGATGGGGTGAATATTAGCAGTTTTAAGGCTGCTTTTTCAACATCAAATAATTATAGTTTTACTATTTCTGATCCACTTCAAGGCAATAGTTTTGATTGCTTAGGAGCGAAGGTTATAACTTATGAAAATTTTGGTGGTGTAGAAGCAGAGAGTAATTATTATACTAGTAGTAGTGGAAAAGATGATGCTGTAGGAGCTACAGCGAGCTATACTTGTGATAATAATCTAGGCTGTACCTCAAATACAACTTTTGCAGATATATCCGGGCTAGAGATTCCAAGGGGATGCACGGTAACATTTTATGATAGAAAATATGGACATGCTCTGCCTTCTGCATCTGTCACGGTTTCTGTACCATTATCAGCTCCAAACCCTTATGCTTATTCCTTATCTGATTATCGTTTTGATAGTAGTGGATTAGAACGGAATTGTAGTGATTTAGCTATAGATAACTGTATTACGAGTTTAGCAATTATTCAAGATCCTGATTCTTATCAGACCTGTGACTCTAATAAAACTTCTTATTTCTGGGAGAATGCGATGTATGGAGATGAGATGCATATTTCTGGTCCTCATAGCACAGAAATGGTAAGGAAGGTTGGTTATACAGGCGCTAACCCTGGAAATGATAACATTAGTTCAGTAGCTGTAATGGATGGCTGTAAATTGATTTTATATGACGGCTTTGCTAATCATCATGCTACAGAGTTTGTTAAACCAAGATTAATGGATCTTGATTCTGAAGTTTTTATGTCAGAACTATTGTGCAAATTAGCTGATAAAACATCGTGGGGCTATGAAGTTTCATTAAATACGATGGCTAAAGATCTTTGTACAGGACGTGATCATGAGTATTTTGCAGATAATATCTACTCACTTCGTATTCAGCCAAATATTGCGTATGAGGATTTAAATGAGATGGCTAATGCTTTCCCAAATAGGACGGATTATGAACCACAATTTTATAATAGAATAAACAGCAGCGCGTCTAATGGATCTTTATTTTTTGATGGCCTATCAAATTTCATGGTTTCGAATAATATTGCGGATTATATAAGGAATAATTCATCTTATACGGTGCTATTATCAATAGAACCGTTTTGTGATGCTACGGATCTGACGGAGGCTCTTACAGATGATTGCAATATAATAGGTAATGAAACGGAATCACGTGTCATTTTTGCAGCTAATCAAGATAATTATGATGATCTTGGCGATTATTTATCCATAGGACCAGATGGCATATTAGAGTTTAATGCTAATAATCTTGGGAGTACTAATTATTATAATAAAAAAGTTACAATAATAATAAAAGTAGGAGTTGGTACTGCTGATATCCAAATTTTAAATAGTGATGCAGTGACTGAAGAGAGCTTTACTATCTCAATTGGAGATACGGATAATAATAAAGTTGTATATTTTTCACTTGGTCAAGAATGGGATTATAGCAATGCCCCATCACAATTTTACTTAGGTTCTATTTATAACTTCAGCCTATTCTCAAATGCTGCAACGGATACGGATATAAGTGATGTAGCCTCATTGCTTGCTATTGCTAATACAATTGATACAGACGGAGGTTCTGCTACAGGTGTTAGTGGAACAATTTGTCATAATGACTTTAGTTTAAACAACATTCAAATGGCTTTTGGTAGTAATGTTAATACTTTTACTGTTGCTACAGAAGATTTGGAGCTTGATGGGGTATTTCAAATTCCAGCAGATATTAAATCAGGAGATAAGTTCTTTTTTAGAATTAAAAATTCAAAATTATTATGCGAGGATGGTGGCAGCGGTGCAGCAGCAGCATTTGAAGCTTATGATGAAAATTCTGGGGTAATAACTATTTCAATGACCGAAGAGCAAGATTTGGCAGGGTTAATGACGGGGTTACAAGCGTATATAGTTGATCCAATTGTTGATATATTTGAATGCAGGGATGAGGATTGTTCAGGCTTCTATAAAATGTTTTATGAGAAAATAGTTATAGGAACTGACGGCAATCCAAGTTTATTCTCAGTCTTACTCAATATTACCTTGCAGTTTATGGTGGTAATGATGGGTATTAATTTTATGTTTGGCTTAGAAAAAATGAGTAGCTGGGCATTATTTAGTCGTGTTCTGAAGATAGGAATTGTTTATTTATTAGTTTCACCCGATTCATGGGGCTTTTTTAGAGATAATGTTATTGTTCTTGTGCGAGATGTTCCGCTCCAAATAGGTGGGTTTTTAACTGATAATTTGCTTGATTCTGACAATATTGCTGCATCATCTCAGAATCAATATTCAATGTTTAGTATGTTGGATAATATAACCGGTATTTTCCTCTCTAGCGATGTGCATGCCAAAATTTGGGGATTGTTATTCACTTCTCCAACTGGAATTTTGATGGTTGCGCTGTTATATTACACAATTTTTATCTTTTTTAAAGCTGTTATAGCTGCCATGATACAATATGTGGTAATTATATTGTTAATATCTCTGGCTATTATCTTGGCACCATTCTTTATTATGTTTGCCCTGATGCCTTTTACAGCTCAGTTTTTTGGTAAATGGTTGGATATGCTAATAGGCTGTGCATTTAAATTAATGTTGCTGAGTCTGACAGTTGTGCTATTCTCATATTTTATATATGCTTATAGTTATAATATGTTTAATTATGCTGTCTGTTGGAAGCCTGTATTATATTGCTGTACATTTCTTCCATTCCAGTTTTCATTATTAGAATTTTTTGCACCAGCGACTTTTGACTATAGAAGATTTGGCATTGATGAAGTTACGTCATCGGGACCAGATTTTATAAAAGTGTTAAGTTTCTTTATAATAGTTATTTTATTTTATAAGTTTCTTGATATCTCAGAGTCTATTTCTGGCAAGTTAGCCAGAGGTACTTCGGTAGCTGGGGTGGCTAAAGAATTTAATACAAGTGTAAAATCTATGCCAAAAGCCGCAGCAAATTTCGCGGATAACGTTGCAGGAAAGGCGTATAATTATGCAGCAAATGATCCACATGCATATAGCAGAATGAAAACAAATGTAAAACGCGATGTTTACAACAAGACTTTAGGCAAACTTGATAACGCAATCACAGGCAAGTTCACTAATGAGCAAAGACGTGCGGGGGCAGCTTTAGATAAGGCTTTCAAGAATACGGAGAATGAGTATATCAGAGGTAGGGGTGGAGAAGATTTCTCCAAGGATATGACGGCTAAAGCTCGTGAAACATTAAAGGGTTTTAATTTATCTGATAAGCAGGTTGATAAGGTTGTAGCCTCTGATAAATTCAAGCGTAAACTAGAGAAAGGATCTACAAAGGCACGCAGCAAATCTTCAGGTAAGAAGGAGTGAAAAAGTTAGCGCAAAAACTACAAACTATTTTTATATCTCTCTTGTTTTTGACCTTAATATCATGTGAAGGTTTATTTCAGATGTTAACTACAACACCAGATTGCATAGATGCTGTAGACTTTGGTGACATAGTGTCGGTTAGAGTAGGTCTCAAGGTTAACCCAGAGGATTGGGGTAATGCTAATAAATCACAAGATCCCACTTTGAGGTGCCCAGATTCTACTCGAGGGTGGGATGGATATAAGGTTGAATATTTTAACACAGGGGTTGATTATACCAGTACCAATAATCCACTAAGCATTAAGGCATCTGGTTTTGGAACTTTTTGTTCAGCTTCTTTTGATTCTGGTTATGAAAAGAGTGAGGATGATAGTTGTGATGCTGTAGATTGCGATACAGATTCCGACTCCTCATGTTGCAGCCTATCTATTGAGGAAGAAGGGAGTTCTTGTCAAACATCATTAATCACATTTGATTCTTCGCTGCCTGGAGAGCAGCCATTAGGTGTTGAAAGTGAATTTGCTTGCTCACCGAGTGGGGGGAGTAATTCTTCATTTTATTTTAACAATGCAAAAGAGTTTTTGGTTTTGGTACCAAAGCTCTGTATACCAGGTAGCGAAGATAAATGTGATGGTGAGGATGAGTATAAAGATAAAAAAGTAGGGGGAAGTTGGGAGGATTGTAGTGCGTGTACTACAGGGAATCTAGCTGGATGTGAGAATTGCAGTTGTGTGCTTAGGAGCTTTGTCTGCGATACAGCGAGTGGAGCGACGGTAGATGAAAATGGTTTATGTGACTGTGATGGAGTGGAGGGTTGCTCGGAGGATTATATAGAGGTCGTAAAATATACGCCAGATCAAATTGATTTTGCAAATAGTTCTTTTGATCATATCAGAACTGATAGCTTCACCATGGCTGGTAATGTGGGTGATGGAGTCTGCAGTAATTTTGAATATCTGGTAGCGCAAACTTATAGTGATTTGAAAGATATGAGTACTAACAATGGCTGGGGTTATACAGATCCAGAATTGCAGAGAATGTCTCTTGATTCTATACAGCTAGGTTTTGTTACTGATATGGCAGATAATCTTACTGCGGAGACTTATGATGCTAACCGCTATAAAGCCATAATGGCGACTAAGGTAGGGACAGAAAGGAAGGAGCCTGTTTTTTTAAAGACGGGTTGTGATATATCGGGTTGTAATCTTACTCGGCATTCTTGCTATCTGCTTGATAGTAGCGGAGATGTTAGCGAGCCTAATTTTACATGCGGGGATAATGGGGGAGCGTCATCAATCCAATGTTCTACGTCTGAATCAGCTTATAAAAGTAAGGTAGAAGCATGCTCAAGATCCAGATTATCTTACCAAGGTTGTATTACTAATGTTTGTGAAGTATATAGAGATAATGCGGATGTAGGTATTTGCCTGAGTCATTGCGAAGTATATAGGGATAATGCAGATGTAGATAGTTGCCTGAGTTATTGTGAGGAAGGGTATGTAGGTTTGGGTTATGCAGATGCGGATGCTTGTTTCACTCAAGAGCAAAATATTAGCACGTCAGTTTGCTCTGGTATTCTTTACAAAAATGCAGATGATTGTTTCACTCAAGAGCAAAGTATTAGCACGTCAGTTTGTAATGGGATTTTTTACAAGGACTTTGGTGATTGCGTAGAGCATGCGGATGAATGTGCTAGGGATTATAGAGCAGAGGATGAAGATGGTGCTAGTTGTTATTCGCAATGTAAGGGCAAGTCTGACACAGTGGGCAATGATTTTTATGGTGATATTTACAGCTGTATAACGGTAGATAGTGCCTTCTGTATTTCTGAGGCAACGGCCTGTCTAGACGTGGCAGTAGATCAGGCTGAGATAGATGCATGCACATCCGAGCAGGTGGACTGTACCGAAAACGCCATCACTACTGGATGCCCAAGGAATTGTGATAGCTCTAGTGAGGATACAGAATGGGCTAATACTTATGCAGACTGTTGCGCTAGTGCAGGGGGGAAAGATTGTCTTACTGATGATGATGGTAACGACACCGCTTATTGGAATACCGATGATAAAAAAGTGTATTTATATGATCCAAACTATATACCAGGTAACCCTGCTGTACAGTTCCGTCTCGGCGGCACAGAGGGATCTGATGATAATAGATGGGTTTATTTAAGTGATTCAGAGATATTTACTTTACTTGATGGTACTACAGAGGATTTATGTGAGTGCTTATTTGACAAGGACAAAGATTGTCCAGAGGAAGGCGTTTGTCATGATATATCGGTTTCTGGAATTGACATCAAGGGTTTTGATATTTTGCATTACAATGGTCAGGCTGTAAATGGTTGGGCCAAAATGGCATATGTGAAACCTTATGCAGAGGTTAAAACTTGTGATCCAGCACCTGGTGATAATACGAGATACAAGGGATCTCGTCCATTTGACCCTCATTGGTTTGTGTCAAATGGTTATGCATGGGACTATGATTCAGTTGACGCTGATTTGGAATGGGATCTTGGCGATGGCTATGGTGAGGGTTGTTGGGAGTATCGGGAGGCTTGGAAAGATATGAGCTTTAGGATCCCTGATGGGATAAAGGATTGGGTGCTGACATGGAAGACAGTGACATTGCCTATCCGTTATCATCACGGTTGGAAATGGCGAGGCTCGGAATATATATATAATAACTATGATAATAATAGAGGTACTGGTGCCGTAATAGTACGTCTACTTGAAACTTGTACAGGGGGGGATGAATTAGTCAGGATTAAAATTGGTGATGACCCAGAGGTTACTTTAGAAGCATTGGCCCAGATGTCATCTGCTAAATCTATACCTAGTATTGGTAGGATTAAGGCGAGAGTTGTGGATTCTTTTGAGCAGGATGATGGTGAGTGTTTTGTGCATAATCAGACTCAATATGATTATATAATAAAGAATAATGCTGGCAACTTCTTACTATCGATAACTACGATGGAAGATGAGATTGATCCTGTAAATGTTATTGCTCTGATTCTTGAGCCATTTGACTATCTCTTTGCTGCAGATTTCCAAGAAAGCGCTTTTGGTGAATTGGTTGGAGAGGGATCATATTTTCAGACCATACTTAGAACGGTACTTGCGTTATATATTTCTTATATGGGATTACTATTTGTAATTGGTTTAGCAAATATTTCACAAGGGGAGTTATTTGCTAAGATTATAAGAGTAGGTATTATTTATATGTTTGTATCTCCTGGTGGTTGGGAGTTCTTCTATACTTATATTATCCAATTTTTTGAAGGAGGGGCCGAGGATTTAGCCGAAATCTTTACCTACTCGCTTCGACCAGAGTTAGAAGGTGATGAGCTAGGGCTTGGTGGTAGTTTTGCGGTATTTGATTATTTCTTTTATTATTTGTTCCAGGAAGTGATTTTGACTAAATTAGTAGCCATCCTATTTTCACCTTTGTTAATTGGTTGGTTATTATTTGCCTTGGTACTGGGGGGCGTATTTTGTGTGTTAGTTGCGATTGTGAAAGTGTATATATTATATGTTTTTGCTAAAGTAATACTTGCGATATTATTTATTATTGGACCAATATTTTTTATATTCTTAGTTTTTGATTCAACAAAAGAATTCTTTAGGAATTGGCTTAATATGGTCATTAGCTACTCACTGCAATTAGCAATGTTATTTTTTGTAGTGAATATTTTTGGATTTATGTTGCTGGCGGCATTGTTTGATGTATTTAGTTTTGGAGTTTGTTGGAGCAATATTCTGTCAATTACCTTGCCAGGTATTCCGCCATTTGAAATGTTAAGTTTCTGGAAGGCGGCAGGTATAGACCCTAGATATTCAACCGCATATAATGCCTCCCGGACGGTATCTTTTTACGCAGCCGCATATTTCTTTGCCTTAGGTTATTTCTTTATGCGCTTTACTGATACAATCACTGCCCTGGCTGACTCTATAGCTGGCGGTGGAGCGGATGGAAGTAGTTTAGGTTCTATAGCAGGAGATCTTACTAAAGATGTAATTCCGGCTATGAAATTTGCTGCAGGTAAACTAGGTAAGCACGGGTTTAGAGCGGCGGCATTTGGTGGTAAGCTTGCTTATAAAACTGCTGCACCCGTGATTAGGAATGCGGTTGGCACAGGGGTGTCTAGTGCTAAAGCTTTAAAGTCTGGAGCAGCATCAGCTGGTTATTCAGCAAGGTCTCAAAGTATGCTTGTAGCTGCGAATATGGCAGGTATGCGCGGTCATGTGCGCGGTAATGTTAATAAAGCCAATCGTTTAGGGCGAAAATCACGAGCATTATCAAAAGCATCTTCTGAGAGTTTTGAGAGGGCTAAAAAGCATGCTGGCAAAGCAGCAAGCTCTGGTCTTAAAACAGTTATTGGAGTTACAACTAATTTACCGGGTAATATAGGGAAATCTGTGACCGAATCTAAGCCAAGTAAATTAAGGCGTGAATTTGGTGAGGCTACAGGACATAGATCTCGTGAAGAATCAAGAAGGCATAGAGAGCAGGGTAGAAGGTTTAAATCTGGTGTTGATAAAGCAGTAAAAGGTATTAAAGGTCAGAATTTATCTGATAGCGAAAAACTAGGTCAGCTTCGTGCTCAGTTAGGAGATACTTTTCGTGGTGATGAGCAAAAAGTTAATAACTATATGGATCGTAACCACAAAGGTTTAATAAAGAAAATGGGTATGAGGCAAAAATCTGATACTATATCTGATACTATAGGTGGTGAGATCGAGGCTATGCTAGGTAAAAGTAAAGAGTCTCTTCGAAGCGTTATGGAGATGAGCGCTGCTATGGTAGTAGGTAAGGAAAATTCTCAGTCTCTGTTTAGGAAAGGAGCTGCGACAGGTTTAAGTAAAAGGCGAATAGAGTCTCTACGAAGTGGTATGGAGAGGAGCGCTGCTATGGCAGTAGGTAAGGAAAATGCTCAGTCTCTGTTTGGGAAAAGAGCTGCGACAGGTTTTGGTAAATATAAAGAAGATGTTAATGCTGCGAGAGAGGCTTTAGCCGAGAAATATGGAAGTGGAACTGAAGATTATATGCAAAGGCTAGACAGTAAGAAAGCAGAGTTACTAGACGTCTTAGAGACTGATGGGGACCCTTTTGAAATATACCAAAAGGAAAGAGAGAGGTATATGCTGGCGTTAAAAAGTAAGCATGATATTACTACGGAGGCATACACAGAGAAGCTAAAGGCAAAAGAGAAGAGGTTACAAGACGAGATTTCTGATAGGATTAAAGATAGAGGCATTGATGGGTCTGCTGAAATGGCTGCACAATATCAAGCGATGGCTGATGCTTCTGGGAAAGCTGGATCTACTCAGCGATCTGAGGTTAATCAGGCCGAGTTCTCAAGGACATTGGAAGGCAAAGATCCTGCAACTCGTGAGCGACGGACTGATTCTGCATATAGGGGGGGACGAACGCAATTCCTAAGGCAAAAAAGACGTGAGCAGGCTGACATTGCAGATATGAGAGGTCATTTAGGTGATGTCGTAGCGCAGGCTAAGGTTCATGCGGAGAAAACAAAAGAAGCCGCTGACAGGGCTGAGCTTTCGGAGTATGATGATCTGAGTCAGAAAGCTGTCAACGCAGCTGAAGTTTTAGAGCGTTCAGAGAAGAAGCTCGAGGATTTTAATAAGGAGGCTGATGATAGGATGGCTCTTCAAACTTTCAAATCTAGTGACCGTCGTCATGATGCTAAAATAAAAATGGCAAGTAAGGGCAAGAGTTTTTACAATGTTTCTAGTACAAATATGGTAGAGGATGAAATATTTAGGCAAAAAGTAGCGCATCAAGAATTTATGTCAGGGTTTAGAGTTGAAGAGGAAATCAGTGCTTTTTCTGATACTCCACGGCCAGTGTTGGCTCAAGAGAGTGGAGCGTCATCACCTACGCTCTCTCCTGAGGCAAGTTCTGTGCCAGCAGAAGCTCGTGATGCAGAAGGCGGTGCTTTTGATCGTTCTCCACCTCCTCCTGGACCGCCATCTCATCCTCGTGATGCGGATACTCTTGGAGCAGATGCAGAACCTTGGTCAGCAGGTGTTGGTGAAGAGAAAGGTACTGGTCCTGACTTGGAAAGAAAGATTAGTGATGCAGAGGGTAGGTTGCAGGACTGTGAAATGCAATTGAGGGTATTGGATGCGAAGCCTAGGCCTCTGTCTACAGAGGATGAGAGAAAGGCTTCTGGGTTACGCAGCGAGGCTAGTAGTGCGCGATCACGTTTAGCTGCCTTGAGAAGTAGGTCGGTATAGATGATGTTACGTTTTTGTTTGACCATATTATTACTTTTTTGTATCTCATGTAACTTTAACCCACGTTGTATTGAAGCGCATGATTTTGGTGATCCTAAAATAGGCTTTAACGTATCCGGTAAAGACGTGGATCTTAAATACCCAAATGGTTATAGTGATTATAGTTGGCTTTATACCTCAAAACCTATCTCCACGGGTTACGTTCTCAATGGCGAGAAGGTTGTTGCTAAATTAGATGGCGCGTGGTCGCCTTGGTCAGCAGACAGATTGGAGTCTGAAACGCCTTATGAAGGCGAGAGTAGCGCTCTGAGAGTTTGTGATGATCAGGATTTTGAGGCTTGTGATTCGAGTGCGACAAATGATTCGGATGCTCAATCATGTGTTCAGCCAAAATTTGATGGAAGTCAAAATCCCCAGGTTTGTTGGTATATTAAGGGAAGAGGGCTCTATATAGTTTTCTCGATACTACCTGAGGAAGATCTAGCTCTGTACTACCATGTAGCGAGTTATTTTGAAACTACAGTAGCAGGTTATGGTGATGATTGGTATTTTGTTATAGATCCTAAAGAGCTACAATATAATAATCAAAGCTTATTAAAAGCTTTGGGGGTTGATGATTATGATGAGATCAAGATATGGTCCTATATCAATTATTATGATGATTACTCTTCTAATACCATAGGTTGTATTAAAGATGGTGTTGATAAGTTAAGTTTGGTAGATGGTGATGTGGAGGAATGCTCTTCGTCTGTAGGGCTGACATTCTATGAAGGCGCTCAAATTGGTGCGCCTATTTATACCCAAGCTGCTGCTAATACAGTGTTTGATAAATATATTGATATAATCAAAATTCTTTTTAATAGCTTTGTTACTTCATCATATTTGGGTAGTTTAATAAACATATCATTATCAATAATGATTGCATATATAGGTGTGGCTTTTTTCCTCGGCTTAACACGCTTCACAAAAGAAGATATGTTGGCGCATATACTGCGTGTTGGTATAGTGTTTACAATTGTTAATTCGACAACTGGATGGGATTTCTATAATGATTATTTCGTTACCTTTGTTTGGGATGGCAGTCAAGAGCTCGCTAGGGAAGTTATGCTTGCAGTCAATA